>PCUU01000060.1 GCA_002786855.1 Cytophagales bacterium CG12_big_fil_rev_8_21_14_0_65_40_12
TCTTCCCAGATTTCAATCTTAAGGCTTACCACAATTCCAATGTCACTTGACTTGCTTTTAAGAGGCCAATTTGCCTTTATGAAAGCCCAGGGATTTGAGGTATGTGCGGGCTCCTCTTCGGGTAGAGAAATTGAAGCAATTATAGCCAGAGAGGGGGTAGCACATCATGTCTTTCCTTTCTCAAGGACCATCTCACCTTTATTGGATCTGGTGGCCATTTTTCGCCTGGTAAGGTTTTTAAGAAGTCATAAGTTTCAGATTGTTCATACACATACGCCAAAGGCAGGGCTGCTTGGGATGATTGCCGCTTGGATATGTAGGGTGCCGATTCGAATGCATACAGTGGCAGGCTTACCTTTAATGGAAACGAAGGGGCTTAAGCGAAAGGTGTTATTGCTAGTCGAGCGATTAACGTACCATTGCGCTACAGGAGTATATCCTAATTCTTTCAAGATGATGGAATACATTCAACGACATATTTATTCCTCAGAAACTAAGTTGAAAGTAATAGGCAATGGCAGTAGCAATGGAATTGATACCGACTACTTTCAAACAGATAGTATTTTAGAGCGAAGAGCCCTCGCCATCAAGGATGAACTGCAGATACCCTTAGATCATAAAGTGGCGATTTTCATAGGTCGTATTACAGGCGATAAGGGAATCAATGAACTTGTTGGGGCTTTTAAATCTTTTGAAAAGTTAAGCCTTATTTTGGTGGGGCCCTTCGAACCTGATTTGGATCCTTTGGACGATCAAACGGTATTGGAAATCCAGCAGAACCCTAATATTCACGCAGTAGGTTATCAATCTGAGATCAGGCCTTATTTGTTGGCGGCTGATTTCCTTGCTTTCCCCTCTTACCGAGAGGGTTTTCCGAATGTACCAATGCAGGCTGGAGCCATGGGACTGCCGTCCATTGTCACCGATATTAATGGCTGCAATGAGATCATTGCGCATGAAATTAATGGATTGATCATCCCTGTAAAAGACCAAAATGCCCTTAAGTTGGCGATCGAAAGACTGCTGAACGATGCAGAGCTTTTTGAGCGAATGAAGGAAGTTGCCAGGCCTATGATCGTAAATAGGTATGATCAAAAAGTAGTTTGGGAGGCGCTCCACCAGGAATACATCGCATTAATAGAGGAATATGTACAATAGCTTATTCAAAAGGCTTATCGATTTTTCCATTGCCTTAATGGTGTTAATTGTATTCTCCCCAATTATTCTAATTACAGCCATTATATTATGGGCAATCAATAAAGGGAGTCCATTCTTTTTTCAATTAAGGCCGGGTAAGAATACAAAAGCGTTCAAAATCATTAAATTTAAAACAATGTCGGATCAACGGACTTCAACGGGTGAATTGCTGCCAGATGATCTTCGCCTCACTAAGTTTGGTGGCTGGGTAAGGAAACTATCTATTGACGAATTGCCGCAGATGATCAATGTGTTGAAAGGAGAAATGTCGCTTGTAGGGCCTAGGCCCTTACTGACCGAATACTTGCCACTTTATTCGGATGAACAGGCGCGGAGGCATGATATTAAACCCGGTATTACTGGCTGGGCTCAAGTCAATGGAAGAAATACTTTGGATTGGAATACCAAATTTGAGTACGATGTTTGGTATGTCGATCATTGTTCTTTTATGCTGGACTTAAGAATACTATTTTTAACCTTGAAAAAAGTAGTGATTAGGGAAGGCATTAGTTCGAGGACATCTGTCACTATGGAGAAATTTAAAGGGAATACATGATTTTAATTGGAGCATCTGGGCATTCAAAAGTGATTATTGATATTTTGAGGCTGAACAATATTGAGTTGGATAACTTGGTGGATGCCAACCCTTCAATTAAGGAATTGCAAGGAATTCCAGTTTTACTAGAAGACAGCTTTGAGTTTCTCGATCAAGAAGCGATTATTGCTATAGGGTCCAACGCGATAAGAAAGAGACTGGCTTTGAAACATCATTTGAAATACGTTAAGGCTATCCACCCAAAGGCTGTTTTGGATAGTTCTGTTCAAATCGGTTTGGGAACCGTGGTCATGGCTTCGGCAACGATCAATAGTGACACGAAAATTGGAGATCATTGCATCATCAATACTTCCGCATCGATAGACCATGATTGTTCATTAGGTGATTTTGTTCACATAAGCCCTAATGCTACCTTATGCGGTGGAGTACAAATAGGGGAAGGCACTCAAGTGGGGGCAAACGCTGCCGTCATTCCAAATATTACTATTGGAAAATGGGTAACCATTGGAGCCGGGGCGGTGGTGATTTCAAATATCCCCGATTTTGCCGTTGTTGTAGGTAATCCTGCTAGAATCATAAAATATAATAATGACTGAAGAAAGAATTTGGCTTTCCTCGCCTCACATGGGGGGTGAAGAACTTGATTTTATTCACGATGCTTTTTCGACCAATTGGATTGCGCCCTTGGGGGCCAATGTTGATGGATTTGAAAAGGACTTGGCAGCGTATATAAAAGTACCGTACGTAGCGGCATTGTCGAGTGGTACCGCTGCCATTCATTTGGCATTGATCCAGTTAAGCGTAAAGGCTGGGGATGAAGTGATTGCTCAAAGCTTTACTTTTTGTGGCACAACCAACCCAATTCTGTATCAGCAAGCAACTCCTGTCTTGGTTGATTCCGAGCCAGATACTTGGAACATGTGCCCAATTGCGCTAGAAAAGGCTGTTTTGGATAGGATTTCAAAAGGAAAGAGGCCAAAGGCGGTTATCGTGGTGCATTTGTATGGAATGCCATGCAAAATCAAAGAAATTCAATCCATTTGCAATAAGTATGAAATCCCTTTGATTGAAGACGCTGCTGAGGCCTTAGGTTCAGAAATTGGCGGCCAAATGGCTGGTTCTTTTGGCGATTTTTCGGTATTGTCTTTTAATGGTAATAAAATCATTACCACTTCTGGGGGAGGCGCCTTAGCATCCAAGCGCAAGGATTGGATTGATACCACTAGATTTTTGGCCACTCAGGCCAGGGACGATGCTCCTCATTATGAACATGCTACCTTAGGCTACAATTACAGAATGTCCAATATTTTGGCAGGAATTGGACGTGGACAAATGAAGGTACTCGATGGTCACGTGGCCAATCGCAGGGCCAATAACGCATTCTACAGAGCGCGCTTAACGGATCTAGGCTTTATTTTTCAGTCAGAAAATAGTGAAGGAGACCGTTCCAATTATTGGTTGACCTCCGTATTCATCCAACCAGAGATTTTAGGAAAGACAAGAGAAGAGATAAGGCTGGCGCTTTGGGAATCTAATATTGAAACTCGGCCGCTTTGGAAACCCATGCATTTACAGCCTCTCTATAAAGAGTTTCCATATTATGGCAATGGCGTGAGTGATGAACTTTTTGATAAAGGCCTGTGCTTGCCTTCTGGTTCCAACCTCAGCGAGCGAAGTTTACAACGAGTAGTAGATGCTATAGTTAAATGTGTGACTAAGTGATAAAGCGAATTAAAACCTTGAATGTATTGCCCCGATGGATCATAGTACTGATCGATTTGGTCGTTTATGCATTGGCTGCTTTGGTAGCTTATCTGCTGAGGCTGAATTTTGATATTGATGCGCTCTACCAATTTAACTTTTTCAGAGGGGTGATCATTTTTACAACTGCAGGTTTAATGAGTTCGTTGATCACACGAAGTTTTGCAGGAATTATTAGGTATACGGGTGTCCAAGACACATTAAGGGTGCTCTATGCGAGCCTATTAACCTTGGGAATATCATTCTGCATCAACTACCTGTCAGAAAATGCAATGCCTTATTCAATCGCATTAATAGCATTTTTTGTGGCGCTCGTGATTTTGACAAGCTATCGACTTTTGGTCAAAGAACTCTTTGCTTTTTATCGAACGATTCCAAAAGTCAAAAAGAAGATTGTGATTTTTGGAGCAGGGCAATCTGGTATGATCACCAAGCAGTTGCTGGATAATGATACATCTTCTAATGTTAAAGTCATCGGATTTCTGGAAGATAATCCACGTAAAATCGGAAATATTCTAGGAGGGGTCAGAATTTACTCTGCTCGAAATGATTTCGAAAAAGTGATCATTAAGAATCATCCGTCTGAGCTGATTATTGCTACCACGCAAATGTCATTGGAACGAAAGAATGAATTGGTAGATCAATGTCTTGAATTTGGCATCAAAGTGTCTTCTGTACCTTCTGTGGATCAATGGATTGGCGGTCAATTTGGGATTGATCAGATCAAGGAGATTAGGATTGAAGATTTACTGGGACGAAACACTATCAACCTTTCCAATAAATATGTGAGCCAAGAACTTTCGGGCAAATGTATTTTAATTACTGGAGCCGCAGGTTCCATTGGAGCTGAATTGGTGAGGCAAATTTCAAAATACAAACCTTCCAAATTGATCTTATTGGACCAGTCAGAAACGGGGCTTTTTGAAATGGAGAATGAGATCAGAAGATATGGCACTGTTTCCTATGAACTTATTTGTTTTGTGGCCGATATCACGAATCGTGAACGATTGACTTATCTTTTTAGGCAATATTCACCTGAATTTATTTTTCATGCGGCTGCTTACAAGCATGTTCCAATGATGGAATCAAATGCGCATGAAGCGATTCATTGTAATCTTATTGGAACAAAAAACCTTGCAGATTTGGCAGTTGAGTTTGAGGTAAAGAAGTTTGTAATGATTTCTACTGATAAGGCAGTAAATCCTACGAGTGTGATGGGGGCGACAAAAAGAGCAGCAGAAATATATGTTCAATCCTTGAATAACTTCTTGAATGAAGTTGAAGCAGAGCATCCCACCCGATTCATAACTACCCGATTTGGAAACGTTTTGGGTTCAAGCGGCTCAGTCATCCCAATCTTTCAGAAACAAATCCAACAAGGAGGCCCGATTACTGTGACCCACCCTGATATCACCCGGTATTTTATGACAATTCCAGAAGCTTGCAGCCTTGTGCTGGAGGCAGGTGTTATGGGTAATGGTGGAGAAATATTCGTTTTTGATATGGGCAAGTCGGTTAAAATTGTTGATTTGGCCAAGAGGATGATTCAACTCTCTGGGCTAAAGGAAGGACTTGATATCAACATAGTTTTTTCAGGATTGAGGCCAGGTGAAAAGTTGTTTGAAGAACTGTTAGAAGATGGTGAAAATACCCTGAGTACTCATCATCCAAAGATCATGATTGCGAAGGTAAGGGCGGTGGAGTTTGCTGAGGTAAAGCGTATTTATGCTGAAATTGAAAATGCCCTGGGCACAGTTGACGCTAAAATCGGAGATGGAGAAATGCAACTTGTAAAATTCTTGAAAATATTGATCACTGAGTACAAGAGCAAAGAATCAAAGTTTTCGATGTTGGATAGATAATTTCTTTATTCAGGGCAATACAACCCTATATATTTAAATAAACTGCTCACTTTAATTAAGAAAAATCTTATACCACCAAAAAGCCCCACTCATTTGAATGGGGCTTTTTGATTGAATATCAGTAAGATAAAGATTATCTAAATTTCGGTTTCTTTCTACTAGGAGAGAAAAGTTGTTGAAGTAAATTCTCGGGTAAATACATTTCTAGTCTGACTTGAAAAATATAATAGGAATCATTTTTTAAAGGATTTCCACGGTCATCACCCAGTCTAAAATCTTGGAAACCTCCTTCTGGCCCTCTATCCGAGAGTGCCTTAGCCAATCTTGCATTTTCAGAACCTTCTCCAAAAAGAACATCAAATTCCGTAATATCTACATGCTCAGTGCTAACGTCATCTAAATAATCTGTTCGGGTAAATCTCCTACCGCCTTCTATTAAAATGTCGATGTACTGATTTGCTTTTAACCGAACTCCAATACCAATAGGCACCACCATGATTCTGCCTGAATAAGGGATCAATTCCGTTTGTAGAGGTCTTAATGCCACCCATTCCCCCTCATATAATGCCTTGGGATTATTAGAGCTTAGACCTAGCCCTGCGAAAATATAAGGATTAATCAAAGGGCGTCTGGTGTAAGAATTATTTACTGGGATAAGGTTAAAAACTACTAGGGCTGATAGTTCCAAGTTATTTGATCTAAAAGAGAGATTTCTTGGACGTCTTTTATCTGGGCCTCCAAATCTATTTTTTCTTTCCCCGATTTTTTGATTGAGAGAATCTGCCGCGGCTATTTGATACCAGTTCAGGTCTAATCTCAAACTTAACTGAGATCCAAGTTTTTTGCGTAGACCAATGCCTGCATTCGGTCTAGCCGTAAAACCATCAAAAAGTACATCGTGTAAATCACCGTGGTATGTACTTTGTCCCAATCCAAAGGAGAACATAAGAGACCTGTCTCTTCGTCTTGAGTAGAAGCTTTGTGCATTGACAGCATCAATAACAAAGACTAATAATAATGTGATGAGTAAAGCTTTTTTCATTCCAAATACACCTCAATTTATCATAATATTGAATCAAAAATGGTGGTCATATCAATCTTAGGTCGGTGAGGAACGCTCAAATATATTATAATTTGAGCTAAAATAAAATCCTTCATTCAAACTTGATGAAGGATTTTGTGTGTGCACCCGGAAGGAGTCGAACCCTCAACCCCCAGAGCCGAAATCTGGTGCTCTATCCAATTGAGCTACGGATGCTGAAATTTTATGCTAAAACTTCTTGAACTTTTAGGGCTGCATCTTTCAAAAGGATGGCAGAATGAACCGCTAAGCCACTTTCATCGATTATTTTTGCGCCTTCTTCTGCGTTGGTGCCTTGTAGTCTTACAATAATTGGGATGCTAATATTTCCAATTTTCTTATAGGCCTCAACCACACCTTTGGCGACTCTGTCGCAACGCACAATACCACCAAAAATATTAATTAAAATAGCCTTAACATTAGGGTCTTGCAGAATTATTCTGAAACCTGCTTCAACGGTCTCAGCATTGGCCGAACCTCCAACATCTAAAAAGTTGGCAGGCTCTCCGCCTGAAAGCTTAATAATGTCCATGGTGGCCATTGCCAGACCCGCTCCGTTCACCATACAGCCTACATTGCCATCAAGCTTTACATAGCTTAGGCCGTATTTTCCAGCTTCAACTTCAGAAGGGTCTTCTTCTGTAATGTCTCTAAGTGCTTGAAGGTCAGGGTGACGCATTAAAGCATTGTCGTCTAGGTTAACTTTGGCATCAACAGCTAGGATTTTATCATCAGATGTTTTTAGTACTGGATTAATTTCAAACATCGATGAATCAGAACTTTCAAAGGCTTTGTAAAGAGAGAAGATAAACTTCACCATTTCTTTAAAGGCATTTCCTTCCAGCCCTAATTTGAAGGCTACTTTCCTAGCTTGGAATCCTTGTAAACCAACTTTTGGATCAATCCATTCTTTGACAATTTTCTCAGGGCTGTGCTCAGCAACTTCCTCAATGTCCATTCCTCCTTCAGTAGAGGCCATGATCACATTACAGCCTTTGGCACGATCCAGAAGGATGCTCATATAATATTCTTTGGGCTCAGATTGGCCTGGATAGTAAACATCTTGCGCGATGAGTACCTTACCTACTTTTTTTCCAGCAGGACCAGTTTGATGCGTAACTAGTGTGCCACCTAAAATAGCGCCTGCCTTTGTCGGTACATCTTCTAGGCTTTTAGCCAGCACAACCCCATTTGAACCCGTTTCATTGACTTTACCCTTGCCACGTCCACCAGCGTGAATCTGAGCTTTTATAACATACCAGCTTGTTCCAGTTTCGGCATTTAGTTTTTTAGCCGCTTCGGTAGCTTCTTCAGGAGTAGAGGCAACAATGCCTTCTTGGATTTTTACTCCATGTTTTTTTAGTAATTCTTTGGCTTGGTATTCGTGGATATTCATGCGATAAAATTTTGCACGAAACTACACCATTGACCTTAATATAGCAAGGAAAAACAAGTAGCTTATTCGACTAGATAAGTAAGGTTTGAGATGATTTGATTAAGTTTACCTTCATTTTTACACATGGAAATTTTAAGGGCAGAGAAAGTACAAAAATCTTATAACGAACTTCAGGTGCTGAGAGGAATAGATTTGTCCGTTCAGCAAGGGGAGGTGTTGTCTGTGGTAGGTGAATCTGGTGCGGGTAAGAGTACTTTGTTACACATTTTGGGTACTTTGGATGCCGCAGACGCTGGGCAAATTGTAATTGCTGGAAAATCGGTGGGATCTATGAAATCCAAAGATCTGGCAGGCTTCCGCAATCAGCAGATTGGCTTTATTTTCCAGTTTCATAATCTTTTGCCTGAATTTACTGCTTTGGAGAATGTTTGTTTGCCTGGTTTGATGTCGAATTCAAATGATAAAGCAGTTTTTGAACGGGGAAAGCAACTATTGAAAAAGTTGGGGCTTACTTCAAGACAAGACCATAAGCCTTCTGAGCTCTCGGGCGGTGAGCAGCAGCGCGTGGCTGTGGCGAGGTCTTTAATCAACAATCCGAGTATCGTTTTTGCCGATGAGCCTAGCGGGAACTTGGATTCGAAGACAGCAGATGAATTGCATCGACTGTTCTTTGATCTGAGAAATGAACTGAATCAAACCTTCGTTATTGTTACCCATAACCAAAGCTTGGCTGCCATGGCCGATCGTAAGATTGAAATCAAAGATGGGGTGATTTTGACTTAAGATTATCTCGTCTTCTTCTCGACTTTACATCTTATGGAAGACTTACCGTATAAAGAGCCCGGAATGTAATAACCCAATCTAAAGCCAAACCTTAAATAGGAGTCATTTGAGCCTTCACCCCTAGGGTCGCCCGCTGCGGCAGGATCAAAACCTAATTCTACTCTTCTATCTGATAATTGACCTGCCACAGGATCGACAAAAGAGGAAGGGTCTCTGTAATTTGCACTTACGTCATCCAAGTATTTTGTAAGGGTGGGGGTGTACTGCACTTCCAATTGTAAATCCATAAATCTATTCACGAAAATACTGACCCCAACCCCAATAGGAATCACTACCGCCAAAGTGCCATACTCAATTCCCTCTAGTCTTAATGGCCTCAGCTCATAGTCTGTTCCGGCCAATGTTGCTTTTGGTTTATTGGTGGTTACCCCAAGTCCTAAAGCAAAATAGGGATTGGCAAAAGCCCGATCTTTGAAGCCTGTATGGGGATGAGGATAAGCATAAAAAAGGGCTTGACCTGTGAATTCTATATTCGTGGCTTTGAATGATAGATTTCTCGCTAACCTTTCCCTATCTACTGACAACGAATCAGCTCCTTTGATGGAATAAATGGATAAGCTGCCGCGAAGCGCAATTTTGTCGGTGAAGAGGTGCTCGTAACCCAAGCTTGCGCTCAAGCCAAAATTCAATTTTGAATCTGTACCAAAGTCTGATAGCTCTCCAAAATAAGTGTTCAAGCCAAGGCCAAAAGAGGCTTTTGAAAGCCTATCGAAATCACCAGTGGTGACGTATTGTTGACCAAAGATACTCTTCGTTATTAGCGCGAAAAGCAGAACAATTAGGCGCGTTTTAGTCATTTAATTACTGCTTGGGTTAGGTTCAAGAACATAAAGATATAAGTCAAACGCGAAAAACTGCTATCTATTGGCAGATTTCATCTCTTTGAGCATTTTTTCGATGTGCTTTTTAGCGCCAAACATGTCCTGATAGACAGCAGCTACGCTATGATTTTCGTCTAAAAGGTACGTTACCCTTTTGGGTAAAGCAATGATGGGGACGAGTGCATCGTATGCTTTACATACTTTTCCATCCAAATCGGAAAGCAATTCAAAGGGAAGATTATGTGCTGCTTTAAATTTTAAATGACTCGCTATGGTGTCGCGGCTGATGCCAAATACATCCACCTCCAAATCTCTAAATTCAGAAAAGGCATCTCTAAAAGTACAGGCTTCTTCTGTGCAACCTGGCGTAAAGTCCTTCGGGTAAAAGTAAATGATGCAGGGTTTGCCTTTCATTTCATCACTCAAAATGAAACGTTTTCCATTGGTGCTTTTTAGATTGATTTCTGGTGCTGTGGTACCTATTTTTAAGGCCATGTTTTACTCTTTAATGATGAGATAATTGTGTGGAATATCGCAACTTCGCGCATGCTTTCAAAAGGAGTTCAGTACATGCTTTTGTCAACATTCATTTTTGCCATAATGAATGTCCTGATCAAGTATGTCCCCAATATTCCTGCCATCGAAATCATTTTGTTTAGATCGATTGTTTCGTTTGCCATGTCTGGCATAGCTTTGAAATTTCAAAGAGTACCATTATTGGGTAAGAATCGAAAGATACTTTTTCTGCGCGGATTGGCAGGTGCGTTAGCCCTGATGATGTTTTTTACCACGCTTCAAGAAATTCCTTTGGCCAGCGCAGTAACGCTTATGTTTCTTGGCCCAATTTTCACTGCAATTTTAGGGATGTGGATTGTCAAAGAAAAAGTAGTTTGGCTGCAATGGGTCTTTTTTGCAATGTCCTTCGCGGGGATTTTGATGATCAAAGGTTTCGATCCAAGAGTTTCGCCTTATATGGCATTACTAGGAGTTGGGGCTGCTTTTTGCTCTGGGATTGCCTATAACATGATCAGAAAGCTCAAAACAAGTGAGCATCCACTGGTCATTATTTTCTACTTCCCTCTGGTTACTTTACCTATTGTGGGTATTTATTCGATTTTTCATTGGGTGCAACCTCATGGAATTGAATGGATCATACTTTTGGCAATTGGAGTACTTACGCAAATCGCTCAATACTATATGACGAAGTCATACCAGTCGGAGGAACTGGCCAAAGTTTCTAACCTGAGTTTTATTGGAATTATTTATGCTTTGGGCTTTGGCTACGTTTTGTTTGGAGAAACATTCAATCTTCAAACTTATTTGGGAATGACCTGCGTGATGGTGGGAGTGGTGCTCAATGTGATATATAAAAATAGAAAAACTAAAGTGGTGGTATGAAAATCTATCAAGTCGACTCATTTACAAAGGAATTATTCAAAGGAAATCCGGCAGCAGTTGCTATTGTTGAAAATGAACTCTCTACTGATTTAATGCAGCAGATAGCACTGGAAATGAATTTGTCCGAAACGGCATTTATTACGCTTCACGATAATCACTGCGACTTGAGGTGGTTTACACCTGCTTCTGAGGTTCCATTATGCGGACATGCTACTTTGGCTTCTGCCTTTGCACTTTGGAAAAAAGGGTATTGGGATACTTCTAAAGTCATTGAATTTAGGACGTTGAGCGGCTCGCTTTTTACCAGTTTAGACGAGAATGGAATGATTACCATGGACTTTCCGTCCAATCCTGCAAAGCCTAATTTGGGTTTTGATAAAGCCGAAATGGAATTGGTCTTTGGTTACCCAATCAAGGAAGTACTCGATTACCCTGATGAGTTAATTTTGATTTTTGAGCATGAAGAAGCCGTATTAAATGCGAATCCAAATTCAGAAATCATTGCTGCTCAAGCCAAGAGCGGAGTTATTGTTTCCGCTAGAGGAGAGCAATCAGGCTATGATTTCGTGAGCCGTTATTTTGCTCCGAACCTAGGCATCAAGGAAGATCCTGTAACAGGTTTTATGCACACGATTTTAACACCTTATTGGGCGAGTGAAACTGGCAAAACAGAATTCAACGCATTCCAGGCTTCAGCCAGAACAGGTGAAATGCAAACTGTCCTAAAGGGGGATAGAGTGCTTCTAAAAGGCCATGCAATTATGGTTTTCGAAACCGAGCTTAGTTTGCCTTCAAAATAAAAGCGGTGTAAGCAGGAATGGTGATTACGCCATTCTTATAACTTCTGATGCAGCTTTCATCCACTTTCTGCCCGTCTGCGATTAAGGTAAAATTGCCTTTGGGCAGATCAATGGTTTTGTTCATATTACTGCCATTCAGAAGTACCAGAATTTCTTTCCAATCATCGCCATTGGCATTGTCCTTAATGCGGTAAGCAAGCACACTTTCATCCATAATATCGATAAATTCAAGGTGCTTTTGGATCAAATCCTTACTCATCATTCGGAAAGCAGGGTGATTTTTTCTAAGTGCTATCATTCCCTGATAATAATCAAACTCAGATTTGTAAGTTGTTTTTCTATTCCAATCTATTTGATTGATTTCGTCTGAGGAATTGTAAGAGTTTTCTACACCATTTTTAGTACGAAGCATTTCCATGCCGGCATGCAGAAATGGTACTCCTTGTGACGTTAGTACCACGGTTTGAGCAAGTTTGTGCATTTTGACGATTTCTTCTTCGGAAGCCTCTTCATTGGACAGTTTCAACTTATCGTAGAGCGTGTTGTTATCGTGGCAAGAGACATAGTTGATCGTTTGGTAGGGCTCTGCTGCCCATGGTGCTTTAGAATAGTTAACAGCTTCATAGTCAACTTGAGGGTGTTCTGTTGAGGCCACTATTCCAAATTTCACACTTTCTTTCAGGCCTTTTCTATTGCTGGCGAAACCACCTTCTTTTTCTTCGAAGACACTTCCTTTTAGTCCATCGCGCATGTCGTCACTAAAAGCAGCTATTTTATTTAGTTTATAAGTATTGGCTTTTAGAGCTTGTTGCTCCATAGGAAGGGGAGAAGAGCCTGCTGTCCAGCCTTCTCCATAAATAAAGATTGAAGGATCAATTTTGTGCAGTTCAGCACTGATTTGATTCATGGTTTCAATGTCGTGAATTCCCATAAGGTCGAAGCGAAATCCATCTAAGTGATACTCTTTCACCCAATAGATAACGGATTCGATCATGTATTTGCGCATCATTTCGCGCTCAGAAGCGGTTTCGTTGCCACAAGCTGCTGCATCCGAAAATCCTCCTTCTGCATTTTGGCGATAATAGTAAAAGGGAACAAGTTGTTGGAAATTAGAATCTTCTGTTTGCCCTGTATGATTGTAAACCACATCTAAAATAACTCTTAAGCCATTTTTATGCATGGTTTGCACCATCTCTTTGAACTCTTTGATCCTTGTTCTGCCATCGAAAGGATCAGTCGAAAAACTTCCTTCAGGAACATTGTAGTTGAGTGGATCATAACCCCAATTGTATTGTGGTACATCTAAGCGAGTTTCATCAATTGAACGATTGTCAAAGGTGGGTAATAGGTGCACGTGGGTAACGCCTAAATCTTTGATATGATCTAAACCGGTGGATAATCCTGATGGGTTTTTAGTGCCGGTTTCAATCAATCCTAAATATTTGCCTTTATTGGTAATACCTGAACTTTCATGAATGGACATGTCTCGGATTTGAAGTTCATAAAGAATGATGTCTGTGAAATTCTCGAGCGCTGGTTTTGTATCAGTTTCCCAACCCTCAGGATTGGTTTCCGAAAGTTCAACCACCATTGCTCTTTGTCCATTGACCCCTACGGCCTGCGCATATAAATCTGGCTTTTCTTGAAGCCATTGGCCGTTTTGTTCCACTTGAAAAGTGTAGTACTTATTCTTTTGGTCTCCCTTCACATTCGCAGACCAAACCCCATTTTCTCCCCTTTTTAAATCAACCGATTTGATTTTATTGTCGCCATCTCCTTTTTCATAGAGATGAAGTTTAGCTGCTGAGGCAACAGGCGACCATAATTTAAATTGAGTTTGCTCGGGACTGTAGGTAAAGCCTAAATCATTCCCTTCGTAGACAGGGTAATCATTGTAAGACTCATAAGTTGGGGTGGTTTCACAGGCCATATTTAGCATAACAATAGCAATGAAAGAAAGGAATAGTTTTGATTTCATGGTTCAATATTAATGAGATGAGGCTGGACTTAGTTGGACTTTGGTCTTCTGACTCTCTTTTACAAAGAGCCATAAAACGGCCGATACGCCCAAGGATATTGCACTGATAATGAAAATTACAGATTTGTCTTCTTGACCATCAATATAGCCACCAAGATTAGATGCCACTAACTGTGGAAGTACTACCGAAAGATTAAATAGGCCCATAAATAAGCCCATTTTACTTTGGCTAACGGTCTCGGACATGATAGCGAATGGAAGGCTTACCACAGCCGCCCAACCTATACCAATTACCGCCATAAGCAGATAGAGGCTTAGGGTACTTTGTCCTAAAAATATCACCAATGAATACCCAATGGCCATGATGGCAATGCATAAAGTATGCGTTTTTACGCGACCAATTTTCTCGGTAATGGGTTCTAAAACTAAAGCAGGCAGAATAAAACCAACGGTGTTCAAAATGGCAAAGGCAATTCCAATAGTAAAACCAATGTCATTATTTTGAATATCGGTTAGGCTTTCAGTTGTGCCAAAACCCATGATTACCTCTTTAATATAGGCAAAAGAATAAACGAACATGGTTTGAACGCCCAGCCAAGTAAAAGCATGCGCCAAGCAGATTTTTAAGAATTCGGGTATGTTGGATTTGCCTTTGGGCTGCGCTGTTTCGATGATTTCTTCTACTTCATCTAAGACCTTAGGCTCGGTAATAAAAAATGTAGGAATGATAGAGAATAGAAAGACCAAAATGGCGCCTAAATAAATAAGCTCGTAATTGCCTATAAATGCACCAATCAAGTAAGCCACAACACCAAAGAAACCAGAAATGGTCTGCATCCAAGTATATCCTTTTGTCCTGACAACGCCTTCTTTGGTGACATCTGCAATGACAGATCGAGTAGGGTTGAAGCTGATATTAATCGCTAAATCAAGTGAAAGCGCTACGGCAATGGCTACCCCAATCACTTCTTCGACACCCAAAGCTTCGCTGATAACATCAATATTAGGTAAGGCCAAAAGCATAAGGGCGGCAATGGTGCCTCCAATCAAGATAAAAGGTCTTCTTCTTCCGCCCCAAAACCAAACTTTATCACTCACTAGACCAATGATGACCTGACCTAAAATACCTGCGGTAGGACCAGCCGCCCAAACAAAACCAATTTCTTCAAGATTGAAACCGAACTTGGTATTTAAAATCCAGCTTAACGCAGCAATTTGAACCGACAGGGCAAAACCCATGGCCGTGGCGGGTAAGCTCAGTAAAATGTAAAAGGACTTGGTAAAGTTTTTCTGAATGGCGAGCATAGAATAAGGTTTAAGACTGGACTAACCCAAATTGAAAGATAAGCTATTCGCCTTTAAAGCCAAATGCCATCGTTTGCATAAACTTGAAATTTAGTTGTCTCACAAGACTAGTTCGGTGCCACCATCGGCTCTTTTGATAATTTTATCAAAATTGGCCAAACAAAAGTTTAAAGCACTTCTTACTTCCTCATTATTCTCTATCAAAATCCTTTCTTCAATCAATGCGAGATACTCCTTTTTATTAATAGTTAAAATCGCATCAGCAGCCTTTATTCTCACCTTTTTACTTTTGTCGTTAATTGATTTTGAAAGAAAATATTCTTGATGTGTGTCTTTTAAATAGGGTATTAGGGCAGTTGATTTTAATCTAGATCTATAGTTTGACTCTAGAAGAGTCTCTGTAAGTATAAATATTGCAGATTGATCTTGAGCCGAGTATTTCGCTAGTCTAAAGCCCAATTCAAACCAAATGACTGAATTTGAGTGTGCTAGTGCCTTCTTGAATATAAGCTTCTGTTGATCATTAATATGTGATGAAGTAATAACTTTCCTCCATTCTAACATAACCATTTTCAATGTGTTGAATAGCTCTGGAGAAATTCTGTTTGAAGTTTTGTAATAGTTAATTACTTGCTCAGAGTCATCAATCATTCCCACCTTTATCTAACACTAAAACCTGCCTGGCCTATTTCGTAGAAATCAGAAATGATGTTGATTTTGTAATCTCCTTTATCAAATTCGGAGCCCTTGTCATAAACAAAGCTCAATTCCTGTTTAGAGTTGTCAAAGAGAATTTCCTGCATTGCTGTGTAAAATTGTTCGCGGCCATCTACTTGGAAAGAACCAGAACCTCGCGCAATATCAAAAACTACATTTCCAGCAGGATCGACAATTTGAATCATGATTTTATGTCCTGCCACAGGGGCAACGGCATTTTCTGAAAGATTAAAGGTTACTTTGATTTTTTCGGCTTGCCTGCTTCGGAAATCTCCTTCGCGTTCCTTGCCTCGCGAGTTTATGTTGTAGACTTTGATATTTTCTGCTTTCAATTTAGCCGCTAGCGAGATTTTTTGCTCAAGTTGTTGTTTGGTTTGATTGGCTTCGCGAATGGTGGCATTCAACTCATTCTTTTCAACTTTCAGGTCTGTATTTTCTTCCAGAAGTTGAGTGTTGATCACTTTTAATGCAGCAATTTCATCATCTTTTGCCAAGAGTAATTCTTCATAGCCAGTTACTTTTCTGTCCAGTCGCTGAATGATGGCTTTGTTGGCAGTTCTTGTACGTTGCAATTGATCGCGTTCTGCAGTGATGGAATCCTTTAGGGTTACCAAAGAATCTATATTACCCCCTAGTCTGGCGATTTCGGAGATACGATTAGAAAGTTGTCCACTAATGCTGTCGAGTTTAGTGGTCAGTATGGTTTTGGTTTGGTCAAACTCGGCTTGGAGTTGCTCTTTGGCAATGCCATCAGTATAGATTTTATAGCCAGCGCCTGCAGCCACAATAATAAGGGCAATGACTAATATAATTCTGATGCTGTCTTTATTACCACCTTTCTTTTTTGCTTCTTCGGCCATGTTTTTGAATCTCTGAATGAACTATTTTAACGCCTTAATTATTCAATATTGGGCGAATTACTTAAAACTTTTTTAAATATACCAACCAATTGATAAGCAGCGCATGATTGACACATTTAATGAGCACTATTGGACAGAAAGATATGCCACTAATCAAATAGGCTGGGATATCGGCCATATTTCGAGACCTCTGAAGGAATACTTCGATCAACTTACTGACAGAAGCTTGCGGATTTTAATTCCAGGAGCAGGAAATGCCTACGAAGCTGAATATTTGTGGTCAATAGGTTTTGAAAATGTGCATGTAATTGATTTGTCGGTTCTTCCATTGCAGAATATCAAGGATAGGATTCCGGCTTTTCCATCCTCGCAATTAATTCATGGTGATTTCTTTGAGCATAGTGCTCAGTACGACTTGATCGTTGAGCAAACTTTCTTTTGTGCTTTGAGTCCTGAATTGCGCATTAACTACGTTAAAAAAATGACAACACTTTTAGCACCAGAAGGAAAACTGGTGGGACTTATGTTTAAAATTCCATTGCATACCGATTATCCGCCTTTTGGCGGCAATGAAGTAGAATATCGAAATCTATTCGAAGCTCATTTAAAAATTGAATTGATGGAAGAGGCCTATAATTCCATCCAGCCAAGAAAAGGAAATGAGTTATTCGTAAAACTGAGGAAGTTAAAAGCCTGAATTTCAAGGGTAGCAATACCCCTCCAAAAGTTGAATGGTTTGTGAGTATTAAGAATAAGAACTTTTGGAGGGTTTCTTATGAAGGAAACTCCTTTCGAACCAGCGTCTAGAAGCTTAAAATATATTGGTCTTTGGGGATTTCTGGATTCAGAAATAAAATACCACCTTCAAATAAATCAATGGAAAGACTCACTTGCGGATGGTTTTTAAGTTCGTTCCAAGCTAGGTTCATCTCCTTTGACCAATGGATATCATCTAAAATGATCATCCCTTGCTGATTTATTTTAGGTAACAATAGCTCGAAATAACGGATTGTAGGCTCATAACGATGGTTGGCGTCAAGGTAAGCCAAATCAATAGGTGAGGCGGTGGCGAGCCAAGTCTCCAAAGTCTGATCAATATTTCCAATGACGACTTCGATATTCGATAAGCCTAATTGCTCAAAATGTTGATTCGCCAATCCAGCAATGGTTCCACTTCCTTCAAAAGTAGTGACTTTGACTTCTTCGTTGGATTTGGCCAGATAAGCAGTATTTAAGCCTAATGAAGTCCCCAGTTCGACTATACCTTTAAAATCGTATTGTTGAATTATCCTTAAAAGCAGCAATGAGAATCGAGTAGGAGTGGCGGAGTGCTTGGCGATTTCACTTATTTTTCGAGAATTGGATGAGTTCACTCTTGACCCAGCACCCATTTCTTCGATTTCAACAATGGTGTCGTTTCTAAGTAGTTGTTTCCGAAGTTCCTCAATAGCAGGATCGCGTGTATTCGACTTACTTTTAACTACTTCGGTATAGCACTTATAAAGAAAAGGGGAGTGCAACGAATGCTCATCTACTGACAGCAGCCAGTATTTGATATAAGCCAATAATTGGTACAAGGAGATTAATTTAAGAGATAAGGAACAATCATGGTGAACTCGGGAATGGTGACTTCGAATTGTTTACCGTCAACCACCCTTTCCATCAAATAGGTGCCACGCATTTTGCCGATTCCGCTTCTGAGGTTGCAACCGGAGACATATTGATGCTTTTCACCTGGTTCTAACACTGGCTGTTGGCCAACGACTCCCTCACCTTCCACTTCGCGCATTTCGTTGTTGGTATCGAAAATTTGCCAATGTCTGCGGTGAAGTTTGATGGTGTTTTCACCTTCGTTTTGAATAGTGATACGGTAGGTAAAAACAAAGTGGAACTGCCCCGGACTGGAATACTCCGGTTGGTAGCTAGTTTCTACACTCACTTTTACGCCATCTGTTACCGCTGTTACTATCATTTAAAGCTTTCTCTTCAGAGTTTTAAAGATATAGATTAGTTTTAAAAATACTAATGGTAAAAACGAAAAATCGATGAATGTAAAAATTGCTGAAAGCTGGAAAAAGGAGTTATCTAATGAATTTGAGCAAGAGTACTTCTGTAAGCTTACTGCATTTGTGAGGAATGAATACCAAACTCAAACTGTTTATCCAGCAGGAAATAACATTTTCAGGGCTTTCGATCGATGCAGTTTTGATAATGTAAAAGTGGTTATTCTGGGGCAAGACCCATATCATGGTCCAAATCAGGCGAATGGTTTATGCTTTTCGGTAAAAGAAGGAATTCCTTTTCCACCTTCTTTGGTCAATATTTTCAAAGAAATAAAAGATGATATTGGCAAGGAGATTCCGCCCCATGGATCGCTGGATCGTTGGGCCGACCAAGGTGTTTTATTATTGAATGCTACACTCACGGTCAGAGCGCATGAAGCTGGCTCTCATCAAAATATGGGCTGGGAAACTTTTACTGATGCAGTAATTCATCGCTTGGCTTCGCAAAGAAAAGGGATTGTATATATGCTCTGGGGAAGTTACGCGCAGAAAAAAGCCGCCTTTGTCAGTTCTGCTGATAATTTAATCCTCAAAGCCCCACATCCATCACCACTTTCATCTTACCGTGGCTTTTTTGGCTGTAAGCACTTTAGTAAAGCAAATGAGTATTTAGAAGAAAAAGGGTTGAGTAAAATTAAGTGGTAATTCAAGCCTAAAACTTAATTTCAAGTACTCAGGACTGTTTTCTTTTCCTGAGGAACGAAGGATCTATATAATAAATGATAGTTCCTTCGGAAAGGCTCAGGGTGCAAAGTACATGGATGATCTAAAATTTTTATTTTAAAGATACTATTGATATTACCGGATTATCATATTGAGATAAGCCATCAATAACTTCATGTACCTCCATAGCATCTTTGATAAAATAGAATTCATCTAATTCCTCATCCCAAAGCCTAAGCTTAACTTTTCCGGTATTGAAAACGGTATCTTCAAAACCTTCCTTTACTGTGACAAAGGATTTATTCCTTAAGTCTATCAAACATTGATGTTGTACAGAGTTATAGATGAAACTGACTAGTATGTAATTTCGACTTCTGACTATTGAGGAAATCAGAAATTTCTCCTTTAGTCGATCATTTATGCCAAAATCAATTTTATGCGTAGGGCTGAGCTGATTATTGTTAATAGAGAAAAGTGTATCTCTTGAAATCTGCTCTCTGTAAACAACAGGATAATAGAGGAAACTCTGGTTGTTTACATTGGATATAAAGTCTATACCAAAGCCCAAAACGGCTGCAGAACCATTAATTACTTGAGTTGATCGAACAGGCATACTATCGGTTACATTAAGGTCACTATTCAAAATGTGTAAGATTGTCTGGTTGACTTTTCCTTTACCAGACGCATCGGGAGCTCCAAATTCAGTTTTTAAAAGGGCGGTTTTGTCAGTCAATGCCAGCACAGCATCGAATATGCCAGAGTATACTTTCTCCTTTAGAAAAACCCCATCAAAGTCATAGACTAGTAATTTATTGAAAGACGTGCCGTAGATTTTTTTTTCGTTTGCATTAATGGCTATAGAAGTCAATAGGGTATATTCTCCTGGGCCTTGCCCTTTAGTACCAAATGACGTGATAAAGTTTCCTTTATGGTCATATTTGAATATTTGAATAGCGTCTGATATAAAGATGAAGTCATCGGAGTGGGACAAGTTTCGGACTTGTCCTATTAACTCATTCCTGGTTTCGAGTTTTATTGTTCGGTTGGATTTAGAGATTTCGTACAGACTTGTAGAGGTATTGCTCGTATTTACTTTTAATACTTCAATGTTACCATGTGTGCCTGCCGAGCGTTTTTGGCATGATGTAAACAACAGAATTAAGAGGGAAGTTATTATTGCTGACAGTCTAAAGGTCATAATTGTTTATTTAGAAACTCATTTAGTTGAAGCAATAAATAGAATTTTCTTTGCCTTAACATTCTTAAATTTAGGTACATCTGATGGGTTCTTTAAATAATAGAATAATTGAGTACTTTGGGCGCTGGGCTTGTTTTTAATGGAAATACTCGGGATAAAGTATCCTGAATCATAAATATCATCTAATATTCCTGCTTCTATTTTATACTGAGACGCTTTGAAAGGAATCAGGTAGCTCTTCTGGCTTTTTAGGTTGTACAAAAAGATCATGGATGCACGAGAAGGATAAGAACAGGAAGCAAAGACCCATGACCCTACTATGCCTTGGCTTAGACTGGGTTTCTTCACCAAGGGTAACTTTATGTTAAGTTCAACATATTTTTTGAGCTCGTTATTATGAAGTTCATAGATTGTATTGTCTACATGAAAGGATATAAAAGCCTTGTCATTATTGTATGTTGACTGAGGTTTAAAGCCCATAAAAAAAGCATCTTCAGAAGGATCAGTTATTTTAGCAAGGTTCACTGCTTTTGTCAGGTCAAGACCAACGTACTGATTGAGTGAGTATGACCATCTTGAGTTATCAAAATTCATTACCACTCCATATAGATTACTTGAATAGATAAAAAAATGATTAGTGTCTACTTCGGAGGTAGAAACTCTCTCACCTGTGTTTGAATAATAACTAAGTTTTTTCTTGGTAGAGACTCCAAGGATTTCATTCTCAAAATCATACACTAGGCCAAAACGAGCATTTGAAGTTTCGCCTATTTGTTTGAGGAATGAACCATCTTTTGAAAACTGAAGAACTTTAAAAATCCCTTCGTTATCTGTTTTAAGGAACGTGGATAGAAATAAGAAGTCATCAATGACGACTACCTCATAAATATCCGAGAACTCACCATGCTTGGTGTCTTCCAATGGAATTGCACTCACTTGGTCTGTGAAGTCAGTCAGACTTAGCTTGCCTTTTGCCATAGAAAGACTTACCTCTACTTGAGTTTGATATGCTGATAGTCCAGAAGTAATCAGTAGTGTTAGTAAGAAAAGGTATTTCATTGGCAGGCTTTAATGACTTTTTAATTTACCAATCATTACAATGGGATTGTCTTCTGGTTTAATTCGTGATAGCGCTGATAGTTCTGATGGGAGCTTACTCGCCAATTCAGGGTTTTTATCAAACCAAGTGAGTACATCTTCAGCCGTTACAAAACCAACAAGTTTATTATTCTCCCTGTCAAGGTAAGAGGGACGAAAAGGTATGAAATCATCAATATTACTATAAAATCCATGAGTTGCATCGTTGCGTAGTTTTGAAACGTGTGTGGTGCCTTTACGTTTATCGAAAAATCCATAAGACAATTCTTCCTTATATATAGTCGAAAAAATCAAAAAGTTATCGTTTTCGATTAGAGACTCAATGAAGATATACCCTGTCCTGTCGACATATGGATACGGTGGATTTACCTTTAGATAAGACGCTTCATTTGGGAAAGAGTGCTTATATCGGTCTTGATAGGGTGGTGATTTTTCTTCTAGATCAAATACAAACCGTGGACTTAGGTTCTCATCATTCACCACAAATAGCGTATCAGAATATCGCTCTTTAAAGATTACTTGCCTGTTATATTCATAAAAAATCGCTTCAGCATAAGAATTGTCTCGATTTGATCTCTCTTCTAAAGTTTGTCCTTGAGGGTATGCTTTTTTAAGGATCCCTTTATCATTAAATCGGATTATCCTAAAAGGGGAATCACCAAATACATTAGGCAAAAAGCAAAATATATTTTCATCGTCCTGAATAAAAAAATCGAATAAAAGCGAAGATGTTGGAGAGAGTAGTGTGTCATTATCTACAATCACATCCCTAATGTTGATTCTGTTTACTATTTCTCCTGTAGATATATTGTATTCGAATATCTCTTTCCAATTTCTTGACAACACAGAGACTAATCCTAGATTGGATCTGTCATTAATACTCTTAGAAACCAATCCATAGGAGTCAGGAGCAGTTCCAAATTTACCGATATCTAAAATATATTCTCCTGTTTGTTGACTGAACAAGGCCATTTGCTTATTGTATTTGACAAATAATTTATCATCACCTATAGTCGATATCATATAGGGATTGGCCAGCTTAAATGTATTTTCATTCGTTTCTAACGTGACGTATTCGAAAGATTCAATTCCTAAAACAGATGCATTAATAGGTTTACTGGACTCAATGGCTTTGGCAACTTCTATATGCTCAATGCTGGACGCAGGCGTTTTACTTTTTTCCTTATTAGTACATGAAAGGACACAGAAAATAACACTGCATAAAACTGCCTTAAAGATAATGTTTAGGTACTCCATATATTTGAATGAAATAGAACTGAAACTACACATTGTAACCGTAGTTCATAATTATTAATTTTTAAGTTAAATAAGTAATTAATTGCGTAATAGTATTATGTATTAATGCTGATTCCAGCACTCACGGTAAGAGCACATGAAGCTGGCTCTCATCAAAATAAAGGTTGGGAAATTTTTACCGATGCCGTGATTCATCGTTTGGCTTCGCAAAGAAAAGGGATTGTATATATGCTCTGGGGCAGTTATGCACAGAAAAAAGCGTCCTTTGTCAGTTCTGCAGATAATTTAATTCTGAAAGCCCCACATCCATCCCCACTTTCATCTTACCGCGGTTTTTTTGGCTGTAAGCACTTTAGTCAGGCGAACGCTTATTTGGAGGAAAGGGGCTTGGGTAAAATTGAATGGTGATTCAAGTTTAAAACTACTTTTCTGGCACCCATGATTGTTTTCTTTTCCTGAGGAACGAAGGATCTATGGCGTGAAAGATAGTTCCTTCGCTAAGGCTCAGGATAAAAAGGAAATGGATAATTATAGAATTTATGACTTTGGGTGACCTAGGCTCAAAACTTCAAAAAGTCATCCATGCTTTTTACACCACTTTGGCTTGGAAGCCATTCAGCAACGAGTAAAGCGCCCATCGCAAAACCTTCACGGGAATGAGCAGTGTGGGTAATTTCTATAGAATCAACTTTTGAATCGTAGTAAATGGAATGTGTTCCTGGTGCAGGGTCAACTCTTTCAGAAATAATCGAAAGCTCATGGGCTTGGTCAGTAGGGGAGTTGATCCACTTTTCTTTTCGATCTACATTATCGAGGATGCCTTGCGCTAAGGTAATCGCAGTACCACTTGGTGCATCTAGCTTGTGCGTGTGATGAATTTCCTTCATGGCTACATCATAGTCCGCTTGACCATTCATCAGCTTAGCCAAAAACTGATTGACTTTGAAGAAGATATTTACGCCAATACTAAAGTTGGAAGCGAAGAGATAAGTGCCTCCATTAGCCTTGCAATAGTTATCAATCTCTGATTTTTGATCTAACCAACCTGTTGTACCTACGGCCACCGGAATTTTATGATCAATACACCATTTGATATTACTCGGAGCAGCATGCGGCTGACTAAAATCAATGGCAACATCTATTTTTGAGGTATCCAGACTCTCTAACTCAGCTAGGTTATCAATGTTGATCTTCGCTGCGATGGTATGATTTCTACCTAAGGCCAAATGTTCTATCATTTGACCCATTTTTCCATAACCTAATAAAAGAATGTTCATCGTGATCTGATTGGAATGGTAACTCCTATCCCTAAATAGGGCGCTCCATTATTGATTACGCCCACTTTGGGTTTAAAAGTAGCAAGGTTATCGCTCACATTGAAGCCCTTTAGATGGGCATCAATCGAAGCATCAATAATATTTAAGCCATATACTCCTACTAGTGTAAGAATAACAAGGTCCCTGTTTTTTCTCCAAAAATCGGCTTGACGTCTAAGAGCACGAAGTTGATTCTCACTTATGACTTCGCCATTCGCTTGTTCTGCCAGCAGCTCTTTAACTTTATCAGTGGCTAAAATTCTGTTTTCATTGTTGAGATCTATATAGTAAACCGCAAAACCAATCCCGGTATAGAGAATGGGTACTTTCCACCAACTGTCATTATAAATTTGGCCAAGACCCGGCAGCATTGCCGAGAGCGTAGAGGCCTTGCGAGGGTCATATTCCTTCTTGAGTTGTGTAGGTTGAATGGTATCGCCTTCAATAAGTCGCTTATCAAAAGAGTTGCCTTGGGCATTTAACCCAAACGAGCAAAAAATGATATAGAAAGCGAAAAGATACTTCAACATTACAAATCAATGATCTCTAAAATACGGTTTAGATCTTCAGTAGAAACAAATGGAATTTTGATTTCTCCTCTGAACTGGCCATCCGCTTTTAGGTTTACCCTAGTTCCAAAGTGAGAAGATAGCTTGTGCTGAATTTGTTGCACTTCATAAGTTCTATGATGGCTATCTCCTTTTTCTGGTTTCGCTTTTGGCTCCGCAGGGTTCATCAAATCGCGTACCAGTTGTTCTACTTTTCTAACAGAAAGGTCTTCTTCAATGGCTTTTTTGTAAATGTGCAATTGCTTGTCAATGTCTTCTACATTGATCAAGGCGCGGGCATGTCCCATCGAGATTTTATTGTCTCTCAATCCTGCTTGAATATCTGGCGGTAACTTTAGCAGTCTTAGGTAGTTATTGACCGTGGTCCTGTTCTTGCCCACTCGCTCACCCAGCTCTTCTTGCTTGATCTGACATTCAGAAAGCAACCTTTGATAACTCAGGGCGATTTCGAGGGCATTCAGGTTTTCGCGCTGAATGTTTTCGATAATGGCCATTTCCAACATTTGCTGGTCATTGGCGGTGCGAACATAGGCTGGGATGGCGTTCAGCCCAGCAATTTTGGAAGCTTGGAAACGTCTTTCTCCTGAAATCAATTGATACTCGCCATCGCCCAGTTGTCGGACGGTGATCGGTTGAATGATGCCCTGTACTTTGATGGAATCAGCCAATTCTTCTAAAGCTGTTCTGTCGAAATGCGTCCGAGGCTGGAACGGGTTTACTTCAATTTGATCGAGGGGGATTTCGTTCATATTGCCCACAGAAGTGGTTTCGAAGTTATTGTTTCTTTCTGAGTTTGAATCCTCTAAAAGAGCACCTAAACCTCTTCCCAATACGTTTTTCTTTCTGGGTGCTTTTGCTGCCATATGCTTTATCTTAAAAATGAAAAGGGGAATTCCAACGCTAGGAAAACCAGCATCAAAATTACTTATTCATTTGGATTTTCTAATTTAAACGATCTCCGATCTCTTTTGCCAAACTAAGGTAAGATAATGCACCTTTACTTTCTGCATCATGCACAATGGCAGGTAATCCAAAGCTAGGAGATTCGCTCAGTTTTACATTTCGGGGAATGATGGTTTCAAACACCATGTCCTTAAAATGCGTGTGAACTTCTTCTACCACTTGATTCGAAAGCCTCAAACGGACATCGTACATTGTTAGCAAGATACCTTCTACCTCCAAGGCGGAGTTCAAACGTTTTTGAATGATCTTAATTGTATTCAGTAGTTTGCCTAAACCTTCTAAAGCAAAATATTCACATTGTACAGGGATGATGACAGAGTCTGAAGCAGTCAATGCATTGATGGTGATTAAGCCTAATGACGGAGCACAGTCGATAAGAATGAAGTCATAATTATCTTTTATTTCGGCCAAAACGCCTCTCATTTTTTCTTCGCGCTGGTTCATGTTCACCATTTCTACCTCTGCGCCAACCAAATTAATGTGCGATGGCAAAAGGTCTAAAAATTTGATGTCGGTAGGAACGATGCAGTCTTTGATTGCTTCTTTGCCGACCATGCATTCATAAATACTTTTGGTGATTTCCCTAGGGTTATGTCCTAAACCAGAAGTGGTATTGGCCTGTGGATCGGCATCTACTACCAAGGTCCTGTATTCCAACACCGCTAAACTTGCGGCAAGGTTCATGGCTGTGGTTGTTTTACCTACTCCACCTTTTTGGTTCGCTATGGAAATAATTTTACCCATTTGTTAGTCTAAAAATGATTTCACTTCAGTTTTTGGTACTCAAGGCGAAAGGCCTGAAGCTGTTAGCAAATTTGTTCTACTGAGATTGCTCCCTTGGATGTAATCAGGAATAGAATCCAGTGTTCAACAACGTACAAAGATATAAGAATCATTGAAAGAATTTAGGCCGATGCATCAATTGAAAATGAACAATCTATGAACAATTGGCAACCTTTGGTTTCCCCCAACTTTAGGCCGAAATAACCAAAAAAAAGGAAGGTAAGCCCTTCCTCTTTCTTACTTCTTTTTCGAACCGATCTGCTTGTTCTTTTGAGCATCCTGGCTTGCCTTCATGGCATCTTCCAGCCTCTGCTGAAATTTAGATTTGCCTTTATTGACGTTCTTTTTCTTGTTTTCTTCTAAGGTAGCCCTGATTTTGTCTTCATCCACAAACTTCCTGATCAGTGCTTGCTGACCGAAAGTGATAATGTTTGAAACGAAATAATAGAAGCTCAATCCCGAAGAGTAAGAATTCAGTACGAACATGAAAACTACAGGCATCACATAACCAATTGTTTTCATTGGTCCTTGTACTGTACTTACCTGATTGTTCGACCAAGTATAGAGAATCGTGGATAATGTCATTAAAAGGGTAAAACCACTCACATGCGATCCATAAAAAGGGATTGTGAAGGGCAAGTAGAACAACACATCGTAAGTAGAAAGGTCGGTTGCCCATAGGAATGATTCTCCTCTTAACTCAATTGAATTAGGGAAGAAAAAGAACATGGCAAACAAAATTGGCATTTGAAGCACCACCGGTATACATCCACTGACAGGGTTAACTCCTACTTCTCTATAGAGCTTCATTTGCTCTTGCTGCATTTTTTGGGCATCTCCGCCAGTCTTTTCTTTCAAGGCATCGATCTCAGGTTTCAACACCTTCATCTTGGCCATCGAGAGGTATGATTTTCGCGAAAGCGGGAAAAGAGCAAGCTTAATGATCAAAACGATAATCATAATGATTACCCCATAATTTGAAATATAGCGTTGCAGAAAGTCAAAGAGATTGATAATGATGTACTTGTTTACCCAGCTTACAAAGACATAGCCCAGGTATATGTTTTCCTCATAACCATCGGTTACTTTTTTGAGGATGTTGTAATTGTTAGGCCCAAAGTAATATTTGAATTCGCCCCCAGCATACAAATCTACCATTGGGATCGCCAAGTTGATTTCACCAGTCTTTACAATGGCGCTGTCTAAAGTTGGAACAGAAGTGGCAATATTGGCCGAACTGAAGCCCTTTTCGGAGATTATCCCTGCATTAAAGAACTTTTGATCGAAAGACAGCCAATGTATTGGTTCAACGATCTGCTCTTGCTGATCATCGGTACTTGTTTCGCTGAGTTCATCAAGGTCTTCAGCAAGGGTATAGTACTTAATGGTGGACTTGATCCTAGAATCAGCCAAGTTCATTTCGAACCGCTTCATTTTATTGGCCCAAATCAACCGCAATTCATCACCAAGTATCACATTGCTAAGCCCATTGACCTTGACCTGATAACCCACAACATAAGAGCCACCTGCCAAAGTATAAGTTTGTACGATGGAATTATTACCATCCAGGGCCAGGGTGAATTCCAATTTTAAAGAATCACCTTCTACAATGGTTTTGCTCGTTTGATTGGCATTGAAATAAAGATCCGCAAGGTTGATATTGCCTTTGGTGGTTTGAATCACCAATGCCTGTTTGCTGGTGTTTTCATCAAATAAAATCAACGGACGCTTGTCCCACGTGGTGAAGTCCTTTAGTTCAACTGATTTTACCAATCCACCTTTAGAGCTGAAAGAGAATTTGGCGACATCATTTTCGATGGTAATGTTCTTTTCAGTGCCATTAAAGGCTGGTGCGAAGATTCCATATTGCTCATCGTAGTTTACCGCGCTAGTATCTTGGCTGCTATCGCTAATATTGCTTGTTTCACCTAAACTAGGTTGGGTGGGGGTAACTTGTTCTGTAGCGGCAGGTGTTGCTAAATCTTCTTCGGTAACTGGCGGTTTAAAAACAATGGCATACGTTATTAAAAGCGCAGCCATCAAACCCAGACCGATCATCTGATTTCTATCCATTTCTCTTTTTTCTAAATCTTAATTCTTCTTATTCTTGATCATTGCGTCAATAAAACTCACAAATAGTGGGTGCGGGCTCATGACGGTACTTTTTAATTCTGGGTGAAACTGTGTGCCAACAAAGTAGGGATGATTATCAAGTTCAACGATTTCAACCAATTTTGATTTCGGGTTAATTCCAGTTGCTTTTAAACCAGCCTTCTCCATTTGTTTCAAATACTTGTTGTTAAACTCGTACCTATGGCGATGTCTTTCTTCAATTGTCGATGCTTTATAAGCATTAAAGGCTTTTGACGATTTTTTAAGTTCGCACTCATAAGCCCCTAGTCTCATTGTTCCACCGTAATCCGTGATCTTCTTTTGGTCTTCCATCAGGTCGATCACAGGATGCTCGGTTCCTTTGTTCAGTTCAGTAGATGCGGCATTGGCTAAACCCAACACGTGACGGGCAAACTCGACAACGGCACACTGCATTCCCAAACAAATGCCAAAGAAAGGGATATTATTTTCGCGGACATAGCGAATAGCCTCAATTTTGCCTTCAATTCCTCTTTCGCCAAAGCCAGGAGCGACCAAAACCCCATCTAAATCAGATAATGCTCGTTTTACGGACTTTTCGGTCAAGGTTTCTGAAGAAATCCAGTGAACGTTCACTTTGCACTCTAATTGGGAGCCTGCATGGATGAACGCTTCTGCAATGGATTTATAAGCATCGGGCAATTCCACATATTTACCTACAAGCCCAACATTGACTTCGTTGGTTGGATTTTTGAGTCGGCTTAAGAAAGTTCTCCATTCATCAATATGGGGAGGCTCTTTATGGGCAAGTTTTAATTTAGTCAGTACTCGCTCGTCAAGTTTTTCTTTGCGCATCAATAAGGGCACATCGTATATCGTTTCAGCATCCAAGGCTTCAATCACAGAGTTCAACTGAACATTACAAAACAAAGAAAGTTTTCTGCGGATATCTGCTGGCAATGGCTTTTCTGATCGGCAAACCAGAATATCGGGTTGGATCCCTGCTTCCAAAAGTTGTTTTACGGAGTGTTGAGTGGGTTTAGTTTTCAACTCCTTCGCGGCAGCTAAATAGGGGATAAGCGTTAAGTGGATCACCAAAAAATTGCTTTCACCTAAATCCCATTTCGCTTGGCGCACCGCCTCTATAAAAGGAAGTGACTCAATATCGCCAACACAACCGCCTATTTCAGTAATTACAATATCATAATCGCCAGTTTCGCCCAAGCGATAGAAGTTGCTTTTGATTTCATCCGTGATATGAGGGATCACTTGCACGGTTTTCCCTAAATAATCGCCTCTTCTTTCTTTGGTGATTACATTGTTATAAATTCTTCCAGTAGTTACGTTATTGGCTTGTGAGGTACGAACGTTCAAGAACCTTTCATAATGGCCAAGGTCAAGGTCAGTTTCTGCTCCGTCATCCGTTACATAGCATTCGCCATGTTCGTAAGGATTTAAAGTTCCTGGATCTATATTGATATAAGGATCAAATTTTTGAATGGTGACTCGGTAGCCTCTCGCCATGAGAAGGTTACCCAAAGAGGCAGCAATGATTCCTTTTCCTAATGAAGAAGTAACACCACCGGTAACAAAAATGTATTTCGTAGAGGCCATAAGTAAGAGTATTCTGAAAGTAACTTATGGGATACAAAGGTAATACAATTCCTCTGACTTGAGGGATAACCGAAGAAAGTTTGGTTTCAATTTTTGGCTATCCTCAAAAGCCAAGTTTAGAAAAAGCGTGCAGAAAATGGATTGGCAAAATTACTTAGATGGAAAGCCTCATTTCTCCACATTCCATTTGGCAATTTGCCATAAGGGAAAGTTATTACATTCTTTTTGTTGCCTTTTTATTTACCGCTAAATTGCGCCTCCTTTTTACCGAGGCAAGCTTAGATGAATTTATCCAAATCTCTTGACGACAAAATTTTCGCCACTGTTGGACGTGTTGCTGATGAACAGCAATTAGACACCTATGTGGTAGGCGGTTTTGTGCGCGACTTATTGTTGAAAAGGGCCTCGAAAGATTTAGATTTTGTTTGTGTTGGCCAAGGTATCAAATTGGCAGAGGCGGTTCATAAGGCTTTGGGAAGTCAATTGCCACTTACTGTTTTTAAGTCGTTTGGAACGGCCATGATTAAAAATGGTGAACAAGAGTTGGAATTTGTCGGGGCGAGACGAGAATCCTATAATCGTGAATCGAGAAAGCCCATTGTTGAAGATGGTACTTTGGAAGACGACCAAAACAGGCGCGATTTCACCATCAATGCCATGGCCATTTCTTTGAATAAAAGGGATTATGGCACTTTGGTCGATCCATTTAACGGGATCAAGGATTTAGAAGAGAAGATCATCAGAACGCCTTTGGATCCGAAAATCACATTTTCTGACGACCCTTTGAGAATGATGAGGGCCATCCGTTTTGCCGCCCAATTGAATTTTGACATAGAGGCCGATACTTTTGAAGCGATCACGGAAATGGCAGCTAGAATCGAAATAGTTTCTGCTGAAAGAGTGATTGTTGAATTGAATAAAATTATCCTTTGCGATAAGCCTTCTTATGGATTTAAACTCCTGTTCTATTCAGGCTTACTGAAAATAATTTTCCCAGAAATGGTGGCCCTTCAAGGGGTTCAAACTATAGAGGATAAATCGCATAAAGATAATTTCTACCATACTTTGCAAGTATTGGACAATATCTGCGAAGCCACAGATGACCTTTGGGTAAGATGGGCCGCCATTCTTCACGACATCGCTAAACCAGCCACAAAGCGATTCAATAAAAAAGTAGGATGGACTTTCCATGGGCACGAAGACAAGGGGGCAAGAATGACACCTGCGATCTTCAGAAGATTGAAGCTGCCTTTAGGAAGCGAAATGAAAAAAGTACAGAAACTGGTAAGATTGCATCTTCGGCCTATAGCCCTTTCCAAAGAAGAAATTACCGATGCTGCCGTAAGACGAGTGCTTTTCGAAGCTGGGGAAGATACAGATGACTTGATGAAACTCTGCAGGGCAGATATAACTTCCAAAAATCAGAATAAAGTAGAACGCTTTTTGAAGAATTTTGACAAGGTTGAAGTTCGAATGCGCGAGGTAGAGGAGAAGGATAAAATTCGTAACTTTCAGCCCATTATTACAGGAGAGCTCATTATGAGCACTTTTGGCTTACCACCGGGCAAGATTGTTGGAGAACTCAAAGAGGCTCTTCGCGAAGCAGTTTTAGAAGGGGTAATTAAAAATGAGTATGAACAAGCATTTGAATATTTATTAAAGTTAGGCAGGGAAAAAGGCCTCGAAATTGTTAACAATTGAATTAATCTGAATAGACCATAAAATGAGAAAAATGAAGTATTGGATGATCGCTGCCGTGATGTTTATGTCGGTAAGTTCATTCGCCCAGGACAGTACCTACTTGTCTAATGAATATGCAAAGGCACTTGCTGTTTACAATGTAGCTCAAATGTACAATGATGTGGAAGTGCAAAAAGCTGCCCTTTATGATATGCTGGTATTGTCGCCTTACGATAGCTCTGCATTGAGAACACTTGCTGAGTTCTACTACAATAACCGCAGGTATACTTCAAGCACCTTAGTGGCCTTGGATTTTCTTAAGAAATACCCTGGCAACATGATCGCTTTAGAGATAACAGCATTGAGCTATGAACAACTAAGGATTTATGACAAGGCCATTGAGTATTACCAAGAGATTTGGTTGAAGAATGACGATGCCAACATCCTGTATCAAATTGCTTATCTACAATATTCTTTGAAGCGCTACAACGAGGCCAATAATAATATTAAGATTCTTGAAACGAAGGTAGGAGCAGACAAAACCATTGGACTCTCCAAGAATGATGGAAGTACTCAAGAGGTTAAGTTTGCGGCTGCGCTGAAAAATTTACAAGGGCTCGTAGCTATGGACCAAGGTAAAAACGAAGAGGCAAAGGCCTTTTTCAGCGAAGCACTTGCTATCGCTCCAGAATTTGAAGCCGCTAAAATTGCTTTAGACGGATTAAATAAAGGATAGTCATCTAGAACTACTAAGAGATTTAAAGGCCCTGACTTGTCGGGGCTTTTTCTTTGCCCCTAAGCCCAAGTTCAATCACCTCTAAGTGGTGGATTTTTCCGGCAGTTATTTCAAATCGTAATAAGGTCCTTACTTTGTGAAACCCATGATGTCCAGCCGCTCCAGGATTCATATAAAGCATTTTATTGAGTTGATGGTCGGGCATTACCTTAAGGATATGAGAATGGCCACAAATGAATAGTTGAGGTTGAACTTCTTTCAGTTTTGACTTCACCCCCTTGGCATAATGCGGAGGCGAGCCACCAATATGGAGCATGTAAACCGCAAGGCCTTCAATGTTGAAACTCAAGTCCAAGGGAAGCATTGATCTTATTTTTTGATCATCAATATTGCCGTACACCCCTCTGACAGGTTTGAAAGATGATAACTTTTCAAGCAGCCCTATGTCTCCAACATCTCCAGCATGCCAAATTTCATCGCAATTTTCGAAATGGAAGAAAACCCTTTCATCAAGGTAACTGTGCGTGTCCGAAATCAAACCGATTTTCATAATTGGGGTGTGTTTTTCTTCCCAAATCGGGAAAATTTTTCTTGAACTGGAAAAGCTAATTTTTTTATATTTTATTTTAATAAGTTTTTTGTGGTTATATATGGTCTAATGACTATATTTTCTTGTTCAAAACTTTGGCAAGTCTTTTGAAAAGCCAGTCACAAATAACTAAAAAACTATGAAAAGATTATTACTCGCAATTGCTTTTATAGGCCTTTCTTTTGGGCTTAAAGCACAGACAAAAGATGCTCCATGGTGGTTAACCGTTGAGCTAACCAACAACAAGCTAGATTACAAGTGGTATGATGGCAGGTTCACCTTTGGACAACTGGACAATTCTGGTTTCAGGGTTGGGATTGAGCGCTACTTGAGCCCTAGTTTCGATTTAGAAATTGGTTTTTCGCACGGTAGAATTATTCACAATGATGTGTTGGACGGCAATGTAACAGATGGTGATTTACGCATCGTCTATAAGTTCGACAACGGCTATATTTTTAAGAAAGAGGCTAAGGTTGCTCCTTATATTTTCGCAGGCTACGGAGTTTCTGGGTTTTCAAAAATAGAACCGATTTATGAAGAGTTCAATGACGGCAATTACAGCATCATTCCTTTGGGAGCTGGCTTGAAGTTCAAAGTGGTTGAAAATGCCGAAATTAATGCAAGAGCAGCTTACAAGAAAAGTATTGACTTCTCTCCAAACTACATGCAATACGCCATTGGTGTATCATTCAATTTAGGAGGTAAGAAGGATTCTGATGAAGATGGTATTTTCGATAAGGAAGATGCCTGCCCAACAGAAGCTGGCCCAATAGAGAACCAAGGTTGCCCATGGCCTGATACTGATGGTGATGGAGTTTTGGACAAAGATGATGCTTGTCCAACTGAAGCAGGTACTTTGAATGGCTGCCCTGACACAGATGGTGACGGTATCAAAGATGCTGATGATAAATGTCCAACAGTTGCTGGTATAGCTAAATTCAATGGTTGTCCTGACACAGATGGTGATGGTATTCAAGACAGTGAAGACGCTTGTCCAACAATCGCAGGAACATTGAATGGTTGCCCAGATCGCGATGGTGATGGTGTGAAAGACAGTGATGATGCTTGTCCAACAATTGCTGGAACTTTGAATGGCTGTCCAGATTCAGATGGTGATGGTATAAAAGACAGCGATGATAAGTGCCCGGCTACAGCAGGCCTTGCTGCGAACAACGGTTGTCCAGAGGTTAAGGAAGAGGTGAAGAAAGTACTCGATCTTGCTGTAAAGGATATTCAATTTAATTCAGGAAGTGATGTTCTAAAGTCTTCTTCAAATGGGTCGCTTGATCAAGTAGTGGTATTGATGAAAGAGAATGATTTTAGCTTGGAGTTGAGCGGCTATACGGATAGTACAGGCAATGCTGAGAAAAACCTTGATTTATCAAAAAGAAGGGCCAATGCAGTAAAACAATACCTAATCAATAAAGGAATTGCTTCTGACAGATTGTTTGCCGATGGTTACGGAATCGTGAATCCTGTTGCCGATAATGCCACAGCAATAGGTAGGGCGAGAAACAGAAGAGTTGAACTTAAAATTATCTTTAGGTAGTATTTTATTATACAATGGAAGGGAAGGGGTCGCTAGGTGTAGCGACCCTTTTTTTTATGGCTTTGAACTATGTTTTGTGATGAAATGCAAGATAATGGATGCGGAATACTTAACTGATTATTCAAAAAATATGGTGCGAAAAAAAAATGTGGCGAAGGCACTCGAATTTCTTAAGTTTTTCTTTTTTATATGAACATATGATCATACCTTTGAGAAAACCCTATCAAAATGGAAGAGCAGATCGATATCGACCGAGTCGAGAAAATTGCCTTCGTGCTAAAAACCATAGCGCATCCTATGCGCGTTGGCATAATCGACCTCCTAAGTCGAAATGATAAAATGTCGGTAAATGACATTACCGCCTATTTAGGGTTAGAGCAATCTCTTACCTCGCATCACTTGGCCAACCTAAAAATGAAAGGGATACTAGGCAGTAAGCGAGATGGTAAAAACATCAACTATTACCTTAAAATGAAAGAAGTACCAGAAATCCTTAAAATTCTTGAGGATGTCAATGTGGTAGTTTTTTAAATATACCCCATCACTTTGTAGGTGACAATGCCTACCCATTCTTTAACCAAAGACTCCCATTTGCTAATTGCTCCTCCGCGAGGGATGAAAAGATCATCAAAATTCATGGTGGGCCTGTCTGTCATATAGCCAGCAGGAAATTGATCAAATTGTACGCCTTGCTTGGCCAAACACATTGCAGATCTTTTCATATGAAAAGCCGAGGTGATGAGCAGGTATTTGCCCTCTGGGAAATCTCTGTTAAGAATTTCAGCACTTTTTACGGCATTCTCATAGGTGTTTACAGCATCAGGCTCAACAGTGATCACGGAGTCTGGAACTCCCGCCATGGTTAGAAAGCTTTTTAGTCTTTCGGCAGCAATGCTCATGCTCCTTTGCTGAAACCCAAGTCCACCACTTACAATAATGTGCTTCAGCTTTCCCTCATTGTACAGTTGAAGCGTATGAGTAATTCTGTCCGCTCCACCTTCAAAATAGACCCGATCATCAGGCATTTTACTGCCTTTAGAAATGCCAGAAAAAACGATTCCAACATCATACACGGGCACTTCGCTCATGGGTACAGGGGGTACTTCCCACCAGAGCATAACCCTGTTGCTCAAGTATTGATTTGAAAAAAGAATCAAAAGCAAAACGGCAGTAATAGAAAAAACAAGTTTTCTCTTAGAATGCTTTGTGAAGAGGGAGTAAACCGAGCAAGCTATGATCCAGGTAAGTGGCCTAACGAATATTGCGAGTATTTTGGAAAGAATAAAAAACACGACTTAATTTTTCCCGAAATTACATCAACAAAATTTCAAATCATTATTAATTGATTTTTAAATACTTACCAGCTCGAATAGGCGGATTGGAAAATATTTATCAAATCAATGTAATGACTTTTATTCAACCTCGTCCTAGCTATTGAATGGAGTTACAAGCTTTTAAATCAAAGGTTTTACCAATAAAGGATAAGCTCTTCAGGATTGCCTTGAACTTGATGAAGTCGGTTGAGGATACTGAAGATGTTTTGCAAGACGTGATGGTGAAGCTTTGGAACAACCGTTCGCAATGGGAGGAATATCGAAGTGTGGAGGCTTTTGCAGTGACCATCACCAAAAACTTATGCTTCGATCGACTGAAGACAAAGAAGCACAAAGGGCATCTCGATGTTCAGGAGATGGAAATTGATTCTGGCTTTATTTCCCCATATCATAAAATTGAGCTTGACGACAGTGTGAAAACCATGGTAAGGGTTTTTGAGCATTTGCCACAGCAGCAGCGTTTGCTACTCACTTTGCGAGATATTGAGGGATTTAGTTATGAAGAAATTGCCGAGCAGACGGGGTTGGAAATCAACAACATTAGGGTGGGGATTTCAAGAGCAAGGAAGAAGGCAAGAGAGGATTATTTAAGAATTGAAGATTATGAACAACTATAAAGAAATAGAGCGACTAATCGAAAAATATTTTGAAGGCGAAACCTCAACGGAAGAGGATAAAAAACTTCAAGAGTTCTTTAGAGCTGGTGATGTGCCTGCTAATTTACAAGTGCATCAGGCTTGGTTTTCTCAATTAAAATTAAGGTCTGAAACTACTTGGGATGATTTTTCTGAGGACAAGCTTTTTGGGAAATTGGATAGTCAATTGCGTGAAGAAACCAAGGTAATCCCAATTACGAAGTCAACGAACTACAGAGCATGGTTTTATCGAATAGCCGCTGCCGTGGCATTGATTCTGGTAGGATTTTATGCGGGTGATCAATTGAAAAATGGAGATGTTGAAAACGTAAGAGCTGAACTGGCCGAAGTTAAATCAATGATGCTGAGCCAAATGAGCAGTAGCTCGCCAAGTGGACGACTTCAGGCTGTCAATTATTCATATAGATTTTCCGAAGTAGATGATGAAACCCTAGATGCTTTGATCACCGTGTTGGAAACGGATAGTAACATGAATGTTAGGTTGAAGGCGGTAGAGGCATTGTCTCGGTTTGTCGGTGACGAAAGAACTAAGAAGGCTTTGATTAATGCGCTTGGTACGGAAAAAGAACCCATGGTTCAAATCGCTCTGATTGAGGTTTTGGTCAGCAATAAGGTAAAATCTGCCGTGGACGATTTAGAACGAATTACTCAAGACAAGAACAGTTTAAAAGGAGTAAAGGACGAGGCCTATATGGGCATGTTCAAACTCAAAGAACTTTAAAAAAAATATTTAATCGATTGAATAGGTCAGGAGTGCCTTCCTTAAAAGGCAAAACTCAAAATATCTGAAAACATAAAAAAAGGAAAAGATGAAAAAGGTAAGCATAAAATTAATTGCATTGGCATTGTTCTTAGCGGCTTTTGGCCTACAAGCTCAAGACTATAAAGTGGCGGTTTCGGGTCAGAAAAAGGTCTTGATCAAAGAAGTCAACCGCGTAAGTGTTGAAGCATACGATGGTACAGAAATTCAAATCACGTCAGATTCTGAGCGAGAGCGATCGGAAAGAGCTAAGGGCTTAAAGGCTTTGAGCGCAAGAGGTGAAGATAATACAGGCATTGGCTTAAATGTAAAAACAGAAGGTGGAGAAATCACTATTTTTCAAGTAGCCAGCAGAGGTGAGGGTAAGTATACTGTTAAAATACCCAAGTCCATGAACTTAGCAATTGAGCACACTGGTAACTGGGAAGGTGGGAAAATTGAGGTCTATAAGGTTACAGGAGAACTTGAGATTTCAGGAAGATACAACTCAGTCTACATGGAAGATATCACTGGGCCAGCCGTTGTCAACACGGTTTATGGGGGTATTGAAGCTAAATTCACTGCATTAAGTCAATCTGGACCAACTTCTTTGGTATCTGTCTATGGTGATGTTGACATTACTTTACCTGCAAATTCTAAAGCAGATATTAAAGCCAAAACACCTTATGGAGAAGCTTATTCAGACTTAAATATTGAGTTTCCTAAGACAGAAGGCCTTAGAAAAATGAGTTCTGTCATTGAGGGTAAATTGAATGGAGGCGGGGTCAGCTTAGATATTCAAGCATCTTATCAAAACGTGTATTTGCGCAAGAAATAGGTCAGTAGTGCTTCAGAATCAATGATTTTGAAGCACTTTTAATTTTAAGCCCAAGGTCGAAAACTTAAAAATCTCAACAATGAAAAAACAACTATTAATGCTAATTGCGCTTTTGGCTACCTCAGCCATGGCCAACGCTCAAAAGCAAATCAATGAAAACTTTGATGCCAGAGACATAAATCAAATTGATCTCTTTTTTACTTATCCTGAATTGGTCAAAATTAGAGTTTGGGATAAAGAAGAGGTCAACATTAAAGGAGTGGTGGATATCCATAATGGAGAATTTGATGACGATTTTAAACTCTCCTCAAAGGTTAGTGGCAATCGACTTACGATCGAGTCGGAGATTAAGGACGTCAATAAATATAAAGGTTTCACCATCTCATCTAATGACGATGACGACAGCGGGAACACGATCACGATTTCCAAAAAGGGAATGACTGTGAGTTCTGGCAGGAGAGGCTATTATTCTAATGGGATAAACATATCCATTGTTTTGGAGGTGACTGTGCCAAGGAGCATGGCCCTGCTGATTGATGCCAAGTACGGTTTGGTAGAAGTCTTGGAGAGCCCAAAGCATCTTGATGTGGAAGCCATGTATGGAGGAATAGATGTGACGATCAACGAAAACAATCCACTCGCATTTGAGGCCGAAACCCAATGGGGACAAATCTACTCCAACCTGAAATCAAAAATTGAGATGAATGATGATCTTGGCATAGGCAAATGGATCAGAGCACATGCTTCCATCAAAGAAGGAGATCAGCGCTTGAACTTCAAATCGCAGTATGGCAATGTTTACTTAAGATCTAACTAAGCCATGAAACTACTATTCCTATTTTTTCTAGGGCTATGTACCCAGTTGACTTTTGGACAAGCAGAAGTTATTGAGCAGAGTTTTCCTTTCAAAGGTCAGCAATTAGATTTGGATTTGAATTTTGGTTCCGATGTAGTTATCAAGGCTTGGGACAAAAATGAGATTTCGGTTAAAATCACATACGAGATCAATGAGGGCAAAGACAATTCATTAATGAATTGGAAAATTGATGATAACTCAGACAGACTGAATGTCGATATAGAAATCAACACAAAGAAGCTCGAGAAAGCAGATAACTGCTGTTGTTCTAAAAAAGGAAACATCTATTGGAACGGTGATCGAAAAGGCAATAATGTATGCGTTGATATTAAGGTCGAAATATTCATGCCTTCCAAAGCCAATATGAAAGTCAAAACAGTTGTGGCCGATGTAGCCGTTGAAGGCATTATAGGAGATATTGATCTAGAGACTGTTACGGGTGAAATAAATCTACTTTGGCCCCAAGATTCAGGCGCAGCAATTGAAATAGAAACCACCATGGGAGCCATATATACCAATACAGATTTGGTTACCCAGCAAAAGGGCGGTTTGCCTAAAATCAGTAGTCATCATATCGAAGGAGACTATAAAAATGGCGGATATGAGTTACGCCTAAAAACTGTTACCAGCGACATCTATTTTAGGAAGACTGAGCGCTAACTGTTAATGCGGTGTTAACAAGTCGCTTGATGCTCGTTAATTTCAGTTAATTCTAGATTATTGTGCAACATTTCTTCCCTTTAGCACATCTATATACCGAACGCTTGATTGCCAGTAACCTTTCAGGAAGGAAGGGGTCTAATAACAAAAACAAAATGTACGCTCAAACCAGATTTTACTTCGGAACTATGGAAGGTCACCATAAAATAAGCATATGCGGAGTGGTTTTTTATGTAGAAGATGATTGCAAATCAATGTTACTGGATCACCTTAAATTGATGCACAGCAACAATACTTTAAAATCCAATGAACCATTTGAATCAGGAGAAGAAAGGGTAGCTGAGATTCTTTTGGAAGAACTAAAAAATGGCAAACAAGTGATCACGTCCAAAGAGTTGGATGTACTTATTCATAAAACACAATATTTAAGATAACCTGATTTAGTTTTGGTTTGAGGTGATTAATTAAACAGGTGTTTTCTATCCAAGCCCCGACATTTGTCGGGGTTTTTTATTGGAATTCGTTTGTCGATCAAAGCTTTCTTTTCAAATTCAACTTTAAGATCATTTTTGAAACTTACCATATGCTCACGGACCAAGATATTCAGCGTTTCAGATTAGAGACCCGAGGTACTCAACATGTAATTCATTTTAATAATGCGGGAAGCTCCTTACCTCCAGACGCGGTTCGTAACGCTGTCAATGAGTATAATAATGAGGAGATGACAATGGGAGGTTATGAAACGAATCAAAAGTACTTACCTCAATTAGAAGCAACCTATGATTCAATCGCAAAATTATTGAATGCGAACAGAGATGAGATTGCTCTGGTAGAAAACGCTACTGTAGCTTGGAATGCAGCCTTTCAGGCAATTGATTGGGAAAACGGTGATGTGATCATTGCCACAAGAGCAGATTATGCGTCCAATTATCTAGCTTACCTTCATCTGAAAAGAAAATTCGACTTAGAAATCAAGGTTATCCCATCATTAACCTCTGGTGACCTTGATCTACAGGCCTTTGAGAAGATGATTGACTCAAAAGTAAAGTTAGTTTCCGTCACTCATATGCCTACCAATGGTGGATTAACCGTTGATGCCGAAGCCGTTGGTGTGATTACCAAAAAACATGGAGTTTTATATTTGCTAGATGCTTGCCAGTCTGCTGGCCAATATCCTATAGATGTTGAGAAAATTGGTTGCGATATGCTCTCAGCAACAGGCAGAAAATACCTAAGGGCTCCAAGAGGTACGGGTTTTCTTTATGTGAGAAGATCAGTACTATCCCAATTAACTCCTTATTGCATCGACTCGCATGCTGCGGAATGGACAGGAGTAGATAGCTATCAAATAAGAACTGATGCCAGAAAGTTTGAGGGCTGGGAAGCGAGCAGGGCCAATACAATGGGGTTAAAAGCGGCCATTGATTATGCTTTGACGATTGGAGTTGAAAATATATGGCAGCGGATTCAATACTTGGCCGCTATTCTCAGAAATGAATTGGCGCAACTGCCCTATGTAAAAGTGCATGATATTGGGGATTTGAAAAGCGGATTAGTGTCTTTCACCCTTGAAGGTAAATCTGCTGATGAGGCGAAAACTTATCTTCATGAGCGCGGCATTAATGTTTCTTGGAATGGCACCTCAAATACATACCTCGATATGACGAGCAGGGACTTAAAAGAAGTGGTAAGAGCTTCGGTGCACTATTATAATAATGAGGAGGAGATTTCTGACTTAATCACGGTGCTTAAGAAGATCAATTAATCGAATTGACTCCAGTATATAGACTAGCCTGTCCAGACCATTTATTTTTTAATTTTCATTCTATTTTATAGTGTTGCTCCATTGTAGATTCAGCAGTTTTGTCTTAATTGAGATATGGCAATACAACAATTAAAAGATATCTCTTTGTTAAAAGTGCTGTTATAGCAACGATTTGTATCCAAAAGTTGTGATATGCTCTCAATCAACCACAAAAACAAACTATGAAAGCCTTATTTATCTCTTCAGTTTGCACACTTCTTTTTTCCTTGCAAGCATATTCTCAAGAATCCATAAAATTTGGAAAAATAGACATTAAGGATTTAGAAATGACCACTTACGAACCAGACTCTTCGGCAGAAGCTGTGGTGTTGTGGGACGAAGGTACTAGCCAGTTGTCCTATGATCAGAGAAAGGGTTTCTATTTAGTTTTTGAGCGTCATACAAGAATTAAAATCTTAACGAAACAAGGTTATGATTGGGCTAATGTAGAAGTTCCATTATACCACAGTGGCCAAGACAAAGAAAAAGTGAGTGGCTTAAAGGGCGCCACTTATTTTTTGGAAAATGGAAAAATGAAAACTGTCAAATTGGGTAAGGAGGCAATTTTTGATGAAAAAGTAAGCGAAAACTGGGATAATAAGAAATTCACATTGGCCAATGTAACTGAAGGTGCAATCATTGAATATCAATATAGGATTGATTCAGACTTCATTTTTAATTTTCAAGATTGGTCCTTTCAAAGAAACATTCCAACTGTCACTAGTCAATACACTGCGAAAATTCCAGAGTATTTTAGATATGAGAAATTCATGCAGGGATTTCACCCGTTGAGTGATATAAAAGAGGATAGGGAAACGGAAAACATTATTTTGAGTTATAAAGAAAATGCGGATCAAGGATATGTGAAGAAAACGAATTACTCAACTGAGAGCTTAAGCTTTACAAAAAATGTAACCACTTGGTTAGCCAAGGATGTGCCTGCTTTTAGAGAAGAACCCTACATGTCGAATCTCAATGACTATATCTCGAGAATTAATTTTGAATTGGCATCGACTCGCTACCCTAACCAACCAGTTAAGCAATATATGGGTACATGGGAGAGTATAAATAAGACTATGCTCGAATCAGAGGCCTACAGTACTGACTTGAATACTTCCGGCTTCTTGAAAGAAGATGTTTCAGCACTAATAGCAGAAGCCAAAACAGACGAAGAAAAAATCCAAAACATATATCATTATGTGAAGTCTAAAGTGAAGTGGGACAACAGAAACAGAATGTATCCAACCTCAAGCTTCCGCAAAGTACTGGATGATGGGGAAGGGAGCTCAGCAGATATCAATTTATTGCTAGTCAATATGCTGCGCAAAGCAGGTTTTGAATCAGATCCTGTGCTTATTAGTACCCGAGGGCATGGAATGATCAGGGAGTATTTCCCGCTATCGAGCCAGTTCAATTATGTCATGGCCGTAGTGGATATCGATGGTAATTATCTTCTGCTTGATGCCACTGATAGAAGCCTTCCAATCAATCTTTTACCGACCCGATGTTTGAATGGACAAGGCTGGAGAGTTTCCAAAGATAGAGCAGGCTGGGTGGGGCTTAACACCAAAGGCAATGAAGGTTATTCGGCTTTTGTGGAAATGAAAATTGGAGAAAACGGTAGCCTAGGAGGAAAGATAGACATTAACTATTTGGATTACAGTGCTTCGAATATGAGAAACAGAAAATTAAGAGAAGAAGACAATTTTAAAAAATATATAGAAGAATCTCGCGGATGGGCGGTGAGTACAATGGAATTGAAAGGGGATGACAATATTTATCAGCCGTTTAGAATGATCTGCGAAGCAGATGCAAACAATCAAATCGAAAATTTGGGTGATCTAATTTACATTGATCCATTTATTGTGGGCAAGGTAGATGAAAATCCTTTCAAATTGGAAGAAAGACAATTCCCAGTCGATTTTGGTACAGGGCAGAGTTATAATTATGTATTCACTTTGGAAGTACCGGAAGGATATAAAGTGGAATCTCTTCCTCAGAATATCTCTATGAGCTTACCCAATAATGACGGTAAATACACCATGATTTCAGCTTTGGCAGAAGGTAAAATTATGGTTCGAAGTTCATTTAAGGTGACCAAGCCCCTTTTTTCGGGGCCAGAATACCTTTACCTGAAACAGTTTTATGCGCAGATGGTGGATAAGCAGGCAGAGCAAATTGTTTTAAAAAGAATCGACTAATGAAAAAATACATTTCCATATTTCTTCTTTTATGCAGTCCAATTGCGGTCTTCTCTCAAGTTGAGACGATCAAATTTGGGGATTTCTCCATGGAAGAACTTAAAATGACAAAATACGCTCTGGATTCTTCTGCTGAGGCCGTGGTTTTATGGGACAATGGGGTTGGGGAAATTAAATATGCTCAGAACAGAGGTTTTTATATTGAGTTTGAAAGGCATACAAAGATAAAGATTTTGTCTACTGATGGCTATAGTTGGGCAGATGTGGAGGTGGCTTTGTATAAGGATGGAAGCTCGAAAGAGAAGATAACCAATATCAAAGCCCTAACCCATACCCTGGATGGAGATAAGGTTGTTTCAACTAAGATGGACAAAGATGCCATTTTTGATGAAGCAATGAATGAATATTGGGACAATGTAAAATTTACACTGCCAAACGTCAAAGTTGGGTCCGTAATTGAGTATAGCTATAAAATTTCCTCTGACTATATTTTTAATTTTCCTGACTGGACATTTCAAAAAAATATACCTACTGTTAGAAGTCAATTCGTGGCCAAAATACCTGAGTATTTTAAGTTTGAAAGGTACATGCAGGGTTATCATCCTGTTACTTCTTTTAGTGAAGAGGCCGAAATGGAAACGATTAACCTCCAAATAAAAAATGAGAATAATAATAGACTAGGTCAGAGGGCAACAACAAGTTCGAATACTAAGATTTCCTATAAAAAGGACTTGCTCACAATCATTTCCGATAATATCCCTGCTTTTCGAAAAGAACCCTATGTTGCAAGTTCTAGCGATTTTATATCAAAGTTAAACTTCGAACTCTCCACTATTTCTATGCCCAACGCTGCCCCTCAGAATTTTTTAGGAACATGGGGTACCATAAACAAAACTATGCTAGAGACGAATTCTTACAGTACTGATTTGAATAGCTCTGGTTTTTTGAAAGCAGAAGTAGCGAGCATTACCGCGGATGCAGTGAGTGATGAAGATAAAATTCAACGAATTTTTGACTTCGTTCGATCTAAAGTTAAATGGAACAGTATGAATCGAAAGTTTTTGGATTCAAGTTTCAAGAATGTGATTGATGATGGAGAAGGAAGTTCGGCTGAGATTAATTTATTATTGATCAATATGTTAAGGAAGGCAGGTTTTGAAGCCGATCCAGTGATGATAAGTACTAGAACCAATGGAGCCATAAGGGAATATTTCCCAGTGTCAAATCAATTTAATTATGTTATCGCTATTGTCGAAAGAGGGGAAGTTGACCTATTGTTAGACGCAACTGATCGTACGCTTCCAATGAACCTATTGCCTGTACGGTGTCTCAACGGTAACGGATGGAGAGTTTCTGACCTCAGGGCCGGTTGGATTGCCTTGAATTCCAATGGTCAATTAGGCACTTCTTCCTTTGCTGAAATGAGAATAAATGAAGAAGGTGACTTAATTGGGAAGGTTGAGGTTAATTATTTGGACTACTCTGGAAGTGCAATGAGAACAAAAGCATTGGGGGATGAAAAGAAGTTCAAACAAGAAATAGAAGAAACCCATGGTTGGGAGGTTACTGCTCTCGAATTAAAGAAAGCGGAAGACCTTGAAAAACCGTTTGGTGCATCTTTTGAAATTAAATCAACATCCCAAATGGAGACTTTAGGCGATTTGATTTATATCAATCCATTTCTTGTCGATAAGTTTGAAGAAAACCCTTTCAAGCTTGAGGAGCGGCAATTCCCTGTTGATTTCGCATCGAATCAAACTTCCAATTATGTGTTTATGTTCAAAATACCTGAAGGTTTTATGGTTGAGAGCATGCCTCAAAATATAGCCCTTGGTTTACCGAATAATGATGGACTTTACACGGTGAAGTCAGTGGTCTCTAATGGAGAAATAATGATCCGAAGTTCGTTTAAGGTGAATAAAGTTGTTTTTTCTGGAGATGAATACCCCTTGCTGAAGGAGTTCTATGGCAAAGTAGTAGATAAGCAAGCGGAGCAAATTGTTTTAAAAAGAGTACAATGAAAGGTATTTTCAGATTAGCGTTTCTTTTGGTTTTGATTCCTTCTTCAGTTTGGGGGCAGTATAAGTTTACGGAAATACCACGTGAACTTTTAGAAGGGGCTAATGCCGTTGTGCGCTTGTCTGAAGGGGAATTCAAAGTGACTTCTATCAGCAGTGGTGTATTCAGAAATAAAAGGATAGTCACCATCTTAAATGCCAAAGCCAAGGGTTTGGCCGAATTAGTTGTGGGTTATGATAAACTCACCAATGTAAAAATTATCAAAGGGAGTGCCTATGACGGTTTTGGCAAGGAGATTTATAAATTCAGAAAGTCTGATATTGTGGATCAAAGCAGTATCAATGGATTCAGTGTTTACGAAGACAATCGCTTGAAATACTTAGACCTAAAACAACCCAATTACCCCTATACGATTGAATATGAATATGAAGTTGAATATAGTTATCTCTACTTTATTCCGAATTGGTATGTAATTCCCAATGTCAAAGTGGCTGTAGAAAAATCAGCATACACGCTTTCGGGCCCCACGGGTATTCATCCTAGGTTTAAAAACTATAATATCGAAGAAAATAACTTCAAAGATCTCTCAACTTCGAGTGAAGCAAAATATAAGTGGGAATTTGAAAATCTGAAAGGCATAGAATTAGAGCCTTTTGGCCCTGAGTGGAATGAGATTACTCCAGTTGTGATGACCGCACCGTCCAAGTTTGAATTCGAAGGTTACCAAGGAAGCTGGTCGAGTTGGGACGAAGTAGGCCAATGGCAGCAACTTTTAAACAAAGGAAGAGACAATTTACCTCAAGCCACAATTGATAAAATTAAAGGACTCACTGCTGGAATGAGCGATGATAGAGCTAAAATCAAAGCTGTGTATGAATACTTGCAAGGTCAAACCCGTTATGTGAGTATTCAGTTGGGGATAGGAGGTTTTCAGCCTTTTCCTGCAATTGATGTAGATAAACTGGGCTATGGGGATTGTAAAGCATTGACATTCTATACGCAGTCATTGTTAAAGTCCATTGGGATTGAGGCTTTATACACCCTTGTGGAGGCCGATGATGACCCTCGACCTTTATTGCCAGATTTTCCGAATAGTACCTTTAATCACGTGATTCTGTGTGTGCCCAATAAAGGCGATACAATTTGGCTGGAATGTACAAGCCAGAATAATCCTTTCGGCTATATGGGTGAGTTTACTGGAGATAGAGATGTACTTGCCATTACCAAGGACGGGGCGAAAATTGTGCATACCCCGATTTATGATGAAAAAGTAAACGTGCTTTCACGAAATATTCAAATGGAGCTGGATGCAGCCGGCAATGCTAAAGCCCATGTCGACAACAAATATGCTGGGCTTAAGTATGAACATAAGAATTTGAACTGGGCTTTAAGTTCGGGAGAAAAAGACACCAAAGAATGGATATTGAACAACACAGATTTCGCCAATTTCCAATTGGTGAATTACACCACAGAGGTAGATAAATCGCCCATTCCATCAGCGACAATTACGGCTAATTATGAAGTACCTAAATATGCCAAATTAAGCGGAAAGCGACTTTCTTTCAATCTGAATGCCCTTTCGCGCCAAAAGTATAACCTGCCTAAGGTAGAAGATAGAAAAACAGATTTCATCTGGCCTGAAGCGGTAACAGAAGTTGATTCGGTTACTTTTAGTTTTCCAGAGCAATTTAATTTTGAATACATGCCTTCGAATACAGAAATCACCAGTAAGTATGGCGAGTACACTTCCACCATTACCAAGGAAGAAGGCAAAGTAATCTATACACGGAAATTTGTGGTTTGGAAAAAGAGGTATGCTCCAGAAGACTATGCTGAGTTTATCAGCTTCTTGAACAAGGTAATTCGGGCGGACGATGCCAAAGTCGTTTTAAATGGCACAACCTAAAACACAAAGTATTGCAAGATATTGCAAAGCTTCTCAATTAGCCTCTAATCCCGCTTTAGTAAAAATATCCTGAATGTCTTTTTCTATGGGAAAGGATTTCATGGGCGGTACATTTGCGCCACCGGGATTGCCCACAGGCACTTTTCCTACAAATGACTTTACGCCTCCCACAAGCAAACGAGGGACTTGCCCAATCACTTCTTTTGCGCTCTTGATCCTAAACCCAAACTGAAGCATTTTCCAATGCACGAAAGTGTGCGCAAAAGGATACCGCTGCCCAATGATGTGCGCCCGTTCCAAATGCACCCAAGCCTTGGTTAAATCACCAGCTTTGTACGCCACAGCATAAGCCTGTAACTCCGCTTGAAAATAGGGTTGAAGGGTTTTTGGGAGGGTGGTGTGGAGGTTCATTGGTGAGTTGCTTATGATAGGTGATGAAGCCTTACTATAATTTCATTTCCTTTCTTCCATTTAATCCAACCTGAATAGTTGATTGAATCGTCAGTCGGATAATTAGAATCTGTCCAGATTATCCTCATCCATTCACCCTTGACTTCTTTCGGGAAAAGAAACTGATTTTTGACTGGTAATTTAGTTACTGGTGATCCATTAATTTTGTCAAGAATTGATGTTTCTGATATGTTGAAACTAACGGTGAATACATCTAATACATACTCTTCCCACGTTTGAAGCTTTAGTTTTGAGGATATTAAGATACGTTTTGTCAATCCTGTTTCTTCATTGACTACTACTCTATAGTACTCTGAAGTTTTCTCTTTGCACTTGATTTTATAGAGAAAATAATCTGGGTGAAAGGCCATAATAATAAAGCCCTCAATTGGCTTCCATTCATCAAAGAGATTAATAGCATTCCATACAGAGCCGTCATCATTAAGAAATTCTAGAATGTGGTCTGAATTGTCAAAATCATCTGAAATAGTGACTACTCCAATACTATTGGTCATATTTTGACCATACAATGGGGCTGGAAGAAGGATGAGCAGAAGAAGTAACCTGAATGTTGTCATATCAATTCCACCAATCAAAATTGTCTGATATTATGAGCTCATTTTTTTGAATATGATGTGTGGTCTTCATTGGAATTGTTCTGAAATCAAGATTATGTTTATGGGCTAATGATCGAATTTCTTCCGTATCATCATATGTGAGCATAAACTTACCTTTAAGTTGGGAAGTCAGAGCAAAAAGAGCATCATGGTTGATGTCAAAATGAGTATATAGTCTCTTTCCAGCGGCTTTGTAAGGTGGGTCTATGAAAGAATAAGCATCTTTCTGATTTTTGACTTTTTCCAGCTCTTCAAAGGCATCGCCAGTTATAAAGCGCATTTTTTCTTTTACATACCCAATCCCCTTGATTCTATCATGTAATGTTTTAGGATACCAACGAGACTTAATTCCTTTTCCATTTTCCCCGTTCTTTATTAGCCCTGAACCTTTTGTGATAATACCTCCGTGGAAAATACGGTTTTTGAGTATTGTGCTAAATGCCTGTTCCTGAATGTTTTTATTCTTTTTCTCAAGAATTCTATTTGCATTTTCAGAAGTAAGATCAAACGAATAAATTTTATCAGCTAACCAATCGTGATCTCCATTAATAATTACTTCCCATACAGCGGCTACCTCTGGGTCAAGCTCAACCATTATTATACTGCCTGCCAATTTTTCAAAAGCTGCGGTTACACTCACAATTCCACCACCCGCGAAAGGTTCAATCAAAGTTTTGGAATTATCAGAAGATTGTTTGAGCCATTTTCTGACTACAGGGATTAACCATGTTTTACCTCCAGGGTATCTAAATGGGCTCCTTTGAGGTACAGAGGCAACGTTTACAACTTTCTGGGTTGATTTTTTGCGATTAGTCTCAAAAATAGCTAATTGTCCATCCATTTTAATTACTAATTATATCTGTTAATGATGGTGCATCAGGTGAGTTTTTGTCCAAATGTTCATCAAGACGGCTCTGTAAAATATTGATAAAATTTGTGACATCTCCTGGTTCAGGCGTGGTTACCCTTAGAAGCGCAGGTTCAAATTCGGTATAAACTGTATTTGTTAAGACTAAATTATTCTGGTTTTGTTCTTCATTGAACTCTAGGTCATAAAGAAACCAAGCAATGTCAGCTTTCTCTTTTGTTGTGGTAGGAAGTGAGGGGAGTGTCTCAAAAAAAGATCTTTGAAGAGCTACGGTTTGTTTTCTTTTCCATGATTGAAAAATCCCTCCTTTATAAAGCTTTGAGGTATAAGTCGCTTGCGTGAAGAAGAGAGATAATCAGGTTTTGGGTAGTTGTATCCTGTCGGCCATTCAAAATCTTTTGACGGGTTCTTTATATATTCTTCGAATGGGTTTCTCAAGTTGCCAGAAATATAAACACCTTGGACTTCGAGGGAAGCAAAATTTACAAGTTGCCCCTTTTCGTTATACTGTACTAATACAAAGTCAATATTACCTGCCGACTGACCATTTCTGTCTACTAGTTTAATTTCAGATATGGAAGTCCATGTGGCTTGTGATCCAAAGGCAAACTCTGCAGCCTTTTCTATTATGAGCCAATCTTCTCTGAACCTTGTTGGACAAGTGATTACCGACACTCCATTGTGCCATACACTACATACTCCTAGAGGATTGTTGGCTTTATCCTTAGTACAGTTGGGGACTTTGTTGTTGAAGGGACAAAGTTTTTGCTTTCGGTAACGTTGAGCCTTAGGCCCATCATTTTTAATGGGGAAGCCAAATACTTCGCCTAATGGACTTTTCTGATCATTTATTTTCAACATATACAAAGATAGATATTTCTATCGGCCGATAGAAATATCGTAAATCATTTTCACTTAATCAATATCTGTTTTTAGCCAGATAGTCTCTATTATCTCATCCATTCACCACCTTCGCCACCAACTCCTTCACCACCTTAGCGGCTACCATGGCAGTCACTCCGTTAATGTCTCTTTCGGGGTTGTATTCGACTACATCGCAGCCCACAATATTGAGATTCAAGTTTTGAATCATAGTCAATACCTCACGGGTTGAGAAGCCACCCGGTTCGTGATGCGAAACGCCAGGAGCAAAGGCAGGGTCGAGCACATCCATATCAAAGGAAAGATAAACGGGGCCTTCAATTTCAAATTTCATATCCGCCTTCCAATCCTTCATTTGGATTACTTTCACTCCGAATCTTTCGGCTTGCTCATTTTGGTGTTTGGTCAAAGTACGAATACCTACTTGGGTTAAAGATTGCGCCAATCCATTTTCCATGATTCGCGCAAAAGGACAAGCATGAGAGTATTTGTTGCCGTCTAGCTCATCATACAAATCGCCATGCGCATCGAAATGAAGAATGCTCAGCTGTGGATGCTTTTTGGCAACAGCTTTTAAAACGGGAAAGGTTACAGAATGGTCGCCACCCAAAGAAAATGGAACAGCGCCTTGCTCCATAATTTGATCAATTGCCTTTTCGATTGACCAATAGTCAGTCAGTGGAGCATTACCACACCAAGGCACTTTAGGATGCTCATTAAGGTCGATTAGGCTTTCTGTAAAGTAATTGGCCGAATCAGATTCTACTGCTTGAATGATCAATTCTGGTGCTTTGGCTGGGCCTGTTAAAAAAGAAGAGTGTTCATCAAATGGTAAACCTATGATGGCGATTTGGTTGGGCTTTAGTTCTTGGACAGTCGATCTGAGTAATGGCATACACAAAAAAAGCACGATAATCTGAATATCGTGCTTTTTGGTTGCTTAAAATCTAATTCGGTTATGGACTTAGCTCCTGAAAATTTTGTTTTTGATTGGATTAAGCCGGTTTTTGAAACGGAAGGTAACTATGAAATGCTTCTTTCCCTGAGTTTACGAAGGGTCTAAAGCTTAACCATAGTTCCTTCGCTCCGCTCAGGATAGAAAGTATAAGACAGTTTTCGGTTGATAATCAATCAGTTGAAAATGAGGAGCATCCCCTAAAATCTAAAATCTAACTTCTAATATCTAGAATCTAACAGCTACTTCGACCAATTGTCTTTTAGCGTAACGGTTCTGTTAAATACCTTCTTTGTTGGTGAAGAATCTCTGTCAATCACAAAGTAACCCTGTCTTTCGAACTGGAAAATATCGCCCACTTTAGCATATTTAATGGAAGGTTCCATCATGGCATTTTCAACCACCGTTAGCGAATCCGGATTGATATGATTTAAAAAGTCATCATCAATAGAGTTTAAGTTTTCGGTTTTGAAAAGCCTATCGTAAAGTCGAAGTTCGGCCGGAACGGCATGTTCCACCGAAACCCAGCCCAAAGTGCCTTTCACTTTCTTTCCACTTGTATCGTTGCCACTACGTGTTTCAGGATCATAGGTGCAATGAATTTCAGTGATATTGCCATCAGCATCTTTTATAAAGCCTTCACATTTTACGATATAGCCGAATTTCAAGCGCACCTCACGATCTGGTCCTAAGCCAAAGAACTTCTTAGGCGATGGAGGATCTTCCATAAAGTCTTTTCTTTCGATATACACCTCTCTGGTAAACGGCATGTCGCGCACTCCAGCCGATTCGTCTTCTGGGTTGTTTACGGCATGCAAAATCTCCAAATCCTCTTTCGGCCAATTGGTAATGACCATTTTCAAAGGGTCTTGAATACCAAAAACACGGTTTGCTTTTTTGTTCAGGTCTTCGCGAATGCTGTGTTCTAAAAGTGCAACATCCGTAATGCCATCTCTTCGGGCAACACCCACTTTCTTTACAAAATTCTTGATTGAGTCTGGAGTGTATCCTCTTCTTCTGAATCCAGAAATGGTTGGCATTCTTGGGTCATCCCAGCCCGTTACATGCTTTTCTTCTACCAATTGCAGGAGTTTTCGCTTGCTTACGATGGTATAGCTAAGGTTGAGTCTAGCAAATTCGGTTTGTTCCGAAGGGAAAATTTCGAGTTCCTGAATAAACCAATCATACAATGGCTTGTGGTCCCTGAACTCTAAAGTACATAGGCTATAAGTAACCTCTTCCAGTGAATCGGATTGGCCATGGGCGAAGTCATAATTAGGGTAAATGCACCATGCGTCACCAGTATTGTGATGATGCACTTTTTTGATTCGATAAATTATCGGATCGCGCATGTGCATGTTGGGCGAAGTCATATCCACTTTTGCACGCAACACTCTGCTGCCTTGATCGAACTCACCATTTTTCATTCTTTCGAACAAATCAAGGTTTTCTTCTACCGAACGGTTGCGATAGGGGCTTTCGATTCCTGGAATTGTAGGGTTGGTTTTGCCGGCAGAAATCTCTTCCGCAGTTTGATCATCCACATAGGCTTTCCCTTTTTTGATCAGCTTTACCGCATAATCATAAAGAGTACCGAAGTAGTTTGAAGTAAATCTGGCTTCTTCGTTCCAAGTATAGCCCAACCATTTAATGTCTTCTTTGATCGAGTTGACGTATTCTTCACTTTCCTTTTCAGGATTGGTGTCGTCAAATCGAAGGTTGCATTTACCATTGTACTTTTCGGCAAGGCCAAAATTCAACACAATGGATTTTGCATGGCCAATGTGCAGATAGCCATTAGGCTCAGGAGGAAAACGGGTTTGGACGAAAGAGTTTTTGCCTGATTTCAAATCATTCTCGATCATTTGCTCTATAAAGTTGAGCGGCTCTTTGTGTTCTAATTCACTCATTTTCCTCTTATTCTGAATTGAACTGCAAGTTTAGTAAAAAGCAATCAGAGTGAGTGAGAAATTGATAATGATGTTTATGCTTTTATTGAGGTTGATTTGCGGCTAATGTGGATAACCCCGTGCATAACTAGGGCATAACCCTGTGGATTACGGGGTGGGAAAGTTGTTGAAAACTAGAGGGTTATAAAGTTTGATCGTAAAATTAGTGAGTATATCTTAGATATATCAAGTGAGGGATAAAAGTCAGAAACTTAGTTTCAATCTCTCTTCGGGGGAAGTCCGAAAAAACGTTTTGTGAAAGGTTCAGAGCCGAAAGGTGATGATCTGAAACAGTCAAAAGCATACATCGAACCGAAAGGGGATGATGATTGAGAGAAAGCAAATCTGATTTGCTGGAAACTCGTGTTAGTTAGCCGAGGTTATCTGACAGCTTGCTGAAACCAAGATAGATTCGTCAAAATTGGTGACCAAAAAAGCAAACACATTTGGGTGTGTAGGCAAAAATGGGAAAGAAGAAGAGTGTTTACACTTTTCGGATTTCGGCAGAATTAGTTCTCCGAACTGATTCTAAAAGACTGCAAAACTGCGCTTCAAAAGTTGAGCACTGAGTGTGATACTGCGGACTAAGCCAAAGAAGGTAGCGTTTTTCAACTATAGCTTGGGCCAATAGGGGAAGAACAAAGGCTTTAACAGTAACTTGATGTCTTGCAATTGTTACGGTGATTGTAGGGCAAGTGGGGGTGAGCAATCATCCCCCGCTTTTGTTTTTTGGGGGTATTTGTAAAAATACAGAAAGAACCGCTGCGGAGCGGTTTTTTTGTTTTAGAGCAGGTTTGTGTTTAAGTTAGGAGTCTTCTAACAGAATTTTGGAAATTTAATCAGAGCCATAGGCTAATTTTACTAGCCCACTATGCTGCTTTGAAAATTAACCATTCAGCCTCATAGAGGCTTACTGTTAATAGGAAAAACAGATTAGAGGATATTAGCCCTGTAGGGGCGATCTATAAAAGGGCGCTCCTCTGGAGCTCAAAATAGCATGAAAATTGTCTATGAACAGGTCGTCCCTATGGGACTAATTACCATGTTGAAACCCAAAAGTAAAGTTTGATTAGAAGGTGGTTTATAAGGTATTTATTCTTTTCAATAGCTCACTACTTGTTAATTTCCCCTTTGGCTAGAGACTCATCTAACAAGTCTTTGGCATACTCCCAAACTGCTTCAGCACCTTCTTTGATCCCTTTCTTCTTTTCTATAACCGTTTCATAGGAAACATTAAACTCAGCCCAAGTACCTCCTTGGTTGGTAGAATTTTGAAGCATTGGAGCAAAACGATCCATGGCTTTTGCGAATTTGGCTTCGGCTGTTTGGCAAGCTTCAAACTCTTCCCAAATAGCGATTAACTCGGTTGCTTGTTCTTCGGGCAGAAGCCCAAAAATACGCTTGGCTGCAATTAACTCTTCATCCGTATTAGTGTGATTTTTTGTAGTATCGAAAAGAAATGTGTCTCCGGCATCAATCTCAACAATGTCATGAATGAGGAGCATTTTGAGTACTTTAAGCATGTCTACTTTTTCGTTTGAATGGCCAGAAAGTACAAGTGCCATCATGGCCAAATGCCAACTGTGTTCGGCATCGTTTTCGTTACGTGTGCTATTAAAAAGGCAAGTTTTACGCTGAATGTATTTCAGTTTGTCAATTTCTTTGATGAAGGCTATTTGTTGATCTAGGGTGTCGATTTGCATGATAAATGAATAGGTATTAAATATTTGGGCAACTTATTTAGATCATGAAGATTCTAAATTTGGTTGGGAATACCGAATTCTTGACAATAGAAGTTGCTATGCCCTCGAAGCTTCTGGCTTCTTCCCCTGAGCGAACGAAGGATATAGAGTTTAATTAGAGTTCCATCGCACAGCTCAGGATAGAAAGTGAAAACTAATTTTTGTGAGACGCTAAATCAGTTGGTTAAAAACCGCATTTTGTACTTCATTGCAATCTCAGAAACTTGTTTTGGATCGGGTGGACCATTTTTGGAGATGGCAGCTATTTCATCGAAGAACTTCTCTAAACCTCCAGGCGTCATTGTGTTCATGGTAATGCCAGTGGAAGTGCCTGTATTTTTAAAGCTGTGAGGAAGGTTTTTTGGTAAAACGACCATATCCCCTTTGTCGGCTGTCACTTTGTTATTGCCATAAGTAAACTCAAATGAGCCTTCTAAAACATAAAAAACTTCTTCTTCATTTTCGTGAATATGAAGTGGAGGGCCACCATTTGCAGGGGTATGGCTCACAATTACGGAATAAGCACCATCGGTATCCTCACTTAGAATCTTGCCTATAATTTTCAATCCAAATACATTCCAAGTCTTGCCTTTTTCTGCATCAACATGAAGAGGAGAAATGTCCTTCTTTATCATATTCAACTCAAATTCATTTTCAGGTAGTCCCCAAGCCGCTTTTTCGAGCCCTTCAGTCAATATTTTCACATTGCGCCATTTGATCTGTTTGCCCGGAGTTTCTTCATCACCAATGCCGTGAACCTGCAAAGCAATAAAGCCTGAGGCGTCTTTATCGTCTAATAGAGCCGATGTAAATACGCCATTTACCCAAACCCTGATGGAATTGCCGATTGCTTCAATTCTATACTTATTCCAAATCCCATTTTTGAATGCCTTTTGGCCTTTGGGATTGTAAGTCAGTGGATAAAGCCAACCTCTACGGCTTTCATCATAAATTCCTCCGCTCCAAGCCCGTGCCGCAGGATCTACCTCAATTTGATAACCGAGTACCCTTTCACTTTCATGGCTTCTGATTTGAATGCCCGAATTCATTGCTGGATCAACAAACAGCTCTAGTTCAAGAATGAAATCGGAGTAATCACGTGCGGTGGATAAAAATGTATTGTATCTACCTTTGGTAGTACCAATAATTGTTTCACTTTCGACTTTGTAAGATGCTTCTCCGCCTCTGATTTTCCAACCAGTCAGGTCTTTCCCATTGAACAAGGGTTGCCAATTTTCTTGCGCTAATGCGCTGAAACAAAAAGAAACGAGAAAGAACGATATGGAAAATTTCATAGGCTTAGTTTTTGATTTTTAAGAGCTCCTCTTCTGTATACGCACCACCTGATTTTGATTTTATAGCACGGAGAGCTTTTATTTGTTCAGCATTAATTTCTCGTGTTGATTTTCCAAAAGCGTTGCTCAAATACATCATCAAGTCTGTGATGTCCTGATCTGACATGTCGGGGTTGTTCATGATTCCGGGCATTTCTCCATTGAATTCGTAGCGTTTTCCATTTACGTTTATAGGGCCTTTCAGTCCATGCAAAAGAATCAGTGCCAGTCTTTTCGGTGAAGCGGTGATATATTCCGAATTACGAAGTGGAGGGGCTAAACCCTCAATCCCGTCCCCACCAGGCCCATGGCAAGCGCCACAGATGTTTTTGTAAAAGCGAAGACCTCTAGTTCGATCATCTTCTGGTAATGAAGCCAATTCATAAATCCAGTTTTTGGCATTAGCTATTCTATTAACTTCTGCCTGTAAGAGCATGCCTGTTAACTCAGTATCGGGATTTGATTCTAATATCTTAATTTCTTGACCAGCCAAGCTACTTAAGGCGGCCTCTTGATAAATAGGGTCGGTTCTTCTTTCAGAAATTTCTTTCAAAAGAGGGATGAAAGATGCTGAACTCTCAGCCCATTTTCCTAAAGCCATAATTAAGTAAAGATCAATGGTTGGATTATCTTGACTCTTTAAAGCCATTGATAGTGAAACCAGATCAGTTATTTGGTCTTCGTTTTTTGGAGTTGGAATTAGCACCAGAGCATGTGCTACAACATCTGGACTGCTAGTTTCAGCCACTTCTATAAGCAGCTCAAAGCTTAATAAATCCAATCCATTTAAGGTATGAAGTGCGTGCATTTGTGCTATTGGCCTACTTGCATCCAACGCAACTTCGTTTAGGCTGAATTGATCTTTTGCAGTTCCATTTAAGATCAATAACTGCTGTGCTTTGTCCCTTACCCAACCATTTTTATCGTTGAGGAGGTCAATCAATTTGGCATTTGTGGCATTTTCTAAATCAGGGATTTTTTGTAGCGGTTGCGCGCTGTTTTTAACCCTGAGAATTCGTCCCATACCAATGATTTTATCCAGCCCCTTTTCTTCCAAATGCTTGCGCAAATATGGACTCATATAAGCCCCATGCTGAATTACTCCACGGTGCATGTCAACTACATACATAGCACCGTCTGGGCCGTTAAATAGGTTTACTGGACGAAAAGCTTCATCGGTAGAGGCTAAAAATTCTTTGTCTACCCAAGCGGCTTCACCTGTAGTTCGAATCGTACTGAAATCCAGAATATGGCGCTTGATGAGGTTGACTTCTGGTGCACAAACGAATACATTCTCATTATAGTCATCCGTAAATTGTCCAGCCCTATACACCATCGGACCACAAGCCGAAGTAGCGTTGACCAGCATACTGTCTTGGTCAAGTACTCCTTTTTCATATCCTCTATTTACAGAAGTGACATGGAGTGGATAAACTCTTTGGTTGGTGGTGAGTGTTTTGCTGATGGCATTCTCTGGCGTGTAATAAGGGTTGTTAATTACAGTATTAGGAAGCACATAGTCGCCCTGCAGTAGGGTAGAGTTATTATTGTAATAAAGGCGTCCGAAGTTGTCTTTGGTAATTCCCCATTGGCCTCGGTAAGAGGTGGGCTCTTTAATCCAAATGCCATTTTTACGCTGGTAACGGAAGTGAGATTTGGCATTATATATCCAATTGTCAATGTTCATCATCAAACCATTAGGTTGATGCTCCACATTACCATCATCTGCATAAAGTGAATCTACCAATACTTTTTTGCCTGGTTTATCATTATTGATTTCAACAAACCAGAGCATAGGGGGTTCTGCATAAAGAAGTCCGCCATACACGTGTGCTAATGCCCTTGGCAGCACCAATCCATCAAGAAAAATCTTTGAATGATCTGTTAAGCCATCTCCATCTAGGTCTTCCATAATGGAAATTGTTCCGCTAGGTAGGTTTTCTCCATCACCATCGATGTTGGTCATGTAGCCGCGCATTTCAGCCACCCAAATTCTTCCCTTATTATCAAAATCAATACTTACAGGAGCTTCGAGAAAGGGCTCACTTGCCACTACTTGTAGTTCAAACCCTTGTTCAATTTGATAGCTTTCCAATGAAACCTTGGGTTCTTCGTATTGCTTTTGACAGCTCAAAATAGGGAGCGCTATTAATCCTGCAAGTAGAGTGCTGAATACTGTATTCTTCATAAAATTATTGCTGACTAAGTCTCATTAAATCTGCTTCGGCAGCGATATAGCCAAAAGATGCCCAGCCAGGTTTCGAAAGGATAGATTCAAATATTTCACCTGCTTTTGGTTCGTTGCCATTGTACAAATACCAATTGCCAATACCGTAGTTGACGGCATCATTGCTGCTCAATTCGCCCTCACCAGATTTGGTTACTTCCTCCAAAGTAATTTCCCCTTTATAGAAAAGGCACAAGTCATAGTAAGCGAAGTTTTCAATGATTTTCATGTCTTTATTGATTACTTCAAGCGCCTGTTTGGCTTCCTCTTCTTTTCCCATTCTTCTTAAAATCATGTAAACCCAATGCACACCTGAAACAACATTATCGTCCATTTGAGAAGCTGCAATTGCCTTTTGGTATGCTGCTAAGGCAGCTTCCATATCACCCTTCAGGTAATTTGCTAAACCTAGGTGATAGTATATATTGCCATGAAGCGTGCTAACAGGGATATTTTGTGCGTTTGGCGCTCCATCGGGTTCAATTTCATTTTCTAAACCTAATCGCAGTTCAGCCGCCTTTTCAAAATCGGCAATGGCTTTATCGAATTCACGGATTGTGATATAGCGGTGGCCTCGATGGCGATAGAAACGGGCATCATTGGGAAATTGCTCAATGGCTTTTGTGTATTCTTCAATCGCCTCCTTGTATTTGCCTTGGTAGGCAATAAAGCGACCATACCACACCCAATTATCGGCAGATGGATCAGCTTCGAAATTGGCTTTCCGCTCCAAATAATTATCAATGGACTTTTGGCTTGGGGGAGGAGAGACCAATGTATCACCTAAGAGTGAAATGGCTTCGAAGCTTATGTTTTCAGCGCTGCTGTTAACGGATTCTTGTTTTGGAGAGCAAGCGAACAGAATGGAAAAAATGATGAGTGTTAAAAGTGTGGATTTCATGATCAGAATAAATTTTCACGATCAATTTAATGAAAAATAATTCAGCGCTCACGCACTTAAATAATTTCAATTATTGGTATAAACGACAAAAAAGAGAGGCAAAAGTCTATTGCCTCTCTTTTTATATACTTGCAATCTTAGGGCTTATTTTAAGCTGATCCCTACATTGTAAGTGTTTCCTGAAGGATTGCTGGTCGGGTAGTTATAGATTTGTTGGTTGGCATACGAGAAGTGATGCGCTCCAACGGCTGGAATATCCAAATAGATTCCGCCAACAATACCTGACGACAAGTCTATAAAACCCAGATTGAAACCAACACCTCTTACAAAAGGAAAGGCAGATGCATTTCCCATAGAGATTTGTACGGATTGACCGTTTGCAATCTTCGTACCGACTGGTGGTGCCGACCATGTGGCATCATCATTCACTTGACTTATTTGAGTGACTACTAATACTGCACCTGTATTATTTGTTATTGTGCAACTTGCTCCCATTGACATAATTGAAAATTGTTAAAGGTTTAAAAAGAATTAATTGAATTGGGCATCAGCCCATCTTCTTGATTCAATGCGCATTGTTGTTAGAAGACATGTCAAATTTGCAAGGATTATCAGGTTCGATAATCCCGATTTAAGGGTAAATCATAAGTCATCATTTTGAAGAGGGTATTTGTCCTTTGGTATTACTAATAAAGTATTACTTGGCATACATGGAAGTAATTATTAATGCCTGTTGAGCATAAAAAAAGGTGCCCTTCTGGCACCTTCTTTTTCACCTAAACACCGCAACTCATGTGGTTTTAATTAACCAATTGCAGATCTCTTTATATTGTTTTCAATTCAAGTTGGCATTGGAATTTGTTGGCCCTAAGTAGGTAAGGGCTACAATCCCACCAGCGCTATTTGCGGGTCGCTTGGCAGTAAATGCCATTGTGTTATTTAATCCATCATTCGTAGAGGCCGATATAGCCGCAAAAGAATCCATTTCATTGTTTTCATAGACCATAGAAAAGGAACTAAAGTGATCTGCACGATTGATCTGAGTGTTCTTTTCTAAATTATTTCCACTGGCATGTACTCGTTTTGTGGTCCAATTTCCGCCACCATTGGCAGTCCATTTTATTTTAGCGTTTGCGCCACATGAGTTATTGATACTGATTGATTCGTAGGTTTTTGGTAAATCCCGATGATTGTTGATCGTAAATCCAGCCACATTGATACCAGTAGGAAAGCTAGGTATAGGACGGTTGAGTGGGAGCGAGTTGAATGATATTTTTCCCCCAAAGATCATTTCGCTTGGAGACTTATAAATTACGAATTTTTGAGGGGCAATCTGGAAAGAGCCTTGGTACATATTGATCCTTTTTTTAACAAAAGGAATCTGGCTGACCTCAGCCACATAGCTTTCTGAAACGTCAAGGGTTATGAATACTGTTACTTCTTCTTTCCAATCATTGATGATTATAAATTCTGTCGCTTCCATAGATCAATCGAATAAGTCAAGGTTTGAGAGAGGGCTAGTAGTTGAGGGCTCCTCTCAATAATTTTTTCAACAGTTCAAAATTCTTGAAGAAAGAGGGTAATTTAATCGGGCATTCATGGTACTTTCATGATACCACTTTGTTGGTATGGGGTAGAATGTGCTTCACCTTATTTTTGAGAGGATTTCAACTAAAACAATAAATATTCAGATTATGTCAAACATTTTAAAAGATCAATATCCATTAGGGCCTAAGGGGTCGTATGGAGTAGCCACCTGTGTCGTTGCCGAAAACTTAGTTTTTGAGAATGTAAAAGGTGCCGGAAATGACCCGCTTGCATTTCCAGAGTCATTCTGTCCATTTTTGAGGGTTACCAAAGATCAAGATACTCAAGCGCAAAGACTTCATGTTGTAATTTTTGCTCCTCAAGGCTTTGTTTTAGACGCAAAGTCACCTTTGGTTTGTGATTACATGGGGGCTGAATTCTTCCTGTTTGTTAACTTCAAACAAAACACTGTAGATCCAACTGCAAAGCAATGTTTTGTCATTCATGCTGATTTTACGATTGAGTTTTCTGCTAAGATTAATAGAAAGAATGTTTTTGTTATCCCAGTGCATGGAGATCCTGAGGAAGGTGAGATTGCTAAGGGAAAGATGGGAGGAGATGAGGAGTTATAATAAATATTAAATTTAACTATGAGATCAGGTTATTTTTTAAGTCTACTAATTTTTCGCTCATGGCTTGGTCTCATAGTTTTACTTACACCAAGTTCTCTTCATGCTTTTTTTCCTCAAGACAGTGCTAAAATAAAAGAGCTACAACAAGAGGCAGATCGGATAGGGAAAAATAACCTTGATTCGGTGCTATTGCTCTTGAAAATGGCTGAGGATTTAGCACCTAAAGAGGATTTGAAAAAAATTCAAGCTGAGAATAGTTGGATTAAGGGAAAAACTTATTTTGGCCTTAGGGACTATCCAGAATCGAAAAAATTTGGAGAGTTAGCTATTAGTCTGGCCACCTCGGCAAAGCATTCTCAAGTACTTGCCGATGCCCATAACTTACTTGGAATATTAATTAAAAGAGAGGGGAGGGTTGATGCAGCAATCGATGAATACCGGCTTAGTTTAAAGTACAAGGAGTTGTTGTCAGATTCCTTAGGGATTGCCAAAACTTTACAAAATATAGGGCTGGCCTATCGGGAATTGGAGTTGCATGACAGTGCACTCGTCTATTATCAAAAGAGTATCGATATCAAGAGCGGACTCAACGATAGCATTTCTTTGGCGCTCACGATTTCGAATTTAGGTATTTATTATTTCGATGTAGGAAAATATCAAACTGCGATCACAAAATTTCAAGAGGCCGTAAAAATCTACAATAAGGTCAATCAACAAGAAGCCCTGGCAAGAAATTATAATAATATTGGAGGTTGTTATGTCCGACTTGGCTATTATCAACTCGCCTTAAAATTTCACTTGAGAGCACTGGATGGTTATAAAAGTTTAGAACTGAAGTTAGAAGAGGGTGACACTTACTATAATATGGGAGTTTTGTATAGTAGAATGTCAAATATTACAGAAGCCTTGAGTTATTTCTCAGAAAGTTTGAAGATTTATGAATCTCTAGGCGATCCTTTAGATAAAGCAGATTTATTTCTTGCGCTTGGCGAGGTCCATCTTAAGGACAATAACCCTGATGAAGCCTTGAAATTCTTTAAGATGAGCGAAGATATTTATGTCCAAAAGGGAAAACCAAGTGATTTGGCGCTTGTTCAGCATGGCTATGGAAGGGCATATGCGCTATTAGAACAGTATCCAAAGGCCAAGGCTTATTACCAAGAAACTATTTTAAGGCAAAAGGAGCTTAATGCCACTAATGATTTAGGCAATGTTTACAACAGTTTGGCTGTAACCAATTACAGGGCTAAGGAATACAATGAAGCCTTATTCAATTACAAAAAGGGCTTAGATATTGCCCAAGAACTTAAGCTTCCAGCCCTCACTAGAGGTTCATTATTGGGACTTTCCGAAGTGTATGAAGCTTTGGGGAATTCAAAAAAGGCTTATGAATACCGACTTAAATTCGAAATCATAAAAGACAGTTTGGACAATGTAGAGAAGTCGAGACAGATTGCTGAATTGAGAGAAGTTTATGAGTCGGAAAAGAAAGACGAGCAGATCACTCAGCTAGAGTTAGAAAACGAAGTGGTCAATGCAAAGAGTAAAGCAAATGCTGCTTTGGCCGATAAGCAAAGATCAGAGAAGTTGATATTTATCATTACAGCGCTGGCCTTCTTCGTACTGGCCATAATCTTATACCTCTATTTCAGACAGCGATTAGCACTTACGAAGTTAAAGGTGAAAGAGGAAAAGGAAGGCCATATTAAGGCGGTGAATGAGCTCATGACGCAGCAGCAAACCAAAACCTTGGAAGCCATGGTAGAGGGGCAAGAGAAAGAAAGAAAGCGCATTGCTAAAGAATTGCACGATCATTTTGGCAGTCTAATGGCCGCTGTAAAAGTGAACCTGATGGCTGTAGCGGAGGATAATTTTATCACCCCAGAAAATAGTGAGCAAATGAAGAATTTGTCCATTTTGGTCGATAAAGCTTGTGAAGACATTAGGTCCTTATCTCATTCAATGAACATAGGGATTTCGGAAAATTTTGGATTAATACCGGCCTTAAAGGATTTGGCTTATTCGATTTCGCAATCTGAAAGAATTCAGGTGCAATTTCATGCCTCCAATTTTAATCAAGACTTAGACCTTGCCACCGAAGTTACCGCCTATAGATTGGTGCAAGAGTTAGTGAGCAATGCTTTGAAGCATGCCAAAGCCAGCAAAATCACCATTCAACTTACCTGCTTGGATAATATCCTTAATCTGATTGTTGAGGATAACGGTATGGGTTTCGATGCTGACCATTTAATGGAAAATTCTTTGGGGCTTGGGCTCAAGTCGATCCAAAGCAGAATAGCAGATATGCAAGGAGATTTTCAAGTCGATAGCCGAATGGGCAAAGGAACCACCGTCATCATTGATTTACCTGTTACTTCAGAATTAACCCTAGAAATGTCATGATAAAAGTACTTTTGGTCGATGATCATCAATTGTTTGGGGAAGGAGTTCGTTCCATGTTTAAACCAACGGATGGTATCGAAATCAGCCGAATCACTACGAATGGCCATCAAATACCAAGTATTCTCGAAGAAGAAAAGATTGATGTCATTTTGATGGATATCAGTATGCCGAATATTGATGGGATTGGAGCAATGCAATTGCTCAAACAGAAGGGTTTTGATGTGCCTATACTCATGCTCACTATGCATCAGGACATGAAATACATCAAACGTACCTTAGAAGGCGGTGCACAAGGCTATATCCTTAAAGATGCCTCAAAACAAGAACTCACCGAAGCTATTCAAAAAGTAAGTCGAAGGGAAAATTACTTTCATCCGAAAATCAACAATCAGATTTTTAATTTCTTAAGAGGCGATAAGGGCTCAAGCGATGTAGACTTGGTGGGGCAATTGTCTGATCGCGAAAAGGAAATTATTGGATGCATTGTAAAAGGATTGAATAGTAAAGCCATGGCCGATACACTTTTTATCAGCGAGCATACCGTTAAAACGCATCGAAGAAATATTATGCATAAACTTGGGGTTAAGAATACTGCTGAACTGGTTACTTTTTCTTTAGAAAAGGGAATAGTCTAATTGATGTTCAAGACTCTTTTTTAGCTGGATGCGTGGTGAACAGATAACCGAAGAGCATGGCAAATAAACTATAGTAGATAGTCATCACGAGAAATACAGTATTGATATCACTCGTATATGCTTTTAATAATCCTAATGCTCCAATGGCATAATGGGCAAGATTGCCTAAAGCGATGGGTCTTCCATAAATACCACCAATCAAAGTCCCTTTTGCAGTCCAATTTATCATAGCAAATCCGAAATAGAGAGCGCCCATTAATTGTAAGGTTATCGGAGCGAATTGTGAGTCGTAGTTTTGGGTAAAACTATGTAGTACTTCTTGCGGAAAAAAAGTGAGGGTAATGCCTAAAATACCGAGTGTGAAGGCACTTGCGATCAGTACGGGTCGAGTTGTCATTTTATTCTATTTAAATCAAGGCACAGAATTAGTACATCTCAAACAATGATTCTTGAAGATTTAAGGAAGCGGATTTTTTAGGCTATAAATGGCTGTTGTAATTTTCAACAACAGCCATTTTGCTTCTTCAGTTTTTATTCACCACTCGGCCAGAGCCTTGCACATGTGAGTTGATCTGAGGGCTGCCTTTATAGTAAATGTTTCCCGATCCCGTGATGGTAGCCTCTAGAGTTTCGTTGGCAGTTACTTTAATGTTTCCCGAGCCTGAAACCCGCGAATCAACAGCGCTAGCTTCGATCCCATACGCATTGATGTTTCCAGAACCTGAGACTTTAGCATTCAAAGTTGCTGCATTTCCACAAATTTCGATATTTCCAGAACCCGAGATGGAAAGTTCTAGATCCTCAACATTAATGCAACTCAGGCTTTCTATATTTCCCGAACCCGAAAGCTGAATTTTATCAAAGTCCACCGCGCTAATAAAAACCTTGAGGCGATTGCCATTAAGAATGTTTTTGTCACTATCAATGATCAGTTCACCATTTTCAACCCTGGTTTCGATAAGGTGAATAATGTTCTCATAGGCCTCTATCCGAAGCTCTTGAGTCGCTTCTTGAGTAAGGTATACATCACCGTCAATGCGAAATTTAATGGCTGTGAAATCATTCAAGTCTCTGAATTCAGAAACGACATCTCCGTGTCCTCTGACGCCAATTTCTTCACAGGAGACCAATCCTAAGAAGAGCATTACAATAAGTGGTAAAATTTGCTTTTTCATGTTTTGAAATTTTGAGTTTTTGATTGTTGTATAGCTATGACGAGCAAATTGAACCACACACGTATCGCCTCTTGATTTTTTTTCTTTTGGTCTGAAATCAGGTCGAACTATTATATTCGCAGCGTGAATTATCAGCAAACGCTAGACTATCTATTTTCTGCCCTTCCGATGTACCAGCGCATTGGAAATTCAGCCTTTAAAAAAGACTTGACCAATACTATAAAGCTTTGCGAAGCCTTAGGCAATCCACAAAATGACTTTAAATCAATTCATATTGCTGGCACCAATGGAAAGGGCAGCTCTTCTCATATGATTGCATCGGTGCTGCAATCTGCTGGCTATAAAGTGGGTCTTTACACAAGCCCACATTTGAAGAATTTCACGGAACGCATCAGAATTAATGGACAGCCCATTGAGGAGCAAGGAGTAGTGGATTTTGTCGCTCGGCTGAAGCCAACGATTGATGAAGTCCAGCCTTCATTTTTTGAGATGACCGTAGCCATGGCTTTCGATTATTTCAGTAATGAAAAGGTAGACATAGCTGTGATTGAAGTAGGCTTGGGCGGAAGGCTCGATTCAACCAATGTGATCACTCCAGAAATTTCTCTGATCACCAATATTGGTTTCGATCACATGGATATGCTAGGGGACACGCTTGAAAACATAGCCTTCGAAAAGGCGGGGATAATTAAGGAGAACATCCCTGTTGTCATTGGGGAAACTCAAACCGAAACTGCGCCTGTTTTCCTTCAAATTTCAAAAGAGCGCAAGTCAGAAATCACTTTCGCAGATCAATTTGGTTTGAATTGGAATCAATATGAGCTCGATCTTTTCGGTACTTACCAACAGAAGAACATCAAAGGTGTGTTGGTAACGCTCAATAAGCTTAAAAACCTCGGTTGGAAGGTCACAGAACAAAATATTAAGGACGGACTTTCTCAAGTGCGTTCAAAAACTGGATTGAAAGGAAGATGGCAACAGCTTTCAGAACTACCATTAATCATTTGCGATACAGGCCATAACAAAGAGGCTTTCGATTATATCATTCCCCAAATAGAAGCAACGCCTCATAAGCAACTTTTTATGGTTTTAGGTTTTGTAAATGATAAAAAACTGGATGAGCTCATTCCAAAATTACCGAAAGGCGCGTGTTTTGTTTTTTGTGAGGCCAAAGTGCCCAGGGCGATGAAACTTGCTCAACTCAAAGCCTTGACTGCACCTTTTGGACTTAAAGCAGATTATGTTTCGGACGTAAATGAGGCTATTCAATTCGCTAAATCTAAGGCGAACAAAAATGACATGATTTATATTGGAGGTAGTACCTTTGTGGTTGCGGAAATTGAAGATTTATAGATGTCGAGGCAAAAGTTAAAGCGGTTTGTTGATTTAAAAGATCGAAGTAATGTGTTGGAGGATGATTCTTCCTTGTACTACAAGCTGAAGGGGAATTGGAAAAAGGATTTCTTTAAAAATGAGCAACCAATTACGGTTGAAGTAGGCTGTGGTAGGGGAGAGTACTCTGTTGGATTGGCAAGAATTTATCCAGAAAGAAATTTTGTGGGGATTGATGTGAAGGGTGATCGTCTTTGGGTAGGCAGCACCGAAGCCATTGACGAAGGTTTAGAGAACGTTGGCTTTTTAAGGGCGCAGGTCCAGAATATCGAAAAGTTTTTTGCCCCAGGCGAAGTGGATACTTTTTGGATCACCTTTCCAGACCCTAGACCACGAGATAGCGATATTAAGAGGAGACTTACCTCCCCAAGATTTTTAGAATATTATAAATCGCTACTGTCAAATAATGGTCAAGTGTATTTTAAAACTGACAACACCTTTCTTTTCGACTATACTTTGGAAGTACTCAATGAGCGCAAAGATGTGATAGACTTAGCGTTCACGCATGACCTGTATCATTCTCAGTATATGGATGACCATTATGGCATAAAGACGAAGTTTGAAAAAATGTTTTACGACAAAGGCGAAACCATTAAGTACCTCAAATTCAGGTTTGATCATGGCAAATAAGATTTTTATAGATCGGGGAATGCAATGGCTAACACTGGCTTATTTAGTGTTCTTTGGTATTGTCATGATTTCTACCAGCCATGGTGAATTCGTGCTTTGGTTAAATGATAGGCACTTTGCTTTCGGGGATCTATTTTTCAAGTACTGGACAAATCTGGGAGATGGACTACTATTAGCGATTGTTGCCCTTTATTTTCTCTTCACGAACCTCTATAGATTCTACTATATTTTGATGGCCATCGCCTTTCAAACCGTATTTGTACACATTTTTAAGCAATGGTTGTTTGCAGGTGAACCAAGGCCCAAAACCTTTTTCGCAGATCGACTTAATGATTTGAACTTTGTAGAAGGCGTAAATGTCCGTGGTTATGATAGTTTCCCTTCAGGACACACCGCAAGCGCCTTTGTCTTGGCCTTTGTACTGATAAGCTTATATAAGAATAAGGTGGTTAACGTGCTTATTTTTGTTTCAGCAGTGTTGGTGGGCATTTCAAGGGTTTACATCCTTCAGCATTTCTTAAGAGATATTTACTTCGGAAGTGTTTTTGGAATTTTAGCTGCCTTAGTTGCTTGGTTGATTATGCGGCCTTATTCGAATCTACAGAAATTGAATAGGGGAATTTTGAAACCTCGCTGACAAAACTTACCTCGCCCAGTTTTCTGATTTCATTGTTTCAAATTAAACTTTTTTCTCAAGTGCTTATTGACTTACTTTGCATTGTTTATAATAAGTCTAAATAAGAATAGTCTTTTGAAAGTCATAATTTACGATTCGCAGTTCTTATCAAGTGCAGGGATAGAATCAGTACTGAAAAATTACTCGGAGTCAAGTGAGGTTGAAATTCTCAACGCGGATAAGAGGATTCTTCCGCAGCTCAAGGATCAGTCCGCTGACTTATTGATTCTAGAATATTTAGGCCGACATCCCGTAAGCTTCGAGAATATTAAGGAAATTAGAAAAGCCTATCCTTCACTCAAAATTCTAATTATTTCAGAAGATGACGATAACATTGAAATCAAAAAGAGAGTTGCGCTTGGGATTGAAGGCTTTCTGACGAAAAAGTGCTCCTCAGAAGAAATTCGACTGACTATTGATGTCATTCGAAAAGGAGGGAGGTTCTATTGCCAACGGATTATTGAGATTATTGCGGATCAAGAACATGCGATGTCCGTAGAATTATCGGAACGCGAATTACAAATCATACAAATGATCAGCAAAGGAACGCCATCGCTCCAAATGGCCGAAAAACTGAATTTGAGTATTCACACTATCAACTCCCACAGGAAGAATATTTTAAAGAAACTAGGCTTTAAATCTCCTGCGGAACTCATCGCTTATGCTGTGAAAAAAGTGAGTTGAGACTCCTTATTGCTAGCTAGGGATTACTAGTAGTAGTGGTCAACTTCCGCCACTAATAGCGATTTCTCGTAGAGATTGGGCGACATACCTTTGTGTTATTAAGAATGATTCTAAATAAATGCAAAGAGTAACCTTTCTTCTTTTCCTAATCTTACTGACGCAGTACAATGTCTTTGCCCAATCACTATCATTCCATGATAAGGAAACAGGGAAGTCAATCGATGGATTGGTTGTTGAACTTGCTTCAATCAACGCTAAGTCTTCCATATTAAAGGTTACAGATGGTGAAGGTAAGGTAAATGTAGAAGAGGGTTCTTTCCCTTTGATTTTAAGCACTAGTCATTTGGGATATGAGGCTTTTCGAGATACACTTCTTTCCTCTGGTGATTTTGATTTCTACTTGCTTCCCATTATCAATCAGCTCGAAGAGGTAATTGTTACAGGTCAGTTTACTCCGCAATCAGCCAGAAATTCTGTTTTCAGGGTACAGACTATCGATGCCGTTGAAATTCAGAAAAGAGGGGCCTTAACTTTAGAAGAAGCACTTACTAGCCAACTCAATATTCGAGTTAGCCAAGACCTTGCTTTGGGCAGTGCGTCCATAAGTATGCAAGGGATTTCTAGCCAAAATGTGAAAGTATTGATTGATGGAGTGCCATTGGTCAATAGGGTTGGGAATGGCAACGGGGCCGATTTAAGTCAAATCAGTCTTCAAAATATTGCAAGGATAGAAATTGTAGAAGGCCCAATGGCGGTCAATTTTGGAGCAAATGCCTTGGCTGGAGTCATCAACCTGATCACTAAAAAGGATTTTAAAAATAAAACCGAAGTAGGCGCTTATCTCCAAACAGAAAGTGCAGGGAATGAGTACGGTCTGGACAAAGGGAGACATATTCAATCACTTAGCTTGAATCATCGGTTTGATCCATCTTGGTCGGTTCTTTTGAATACTCAACACAATGATTTTCTCGGTTTTCAGGGCAATGCGAATCCTCGTCAGCATGAATGGAATCCAAAAGAGCAGTGGACGGGGAACGCACTTTTAAAATATGAGCTTAAAAATCATTCGATTCATTACAGATTAGATGCGCTTGATCAGGTCATAAATGACTTTGGTGCAGCTCAAAATAATTTTCAACCAGATGGTCAGAATCAACCCTTTGCCATTGATGAAAGCTATCATTCCAAGCGCTTTTCACACCAGCTTCAAAGCGAAGGTAAACTCCCTTTTTTAGACCGTTATTCCGCATTTGCTTCTTACTCAGATTTTGAAAGACAAAAAAGTCGTTTTGTTAAAAATCTCACTACCAATCAAGAAAGTGCAACAATGGGTGAAGGCGATCAGGACTTAAGCACTTACCGTGTTTGGGAATTTGGGGGCACTGGTTTTTTAAAGGCTGGCGATTCTAATGATTTTCAATTCGGTTATCAGTTGTCTCTTGAAGAAGTAGGAGGAGGCCGAATTCAAGAGGGGCTGCAGCAAATTGAGGAATATGCACTCTATGCCCTTTCTGAATTGAATGTATTTAAAGTCATCATCCGACCAGGCCTACGATATACCCACAATAGTACTTTTGGGGCACAACTGATTCCTTCTTTACAATTGAAATATGATGCCTCGGAACTTGCCCGTTTTCGGGTTTCAATGGGCAAAGGTTTTAGATCGCCTTCCGTCAGAGAGTTGTACTTTGAATTCATTGATTCTAACCATCGCATATTTGGTAATCCTGATTTAAAGCCAGAAAAATCTAATCATGTAAGCCTAAATATTCTTTCTCAGTACAAAATCGCTTCAAACTTGGTGAAGCTTGATCTGAACTTCTTCTTCAACGACATAGAAGATCAAATCTCGATCGGTCAGAATATAAACGACAATACCAGCACCACTTACCTTAATATTAATCGCTTTAAAACTTTAGGTGCGAGTCTTAATCAAAGCCTTGCAATTGGTTCGTTTTCAGGGAGGTTAGGATTCTCTTATATCGGTCGGTACAATCAAATTTCAGAAGAGGGCCAAGACTTATCCAGCTTCTTTTACTCTCCAGAACTGAATAGCAATTTGTCTTATGAATTGCCCAATAAGGCATCATCGCTCAACTTATTCTATAAATACACAGGTCGTGTTCAAGCTTATTTTACTGACACCAACGATCAGAACGAACAGGTCACCAGCATTGGAGAAATCAAAGGATATCACTGGTTGGATGCAACAGCTATTCATTCAATAAACAAAGCCTTCGACTTGGCTTTTGGAGCGAGAAACCTGCTCAATATTAAACAAACAAATAACTCTGGTATTTCAGGCGGAGCTCACTCTGGTGGAGCCTCTGTGCCAGTTTCATATGGAAGATCTTATTTCTTAAAACTTAGCTATAAACTTAATTTAAAATGACACATAAGAGAATAATCTATTGTATGGCCTTAGTTGGCCTGTTGGGTGTAAGTGCATGTAATGACGATGATACACCTTCTATCATACCGCCAACTGCTGGAGCAGTTGTAGACCCAAATGTGGGTGGCGCTGATCAACCGAATCAGGTTTTTATTGACCTGTCTTCAAACCAACAAACTACTGTTGCTAGAAATACTTGGGACTTAGGTTTTTATTCTGGAAGTGAGTTTAGGGTAATCTTAAATAACTCCGTGAGTGCGCTTGCTCGGTCAATTGATAAAAATGACCTCAATGATGTGACTGCTGCCGATACGCTAGGTTTTGGAGCACAACTTGATATTGATGCCATTTTCGGAGCCTTGTTTGGTCCAGCTCCAGAGTGGTTGTCAGAGGTAGCCGCTTGGACGGACGCACCTTCAGGTGACCTAACCAAAACAGCTATTGCCGAGGTATCAGCAACTGCAGCGGAGAATCAGGTATATATTATCAATAGAGGTAAGAATCTTGATGGCTCACAAAGAGGTTGGGCTAAAATTAGAATCATTAGAGCGGCTAGTGGCTATACTTTGCAATATGCTGACATTAATGCCACAAGTTTTCAGGAATTGGCAATTGCTAAAAATGATGATTTTGGTTTCGTTTACGCAAATCTAGACAACGGAATTGCTGCTGTTGCACCGGCCAAAAACAATTGGGATTTTGTGTTTACGGTCTTCACTAATCTATTACCTATAGATGCAACGACTTCAATCCCATATGCTTATAAAGACTATATTCTGACTAATGCTGGTCAAGTAGAAGTTGCGATAGTCACTATCACGGCTGATGTTACTTATGAAAACTTTTTAATTGGTGATGTTGGAAGCCTTGATTTTTCTAGCAGTGTAACAACTATCGGTAGCGGATGGAGAACCGTTGCGCAACCGGGTTCTGATATTGAGACTGGGGTGAAGGCCGACATCTTCTATGTGATCAAAGATTCAGATGAGAACTATTATAAACTGAAGTTCACACGTTTAGTCGATCCTAATACAGGCGAAAGAGGCAATCCTCAATTCCTATACAATTTAATCGAGCAGTAAAATGGGGTCGTCTAAAGGGATCAAATACCTGATTATAGCCATTAGGCTAGCGCTTGGATTACTTTTCGTTTATGCTGGAATCAAGAAGTTCGAAAAGGCCCCTGAGAAAATTGTAATTGAAACAGAACAGAATGTCGAAGTAAAAGAACTGCCTGAGAATGTGGTCAAGATCAAAGCCTATATCGGGGGATTAAAGCAGACGGAATATTTCTGGCCAATGCTCGGAATTGCTGAGGTGCTCTGTGGCTTGCTTTTGCTCAGTCAAGTCTATGCGTTGTTAGGTGCTGTGATGTTAGTGCCGCTGACCTTAAACATCTTTCTTTTTGAGCTTTATTTAGGTTCAGGAGATGTGATGGAGATCATCACACATGCGCTTTATCTCTTGGCCAATTTGGCGATTATCGCTTACGGCTATCCTCGACTTAAACTTGCTTTTTTAACCACTGAAAAACAATTTATTAACTCCATAAATCAATGAAGAAGATTATAATAATATCACTCAGTTTATTGACTTTCAATGCTTTTGCTCAGAGCAAAAAGAAGCAGGACCAAGCTGCCATCAAGGCGATGTGCGGTTGTTATGAGGTGACTTTCAATTTTGCAGAAACCTTTTCACCCGACAAAGACTACAAGTTTCATGATAACTACAGATCAGGTGGCTTGGAATGGGTTGAATTGGTAGAAGATGAAAAGAACAAGATCTCAATGCAGCATCTTTTAATCGTTGGGCCAAATGTTATTGTGAAGCATTGGAGACAAGATTGGCTTTTCGAAAATACTTCTATTTACACATATGATAAAGAGGCAAGCTGGAAGCATTTGGAGCTTCCTAAATCAGCAGTAAAGGGACAGTGGACGCAAAAGGTTTTCCAAGTAGACGATGGTCTGCGTTATGAAGGTTCGGCCAGTTGGGTTCATGTGGATGGAAAGCACTTTTGGGAAAATAAGGCAGATTCGCCATTGCCGAGAAGAGAATTTTCTAAAAGGAAGGATTACAATGTGATGATCAGGACCAATCGTCATGAGATTACAGAAGACGGTTGGATTCACGAGCAAGACAATGATAAGGTCTTACGAGAAGAAGGTGAAGACAAACTTTTAGCCCAAGAAAAAGGCTGGAATACCTATGTGAAAGTAGCAGACAGTAAATGCAAAGCTGCTCAAGATTGGTGGGCTAAAAACAACCAGTATTGGTCTGATGTTCGTCAAGTTTGGGATCAAGTGTATGCTTCAAAAGAAACCTTGGCTTTTAAAGGCAAAGTAGATGATAAGGTGATGCATGAGCAGATTTTTGCCTTGGGTGATGAGGTGAATAATTCAGAAAACTATAATAGTGAAGAAATTCAAAAGCAGGTTTTGGCCATTATTCAGCAGTACAGAAGATAATGTTTATGTGATGTGCAATCGAGCAAAGGGCGTTCAATTTGGACGCCTTTTGTTGTTTTATGGCCTTTGTATTATTGCTGAGGAAATCCCCATTTCAACACCAGCGTAGTCGGATTTTCAAATGTGTCTCTCGCCTTGGCATGAAAAACTAAACCTGGAATAGTGGCTAACTCTTCCTGAAACTCGGTACGCGAAATGATATAACCGCTGGGTGATGCTGCCATGCTAATTTTGATTTCTTCCAGATCGTCCAACATCGGGATTTCCCTTTGCAAGGCAAATACAAAAGCGGGATTCAGTCTTTTAAAAGCAATGATGGTTTGGTCAGTATCCATCATTGGTAATGTTTTTCTCACCGGGTTTTCAGCGTCCACCTGAGGAAAAATCAAATGGAAGAAGAGCACAATAGTTACAAGCCAAGTACAGATGTTCATCCATAAAATACGCTCAATACTTTTCTTTTTGATGGTTTGAAGTATGATGTAAACACCTAACCCAGCAAGTGGAATGAAGTAGAAGCCAAGGCTGTTTAAATGGGCTAAAGATTTATCGCCTTTCAGCCCAAAATAGATCCCAAAAGGAAAAGCAATAAGGATTACACTATAAAAGATAAGTCCAACGCGATTCCCAAGTTTAGAAAACCATTTTTCATCAAGCTGGCCAATATAATGACCGATTAAAATTGCCAAAAGTGGATAAGCGGGCACTGTATAATTGGGGAGTTTTGTGCTGCTAATGGCAAAGAAAACGATAATGACCATGGCCGCAATGCCAATGTAAATCAGGGTACTTTCCTTTTTGTTTTTCCAAACGTGTTTTAAAGATTGCAAAGAGAAAGGCAAGAAAGCGAGCATACCCAAGCCGAACACAAAAGCCAAAGTGAGCAACGGACTTCCGCTATGGCCTTCCATAGAATCTGAAAAACGAGAGAAATTATGCTTGAAGAAAAACTCTTCTGTCCAAACACCATTGGTTTGAAGATGCACAGCATAAAACCAAGGAATTGCCACCATTAGGGCCAAAATCACCCCACCAATTGGCTGAAGCCTTACAATGGTTTTAAGTCTGAAATCCTTTTGAACAATTAAGAAAATCAGTGCCGTCAAGCCCGTTAGGCCTAGCGCAATTGGGCCTTTGGTCAAAAGTCCGCAGCCAATGGCGAAATAGAAAGCGAGCAATTGCCATTTGCTATTGCTTTGATAAGCTTCGTAAAAGGAATAGAATGCCCAAGTCATAAAGAAGATCAAATAAGGATCGGGCACGGACATATGGAATTGCATTGCGAAATGCAAAGAGGCCAACAAGACCAGTGCAGCATTCAATCCAGTTTTTGGGCTGAAGTATTTAGAGGCAAATAAATAAGTGATCAGAATAGTGAGCACAGCCATTATGGACGAAAAAAAGCGAGCACCAAAGGCATTTACACCAAAAATGGCATAGCCTGCCGACATGAAATAGTAATGCAATGGCGGCTTGTCAGTTCTTAGCTGATAGTTGTAGTAGGGCACCACATAATTACCGCTTTCGAACATTTCACGAGCAGCTTCAGCATTTTTAGCTTCATCCAGCGCATAAATATCCAAGCCTCCAATATTGGCAAAGTTGACGGCTATGGCCAGAATTACGATTAAGAGGATGGACTTTTGCTTGCTCATGGATTGGCTACAAAGCTAAATATATTCGATAAGAATGGGAGATGAAATTGAAAAAGGAGTTATCTGGATTTGTAAGAACTTTCGTAATTCAAAAGACCTTGTTTCCGTTAGTAAAATTGCCCTCTGCAAAATCTTTAAAACCTGATAACTTAGCGATCGTTATAGCCTAATTCTTTTAAGGAACTATGAAGCATTACTACCGAGTATTTTTTTTATTAATTCTGGTCGTCAGTACCACTACTCAAAGCAAAGGGCAAGCCCCAAAAAAACTTGATGCTGCAGAAATCAAACAAGCTTTAAATAAACTCAATGTTGTTGGAACGGTGATGTACCTTGCTGCCCATCCCGATGACGAAAATACCCGACTCATTGCCTTTATGGCCAATGAAAAAAACTTAAGGACAAGCTATTTGGCCATGACAAGAGGTGATGGCGGACAGAACTTGATTGGAACAGAAATCAGGGAATACCTCGGGATTATTCGAACCCAGGAACTTTTAGCTGCCAGGAGAACAGATGGTGGTGAACAATTTTTTACTCGCGCCAATGATTTTGGCTATTCAAAAGACCCTTTTGAAACGCTTAATGTCTGGGATAAAGATGATGTGCTAGCCGATGTGGTTTGGAATATCAGGCGATTTAGACCTGATGTGATCATCACACGATTTGATTCTGCTTTGGTACCGGGAGGCAATATGCATGGCCATCATACGGCATCAGCACGATTAGCAATGGAGGCCTTTGATATCGCAAATGATCCTGCTGTATTTCCAGAACAATTGAAATATGTGCAGCCTTGGCAGCCCAAAGGTCTTTACTGGAACACCTACAATTTTGGTGGTCAATTTACTTCTGATCACGATCAGGAAGAAGGTTATTTATCAATTGACTTGGGTGCTTACAATCCACTTTTAGGGCTTTCTTATGATGAGATTTCGGCATTAAGCAGAAGTAATCATAAATCTCAAGGCTTCGGAAGTACGGGCAGAAGAGGTGAAAGTAAGGAATATTTAATGCGATGGAAAGGCGCTCCAACTTCGAAAGATGCTTTTGAAAACATTGATCAAACTTGGAATCGAGTAAAAGGAGGAAAGGCGATTGGAGATTTATTAGCTAAGGCCAATAAGAACTTTAGGATCGAAAATCCAACTGCAATCATTGGCGATTTAATGGAGGCAAGAGCCAAGCTACTTCAAATTGAAGATGAATATTGGAAATCGGTTAAACTGAATGAACTCGATTTAGTAATCAAATCCATCTTGGGAATCTACTTAGAGGTGGTTGCCGATGACGCCATGAAAGTGGTAGGCGACAAGGTTGAACTTGCTGTGGAAGCCATCAACCGTTCCGATGTCAAAGTAAAACTGCAAGGCGTAGAAATTCCAACTTTAGGGCTTTCAAAACAATTCGATAATGCTTTAGAAAACAATCAATCCTTTAAAACAAAGTTAAACGCTATAATACCACCAATGGAGAATTCTCAGCCTTATTGGTTGAGAAAAGAAGGCTCTACAGGCATGTATCATGTAGAAGACCAAGCACTCAGAGGTTTACCAGAAAATCCAGCTGCGCTTCCAGTAGTCTTCAACCTTTCAATTGACGGAAAAGCATACAGCTATAAAACTGCTGTAGTTTATAAAGAGAATGACAGGGTGGAGGGCGAATTGTACAAGCCATTTGTTATAGCTCCAAAAGCCTTTGTCAATATTGCAGAGAGCGTATTGGTTTTTGCGGATAACGAACCTAAGGAGGTCAATCTGATTGTAAAGTCTAGCACTGATAACTTAAAAGGGAAATTGACTTTAGATCTTCCTGTAGGTTGGAAATCAAGTCCTGCATCCTATGATTTTGAATTGAAGAAAAAAAATGATGAAGCCCGATATAAGTTTCAGGTGCTTCCGCCAACCCAGCCCCAAGAAGCCAAGCTAACAGCTAAAGTTGAAATTGATGGTGTGACATATGATCAAGGATTGAAAATTATAGAGTACGGCTATATTCCTAGACAAGTGATTTACCCAAAAAGCGAAGCCAAGATTGTTCGACTTGATTTACAGAGAAAGGGGCAATACGTGGGCTATATCATGGGTTCGGGAGATGAAATTCCTCAGAGCCTTGAGCAAATTGGTTATAACGTCACCATTCTTGACCCGAATACAGTAACCAAGGAAAGCCTTGCCTCATTCGATGCCGTAATTGTTGGAGTGAGGGCCTTCAACACAGAAGAGCGCATGCCTTACATTCAACCCGAATTGATGGAATTTGTGAAAGGAGGAGGAACTGTAATTGCTCAATACAATACGAGCATGCGCGACCAACCCGCCATTGGGCCATATCCTTTTAGCATTTCAAGAGATAGAGTAACGGTAGAAGAGGCGGAAGTTAGAATTCTGGCACCAAATCATCCATTAATTGATGGCCCTAATAAAATCACGTCCAAAGACTTTGATGGCTGGGTCCAAGAAAGAGGTTTATATTTCCCAGATAAATGGGATGAAAAATACACTGCCATTCTATCAAGTAACGACCCTGGCGATAAGCCTAATGATGGTGGTTTGCTAGTTGCGGAATATGGTCAAGGCTATTTTGTGTATACAGGTTATTCTTGGTTCAGAGAATTGCCGGCTGGTGTTCCAGGTGCTTTTCGTATTTTTAGCAATATGATTTCTTTGGGGAATCAGAAACCAAAGAATTCAGAATTGAAGCAAATCGAAAACAAGAAATAATGGCTAAAAAAGTAGATGAACCTTATGATGAGGCCAAACCTCCATTTTTCAAACATTGGTCGGGGATGTATTGGTTGGTAATGGGCTCCTTGGCAGTTTTCATCTTATTGTTTTACCTATTTACCATAACTTTTTCATGAGCTGGATTGATTGGCTGGTTCTCTTCGGGACATTAATTTCTATTGTAGCCTACGGGGTATACAAAACGCGTGGCACTAAAGACATGGACAGCTATTTAAGAGGCGGCAGCGACTCTAAATGGTGGGCAATCGGACTTTCTATCATGGCGACACAAGCCAGTGCAATTACTTTTCTTTCTACTCCAGGACAAGCTTATACCGATGGAATGCGCTTTGTGCAGTACTACTTCGGTTTACCCTTAGCAATGATCATCATCTCAGTATTCTTTTTGCCAATGTATTACAAGGCAAAAGTCTACACTGCCTATGAATACTTGGAATCCAGATTCGATTTAAAAACAAGAATGCTGGCAGCTTTTATCTTTTTGATTCAAAGAGGATTGGCAGCTGGGATCACCATTTATGCTCCTTCAATTATTTTAAGTGCGCTTTTAGGATGGCCATTACAAGCAACTACTATTGTAATTGGTGTCTTGGTCATCATCTATACAGTGTCGGGAGGAACAGAAGCCGTTACTCAAACCCAGAAGCAGCAAATGACCATCATGATGGGCGGAATGATCGTTGCCGGTGTTTTGGTCATCTATTCACTACCGAGCGGTGTCGGCCTTACTGATGCACTTCATGTAGCGGGTAAAATGGAGAAACTCAATGTGATCACTACCAATTTCGATTTAGAAGATCGCTATAATATTTGGTCAGGATTGACGGGAGCGGTATTCCTGTTCATGTCTTATTTTGGCACAGATCAATCTCAAGTGCAACGTTATTTATCGGGGAAAACTTTGTCAGAAAGTCGATTGGGATTGATGATGAATGGATTGCTGAAAGTACCAATGCAGTTCATTATTCTGCTGATTGGTGCCTTGGTTTTTGTGTATTATCAATACAATCAGCCACCAATTTTCTTTAATGAGAACCTCACGGAGCAGGTAATGCAAACTGAATACGCGGATGACTTCCGCAATTTAGAGGCTGATTATATGAAGGTATTCAACACCAAGCGAGAAACGGTTTTTCAACTCAATGCAGCCATTGATGAAGGTGATGAATCTGTAATTGCGGATGTTAAATCAGAGTTGAATGCATTGCAAAAGGAGTCAGACGAATTAAGGGCAGAAGCGAAAGCATTAGTGGGGACCGCGTTGCCAGAATCAGAAACCAACGACAAGGATTATATTTTCATGACCTATGTGATGAAAGTGTTCCCGGTTGGGATTGTCGGATTATTATTTGCCGTGATTTTTTCTGCAGCCATGTCATCTACCAGTTCTGAATTGAATGCCTTGGGTTCTACCACCACCATTGACTTCTATAAGAGGAAGATTAATCAAGATCAAACGGACAATCATTACCTCAAATCTTCAAAGTATTTCACTTTAGCATGGGGGATTTTGGCAATCATTTTTGCTTCAACGTTGTCGCTTTTCGAAAACCTGATTCAGGCCGTAAATCTTATTGGTTCACTCTTTTACCCAACGGTATTGGGGATTTTCGTTGTGGCTTTTTTCTTTAAAACGATAAAGAGTAATGCCACTTTTATAGGCGCCATAATGAGTCAGATGGTAATTATTCTGGTGCACTATTTAAACATCAACGGGATAGCCGGACCACTTACAATGGGCTTTTTATGGTACAATGCTTTAGGCTGTATTTTAGTTGTGCTTTTTAGCTTTATACTGAATTTCATTATACCGCAAAAGGTACGGTAAGTGCCTTACATTCCTCCAAAACCTTTATGCGCTTGCGTTGATCAATCAATTCGATAGCAGTTGGCGAATCTAACAGCTGACGACAAAGCACGATATCTTCGTTTAAAAGAACCTGCTTTTCTGCTTTTGTTAAGGAAAGCAAACAACTGATTGGGTACAGTCCAGAGATTTCGATCCGCTCTTTCAAACTTCCTTTTTCGGGATATGCCCAAGCCATCATATTCATGCCAGAGCAATTTGCATATTGAATGGCATCGGTGGTAAAACCTGTGTTTACGACTATCCAGCCTTTCAACTTTTTGTGAGGTACTTTTGGTTGATAATTGGCAGCTAAATCATTGAACCTGGAGTGGACATACAATGCCACTTTTACATCAAGTTTGTAATTGGGTTTACCGTGGTATTTGCATTCCATAAAGTGAAGTTCAGTTTCGTTTTCTGCCTTTACATCGACTTCGTGTGTTACGCATTTGCCATTAAGTACTACTCCAGTTTCTATTTCATAGCCTTGGAATTCAAACAAATGACCAATAAATGATTCGAATGGATAGCCAGAAGGACCTAACTCCATAATGGCTTTCTTAAGGCTATATCTACCAGCGGTGGTTTTTGAAGCTTTTTTGAGTTGAGCGAAAGCCTTTTTATAAATTTCTTTAGTAGACATTCCATCGAAAATGCATGCTTCAATCTCGTCTAATATGGAATTAACGAGCTCATTGCTAGCACCAGCTTTGAAAAGGGATTGTTTTAATTTATCAGACTCAAAAGGGACGAGATCGCCAGAATACTTCTTAACCAAAATTTCCTTCATAGCTTGAAAAATACAAAGAGCTGAGGAATTAACAGTTGAATATTTTCTATTTCGAAATTAAGGTTGGCAATAAATCTTGACTAATTTTAAATGTGTATGCAATTGTTGATATAGAAACCACGGGAAGCTCTGCCAACTATGGTAAGGTTACCGAAGTGGCTATTCTAATCCATGATGGGAAACGTGTGGTGGACGAGTTTCAATCCTTGATTAATCCAGAAAGGCCCATTCCCATGGGGATTACTCACCTCACTGGGATTTCTAATGAGATGGTGCATGATGCTCCTCGGTTTTACGAAGTGGCTAAGGAAATTTATCAAATGTTGGAGGGAAATATTTTTGTTGCGCATAATGTAAACTTCGATTACTCTTTCCTTAAAAATGAGTTTCAACAACTGGGTGGAAATCTCAACCTCAAAAAGCTCTGTACCGTTCGGCTTTCCAGAAAGATATTGCCAGGTTTCCAATCTTATAGTTTAGGTCGTTTATGCGATCAATTGGGCATCGCCAATCATGCCAGGCACAGGGCAATGGGAGATGCCCGTGCCACAGCAGAATTGATGACGCTGTTGGTGCAAAAAGGACAATTAGAAATTGATGCTTTTTTGAAGAAAAACTCGAAGGAGTCTGATTTACCCCCACATCTGCCAAGAGAGGTTTTTGATCAGCTGCCCGAGCTCACCGGAGTTTATTATTTCCACGATGAGCACGGCAGGATTCTTTATGTTGGTAAAGCGAATGATATTAAGAAAAGGGTTCGAGGGCACTTTTCAAGTACGGATGTCGTGTATAAACAGGGACTTAAAGACAAGCTTTACGACATCACTTACCAGATTTGTGGCGATGAGATGATTGCGTTTTTGCTGGAGTCTTCGGAGATAAAAAAGCATTTTCCAATCTACAATAAGGCACAAAAATTCACCACCGTTCGCTATGGCTTGTATCATTATGAAGACGGAAAAGGAGCTCAGCGGCTTTCCATTGGTAAGTTGGTGAAAGGAAATCCACCATTGATAAGTTTCACATCATTCGATCGGGCGCGGGATTACTTGATTGATTTGGTCAAAAGGCATGAACTTGATCCAGAGCTTTGTAGTCTGCCTGCTTCTATGATGCTCTATTTTGGCTATTCTGTTAAAACAGGGGGAGACCAGAATACTCAGAAGCAACGGTTTAAAGAAGCCATTCAATCCATAAAGGACGATTCTCAGTCCTTTTGCCTCCTTGGGAAGGGCAGAACACCGAGTGAACAGTCCGTGGCGCTAGTTGAAAATGGAAAATACCTTGGCTTTGGTTTCTTCGAAAAGCAAGAGGCTTTTACTTCCATAGAAGAGGTCAAACAAGTAATCACCAAGTACCCCGACACCCCTGATATTCACCGGATTCTCAATCAGTTTTATACCAAACGAATGGCCATTAAGTTGGAATCATCTGTTTCAGTTTGGAATCAGGGCCTTTTTGCTTCATAAAAATACCCTGTTTTGGGTATGTTTTTAAATAAGTGTAGTCTATAATTTCGAGAAGATCAGCCGTTCATAAATTTTATTTCAATAAGCAACTTGGCATTGAAACATAACATGAAGCTAATCCGATTAAATAAAGACTTATAAAACCTGAACAAAATGAAAAGGACAAAAGAATTAGGAGGAAAAATACTCAAGTATGCGGAGGAGCGCATTCAAGGTTCGCAGGAGAAATCCGAGAAAATCATCAAGTATGTAAACGATGCGACTACCCTAAGTAAAGAATTATTCTATTCAAGCATGCTCTTGGCTGCGCAGAAGTACCTTAGGGTGGAGCCAGACGGTCAGGATTTTTAATTAACAAAAAGTAAACAAGCTTTACGTGATTCCTGAAGCTTCTTGTCCTATCTTTGCATTCAATTCCCATTTAGGGAATTTTTTTTGACGAAAAACGGTAATTAAATCGTTTGAGCAATCTGGTAGGGCTTTTGTATACGTTAGTGTATCATAATCAGTCAACGTGGAATCTAGAATCAACATGGAGAAATATTTAGTGTGTCCTTTTTCAAAAAAGTCGCTTAGACTCATGACAGAAAAGGAACTAAGTACCATCAATTCGATGATCAAAAGTGAATTGCTGTTTTTCTATGCTGGCGCCCCTCTTAATTTTGAACTTGAATCTGCTTTGGTCACCGAGAATCAAGTCTACATCTATCCGATCATCAAGGGCATTGTATTTCTACAAAAGCAAACCGCAATTGTCGCAAAAAACAGAACTCAAAACCCTCTGAAAAGAAGCTCTCAAGTACAAATAGACGCTTTTTACAGAGCGCATGGCTTTGGTGAGGCCAATGAGGTAATAGTGGCGACCAAAGAATTGAGAAGCAATAAGCTCAGCGATGATCAATTGTTGAACTTGGCTTCGATGCTGCCGCAAAAAGGCAATTGTTTTTTGAGCATCGCCACGCACGATGTGGACTCCATTCATAATCTGAGGTATAGGTTGAAATATGAGAATAATTTCCACATGGATTTCTCATTGTCCAGACTAATTGCCATTCAAAATGATCTTCCAAAATCAACAGTTTTAATTTTGGGCGATATGAATTACTTACCTTTTAAGTCTGATGTTATCGATGGTCTTTTTTCTTTTGATTACATCAACGATCATGTAAAAGAGATTCAAACAGGCGCCTATGAGGAGTTGAAGCGTTGTTTGAAAACCGATGGTGTGTCAGTGATGCTCTATGATAAAGAGAAACCGCTGCATTCAAAAAATCAGCTTAAATCTGATCTCATTTCGAAAAAAGCACTTGCCGTAGTCGCTCCCTGGAAGAAAGTAAAACTTCCGAATATCATTTTTTATCCAATTTCTGATTCATCCATTGTGGATGGTAATGGTATTGTCGCCAAGACATCTTTTCGTCAACAATTGTCTTGAGCATTCCCCTGTTCCTAAATCTCCCGCAACATTTTCTGCGTAGTTAGGTTATGTTTTAATTTAACGGACATCATGAAAACAAAACTTATATTAATCGGAGGGCTGCTCATTTTGCTTGTGGCTAGTTTTATATCACTAAAAAGCCAATCTCCAGACGACAAGATTGAGAAATTATCTCAAGAGCCGCCTAAATACGAAATTCAATTATCTGAGGAGGAATGGAAGAAGAGACTTACTCCTGAACAGTTTGAAATTTTAAGAAAGCAGGCTACAGAAAGGGCGTTTACAGGAAAATATGATAAGTTTTACGAGAAGGGCACTTATTACTCTGCCGCAAGTCTACAACCTGTTTTCAGTTCTGAAACCAAGTTCGACTCAAGATCAGGTTGGCCAAGTTTCTGGAAACCCATTTCAGATGATGCAATTAAATTGGTAAAAGATACAACTTACGGAATGGTCCGATGGGAGGTAGTAGATAGCAAAAGTGGTTCTCATTTAGGACATGTTTTTGACGATGGGCCTCAACCAACAGGACTGCGTTATTGCTTAAATTCAGCCGCGCTCATTTTTGTTCCGGAAGGAGGGAAGCCACCAAAATTCAAAAAAGACGATAACTAGTTTATCTACAGAGAATATTTTTATAACATTGGCCTGTCAAACACAGGCCTTTTTTATTTTCGATTATGCAAGAACCACAAGCCCTCAATTCAGTCGCAGAATTTCATAGTACTTTTAAGCACCCCATTGTCAAAACCCCGCAAATTCCTTCAGCAGATCGCTGTAGTCTTCGGGTGGCCTTGATTGCAGAAGAATTGAAAGAGTTAGAAGAAGCTATTCAACAAAAGGATTTAGTCGAAGTGGCAGATGCACTATGCGATATTCAATATGTGCTTTCTGGTGCCATCTTGGAATTCGGTTTAGGCGACAAGTTCAAAACTTTGTTCGATGAAGTACAGCGCTCGAATATGAGCAAAACCTGCAAAACACTTGAGGAGGCCGAGGCAACTAGAGTGCATTATTTTCAAAAAGATGGTACTGAAAGCTATATTGAGGAATCAGACGGTCATTTTTTGGTGTACAGAACAGCTGATAACAAGACTTTAAAGTCCATCAATTATTCCCCAGCAGACCTGAAAAGCATTCTGTACGACAATAAATAAAAACCATTCGGCTGTCAAGGCGTTACTGCATTTGTTAATCAAGCTAAAAAATTAAATGCATACATTATATTCAATTTTGACAAGTCTTCTTCTGAACTTAACCTTATCGGGTTGTTCAAACCCAACAGAGCAAACTGTTGTGGTTGATCCCAAGCAAGCGCTAGAACAGGGATACGAACTGGCTACTTTCGCAGGAGGGTGTTTTTGGTGTACCGAAGCAGTTTTTGAGAGGGTAATAGGCGTGAAAGATGTGGTTTCTGGCTATACAGGGGGCAAAGAAAAAAATCCTACCTACGGACAGGTAAGTTATGGCGAAACTAGCCATGCGGAGGCCATTCAGATATATTATGATCCAAAAATCATTTCATATGATAAATTACTGGATATATTTTTTGCTACGCATGATCCAACGCAAGTCAATAGACAAGGGCCAGATGTAGGTGCGCAGTACAGAACAGAAGTGTTTTATCATGATGCTGCACAAAAGGAAGCCACAGAAAAGTACATTGCCCAGCTCAACAGTGAAGGAAAATACGACAAACCGATAGCTACGAAAGTATCGGAATACTCCGAATTTTGGCTGGCAGAAGCATATCATCAAAACTACTATGAATTGAATCCTGGCAATCCTTACATCATCAATATTGCCGTTCCTAAGGTGCGCAAATTCAAAAAGTATTTTCCAGAATTAGTGAAAGAGCAGTATCAAGCCGAAAAGTAAAAAATTGAAATTTCAATTGAGGCCAGTTCATCGCTCGATGGAACTGGCCTTTATTTTTTCTAAGGCTTTGAGCGTTTTTTTTCCACGAGATTGAAAACCTGCGGAAGCATAGGGCATTTGATCTTCAATTATAATTTTCAATTCCTCTTTAAGCTCTGGGACGTGTTTGACGATGTTGAGCAGTACCGTCATCGAAAAGCATTTTACCGCTACAGGCTCATTTTTGGAAACCAATAGGTCAAAACAAATGTCAGCTGTTTCGCCCCATAGGCTTTCAGGAATTATAACCTCTTGAAGTATTCTCACCGTGTTTCTCTTGATCGCGTCATGCAGGTTTTTCTTTTTTAAATTAGATACCATGCTTTCTAGGTGTTTATTCACCAAATCTGGATGTTTTTTGGATACTTCTCCAACTACCCAAGCCGCCCTTTGCGCAATGCGATTTTCGTTATTTAAGAACAACTCCATCAAAATATCAAACCGCTCCTGATATTCACCTATATAATTGGCAATCAATTCAGTGTTCGCTTTTGAATGCTCCAATAAAAGTTTTTTTCTGATCTCCATATTTAATTATCGCTCAATTTTAACCATATTTAAATTACTCAATCATTTTTTTATGGACATCTTTTTGATCATTTCAGGCGCTATTTTAATGTTGGTGGGTATTGCGGGTTGTGTTTTGCCTATTCTACCCGGGCCTCCCATCAGTTTTTTTGGTATTCTCCTGCTACATTGGACAACACGTGTTTCTTTCACCGAGGATTTACTTTGGACCTTGGCCTTAGTTACAGTGGCCGTCACAGCCTTGGACTATGTTGTGCCCATCTATGGAACAAAGAAGTTCGGAGGTACAAAAAAGGGGATTTGGGGCAGTACCATTGGGCTTCTGCTCGGAATGTTTTTCTTTCCGCCCTTCGGTATTATTATCGGCCCTTTGGTGGGAGCATTTTTAGGAGAATTGAGTGCAGGGCAGGATACCAATAAGGCCATGAGATCGGCCATGGGTTCATTTCTTGGGTTTTTAACGGGTACACTGCTTAAGTTCATTGCTTGCTTTGTGATGGCTTATTATTTTGTTGCCCATCTTTTGTGATTCACGAAAGCCTAAATTTGAGCACTTAATTTTCCACTTATCGACAAAATCTGTCAATTGTCGAAAAATAGTGTCAGTCATCGAAACTCCAAATTTTAATGAGGGCAATTGATTTGTTTTGCAAAGCAAAATTATACCCTCTTGGAAGAGAAGCCGTTTCTGATTGTTACAAAAGACGCAGTATTGTGCAAGGTTTTTCTTATACCTAGCAAATGGTTTGATGTGCTAAGGTTGAAAGTTGGATTCCCTATAGTTGCTGATTTAGCCCAAGCTATCAAAGAAAATGGTCACTCTCCAGCTGCTTTTCAGCTTGATTATTCAATAGATGGATTAATTTTTAACCTTTGGGTTGAACCTTCAGATGATTTGTACCATATTTCATTTGACTTGAGTAACAAGAAACCATATGCCGCCCGAAAGCGATCAATTAATCGCTATCAAATGTTGGTAGAAGCCGCCAATGATATTATTTATGAAACGGATACCAAGGGAAGATTTACCTATGTAAATCCCAAGGCAGTTGAGGTGACGGGCTTTTCAAAAAGCGAATTATTATCGAGGACTTATCACGAATTAATACGAGAAGACTATAAAGAGCAAGTTCAAGCTTTCTATCGGAATCAACTGGCAGAGGGCAACAGTTCTACTTATTTAGAATTCCCAATGGTGACCAAGGATAATGAATCTTTATGGATTGGTCAGAATGTCCAAATCCTAGAAGATGAGGAGGGAATCTTGGGAATGATGTCCGTAGCCAGGGACATTACTGAAAGGTATGATTCAGATCGGCTTATCCGCTTTTCAGAGGAAAAATATCGAGGAATCATTCAAAATCTTCAGTTCGGATTATTGGAAGTAAACCTAGATGAGGAAATACTTTTTGTGAACGAAGCCATGTGCACTATCACAGGGTACAAGCCAGATGAATTGATTGGGAAAGTAGCCTCAATGGTTCTTATTCCTGAACACACCAAAGAGATCATAGATAAAGAACATGAAAAACGTGCTGAAGGTGTGGCGAGTGTTTACGAGGTTCAATTAAATCATAAGGATGGCCACCCGATTTGGTGTTTGATCAGCGGTGCTCCCAATTACGATCTGAATGGAGTGCGAATTGGGTCTTTGGGTATTCACATGGACATCACTGGCAAAAAGAGGGATGAACAAGAGCTTTTATACACCCGTTCGCGGTTGAACAAATACAAGCAAGGGCTTCAACTTTTGAATGAAATTACCTCCAATCCAGATATCACAGGCCACGACCAAATTAAGCAAGGCTTGGAGATAGCGGCCAACTATTTGGAATTACCCATCGGTATTATCAGCGAAATTAATAATGACGATTATACTGTAAAGGAGTATTTCTTAGAGGAAGATAACGGGAGCTTATTCGTTGGACAGAAGTTTGATTTCAGAAAAACCTACTGTGATATCACCTATAAAATGGATTCTAAAATAGCGGTAAGCCATTTTAGCCAATCTCAGTTTGCGGGACACCCCGCCTACGATCTTTTTGGGCTGGAGAGTTATATAGGAACTGCCTATTTCGTCAATGGAGAAAAGCGAGGCACAGTTAATTTTTCTTCTTCTGAACCCAGAGGAGTAGATTTCGATAGCTACGATTTAGAGTTTATCGACCTCTTTGCCAAGTTCATCGGGTTTATTCAGGGTAACCTTGAAAACGAAGCGGAACTCGCCAGCGAAAGGGAGAACCTTAAGCTGAGAAATAAAAAGCTATCTGACAACCAACGCTACCTCAGGGCCATCAATGGTTTTGTTACAAAACTTTTGACCAAGGAAGATATCGGGGAAATTGCATGGGAAATTGCTGAAAACGTGATCGAAGAATTCGGCTACGAAGATTGTGTAATCTATATCCTCAATGAAGAAGAGAATTGCCTAGATCAGCTGGCAGCTTATGGCCCTAAAATGGCCAAAGATCGGACTGTTGTCAATCCTATTAAAATCAAATTTGGTCAAGGCATTGTCGGTTCGGTAGCCAAAAGCGGCATAGCCGAGATCATAGCGGATACTAGTTTAGATGAAAGATATGTTGTGGATGATGCCATCCGTCTTTCTGAAATAACGGTGCCCATTATAGCCGATGGCCGTGTAATTGGAGTGATTGACTCCGAACATGTCGATAAGAATTTTTTCAATAATGAACATTTGGCTACCCTGACTACAATTGCCAATTTGGCGTCTAATCGGTTGAAAAATGCCAAGGCCAAACGCCAACAGCTGAGGGCCGAAAAGGAGCTCAGGGAAAATGAGACCAAACTAAGGACCATTATCAACTCGGCCTTAGATGCCATCATTACCATCAATCAAGAAGGTAAAATTACAGAATGGAACCCGCAAGCCGAGGTTATTTTTGGCTGGCGTCCAGACGAGGTTGTGGGTCAATCTTTGACCCAAAATGTAATTCCTTCCAGACATAAAAACGCGCATTCCGATGGAATGACAAATTATTTTAAAACGGGTCATGGCCCAGTTTTGAATCAGAGAATTGAAATCAGCGCAATGAGGAAGGATGGCCAGGAATTTCCGATTGAACTGGCAATATTGCCAATCATAAGAAATGGAATTCATTCCTTTACTGCATTCGCCCGCGATATCACCTTGCAAAAAGAAGTTCAGGCAGAGATGGAAAAGGCGTTGACGAAAGAACGTGAGCTCAATGAACTGAAGTCTAGATTCGTTTCGATGACTTCGCATGAATTCAGAACACCGCTCACCACAATCAAGCAAAATGCCGATTTAATCTCTTTCAAATTAGAGAACCAATTGCCTCAACATTTTGAAGAATATAGTAAGTATTTGAAGAGGATTGAGTCTGAAATAGACAGGGTTACTTCGCTCATGAACGACATTCTTACCTTAGGCAAAATCGAGGCAGGTCGTGTTGAAATCAGAAAGCAACACAGTGATTTAGTGGCCTTTGTTTCAAAACTAATTGACCAACAAACCCTGTTCAGAAGTGACCAAAGGACTGTAGAACTAAAGATATCGGGCGTACCACAACCGGTAGACATTGATCAACAACTTTTTGAGCATGTTTTGTCCAACTTGGTAAGCAATGCTTTGAAATATTCTGAAGGCAAAGAAAACCCACTGATCACCCTAAACTTTCAAAAAATAAAGAAAGTGGTGATGACCGTACGAGACTATGGTATTGGCATCCCATTGAAAGACCAAAAAGGCCTGTTCAATTCGTTTTACAGAGCTACCAATGTAAGAAATATCCAGGGCTCGGGTTTAGGTTTATCCATTGTCAAACAGTTTGTAGAAATGCATGGTGGAAGCATTGAGGTAAAGAGTGATGTTGATCAGGGCTGTGAGTTTATTGTTGAAATTCCTTATTCCTGATTTGTGCCAATACCGATCAGTGATTTGCCAAAGCCACCCTTTTTGACTTTTCCCAAGTCACTTTTTGATTTCCAGAGAAGTATTTGAACCAACCTTGGATAACGCACACATGCATATAGATAAAGTAGTAGGGGATATGCAAGAGTTTATAGCTTGTCTTTTGATTTCTAATCACATAACCTAGGAAAGTAAGGTGATAGAAAATCAATTGAGCCCTGAAGAATAGTTCATAAAACAAACTCTTATCGGCAATCCAAAAAGATGTAAATAAGAGCGTGATCAGCGCCAATGGCATTAAAGTCCAGCGCAGTACTCTATGTGAAATGTACTGAAATGTGAGCTTTCCATATTTGAAGAAATTGAGTAGGCCAACCAGTTTGATGACTGCCTGAATACCTCCAGCGCTAATTCTAATTTTACGTTTTGATTCTTCTTCAATAGTGGCCGAGGCGGTTTCGGTGGCCACGGCATGAGGTTCGTAATCAACCTTATACCCACTTGCCGCCAACCTCATGGTCATTACAAAATCTTCAATCAAAGTGTTTTCTTCTGTAGGCTCAAAAAGGTGTGTACGAATTGCAAAGAGCTCACCGGCAGAACCTACAAGGGAGTTCCACTGAGCATCTTTCTTTTTAAGATATGATTCTAGTTTCCAATAAAAGCCTTCACCAGTTGCGCTGGCACCATCATGAGTTTCGCTAATGACCCTTTTTTCTCCTGAAACCGCTCCAGTTAAATTGGATTGGAAAGGATTCACTAATGCTTTGATTGCTCTTGGATTGAGCATTACATTGGCATCACTAAAAATAGTGATAGGAGTATTGATCAATGGCATCACTCTATTTGTAGCGGCTATTTTGCCTTTTCTTTCAGGTCTGTATTCAAGCTTAATTTCATCGTAAGTTGAGATTATAGAATTTGTTTTGTCATTCGAACCATCAGTAACAAAAACAAGCTTGAATTTCTCCTTAGGGTATTCTAGGCTTAAACAGTTCTGGATTTTATCGGCTATAATTTCTTCTTCATTATAAGCTGCGATCAGCATAGTTACCTCGGGTAAGTCCTCGTCTGAAAGCTGAGGTAAGCTCTTTTTCTTCTTCTTTAGAGCAGATAGAAGTGTAATAACTAAGGCATAACCAATGAAGGTGTAAAAGATGATACTTAGCGAGATCCAGAATAGAGTTTCCATGACTTTTTCTTTTTGATAGATTAAAGTTACTCTGGGTGGTGAAGGATATTTTTTACTTTCGATGAACGACAGTATTTGATCGATGACTCCTCTGAATAATCAGAGGAGTGATTTAGATCTTTTGAAACCCCATCTTTTTCAAAACCAACCCATCCCAAAATCCCTTACAAAAAGCTTTTAAGTGCTTGAATTCAGATTTGAATAAATGCGATAGCATATTTTTAGGGGTACTAAAAAGAATAAAGAAAGTAAGAAAGGGCACAGGGCTTGTTTTTTGTCCATTCATAAAATGAATCCTGTTCCTGGTTTGGTAGTAGACTTTTAACGGGCTGTTTTTACCTGTGGAAATGGATTCCTTATGCAGTATTTCGGCCTCTAAACAGACTAGAATTTCAAATCCTTGATCAACAAATCTACGCGACCAATCGAGTTCTTCATAATAGAGAAAGTAGTCTTCTGGCATTAAGCCGCATTGATTGATGACAAACTTTGGAATCATCACTGCGGCCCCGTGAAAATAGGGGCTCGACAGTGTTTTACCATTTGCTGGTTTGCTGTGGATCAACTCGTTTCTTCCAGTGATGGCATTGATTTCAGTAAAACCAGCAAACTGAATTTTATCAGGTGTATCATAATATTTGATTACCGGACTAACCGCACCAATGTTTGTGCTTGTAAAACAATCCAGCAATTGCTCAATCATTCCATCTTTGACCTCAGTATCATTATTGAGCAATAAAACGTAATCGCCATTGGCTTGCTGAATCCCAAGGTTATTGCCTCCCGCAAAACCAAGATTTTCAGAAGAATTGATCACTCTGGCCTCTTTATAAAATTGCCTAAATAAGCTGGTGTCATCCGCGCTTTGGGCATTATCCACCACAATTACTTCCAATTTCGGATAGCTTAGCTTTTGTAATGAATCCAATAATTCGCAAGTCACTTTGGCTTGCTTATAATTGACGGTAATGATTGAAATCAGGGGAGTGTTCATGATCATGGTTTTTTACCTATGACCTGAATGGCATTGCCCCAAGTAGGGCGATGCAACATTCGGTCCAGGTGGATTAATCCTTTGGTGAAAGGGAGTGTTATTAATTGGGTAATTGTCCCCAGTTTCTTTCCTAAATAGGCGATTTCCCAAGCCAGGCGAGATAAATAGCCGTCTGAATAAGAGGCGTGAACAATTTGAAAGCCTTCAGCTTCGAATCGGTTTTTCAAACCTTCCAAATTATACACCTGACCAACGTGTTCGTCTTCCAACCAATCGTGATGTTCTTCAAAATACTTATCAGGAAAAATGGTCCTCTGCGTTACATTGGGGATTTTCACTAAGAAATGGCCTCCTGATTTTAATTTTTGAAACACTGTTTTAAAGGGCATTTCTTCAGGTAAAATGTGTTCGAAAACGTCAACTGAGAAAGCAAAGTCTAAATCAGTGATTTCGGTTTGTTCTAAGAAATCAGAATAGGTCTGTATGTTTTGGATTCCAGCTAATTTTATGGCGCGGTTTACGTCATTGATCCTTCCTTGGTCAATATCAAGCGCATGGATTTTGGCATTTGGCAGGGCGGTGGCCAAACTAATAGCATACTCACCATAACCAGTGCCTAAATCTAGAATATTGTCATTTCCTGAAAAGTGAATCTTGCGAATCAGCTTTTTGAATATGGTGAACCTGGCGTAGTTACCAACATTGGTATAGCCAAAAATTGAGTTGAAAAGTTTGCCCATTGCAGGGTGGTTTTTCATTCTTTCGCTGGTGTAGATTTGTGCGGTTCCGAAAGTGAGTTCCATGTGTTTAAAATTTTAGAATGAGTAATTTTTTGTATTTCAAATCTTTCCAAACCTCAATGAATGGATTGATTTCGGTATGTCTTTTTATATTGAATTGGCCTAAAATCACGGTTAGAATGATGCTCGTAGTCGTTGCCAGTGCCGCACCTTCCACTCCGTATTTAGGTATGAACATGTAGTTCATTATAATATTTACCATTAGGCTAAAGGCAAGCATTAAGAAGTTGATCTTTGGTTTGCCAATAGCATCCAGGGTAAGCCCGAATACTCTTCCCCATGGTTTAAACAAACAACCTATCGAAAGAATAACGATCAAGGGTGCTGCGCCTTGGTAGTTTTCTGAGGACAAAAGCTGAATGATATTCATGTTGAAAACATTGATAATGATTACCCCAGGGATAATGAGTGCTAATAACGCTACCACCGCTTTTCCATATTCCTTTTTTAGTTCGTTGACGCCCTTCAAATGATAACTTGCCGCTAATCTGGGATAAATGACTTGGCTCAAAGCCGTCAATGGCATTTCTACATATTGAATGATTTTGGTAGCAAAGTGAAAGAGGGCCACGGCCAAAGGATCTAAAAAGAAAGCAATCATTAGAATGTCTGCTTTGCTAAAGAGCAATGAAAGTAAATTGGTACCCGCTATGAACTTACCGAAACTTGCCAAGGCTTTCACCTGGCTTAGCTTCACCAAACCAATGTTTAAAATCCTTTGCGAAAATCCATATAGGAGTGAAGGCACAATGGCGATGAGCTGCCAATTTAAGATGGCTGTAAAAGTGATATCATTCGTTCTGGAATACACAAAAATACCTACAACGAATGTGATAAAATAGATAAGGTTGATGATGAAGTAGGTCTTGTACTTGCCTTTGGCGAAGCACAAAACATACATGATTTGCAAACTCCCCAATGCCAAAAGTGACTTCCAACTCTGACGAAAAAGTGAGGCCAATTCAATTGAATCCCAAGATTTAGCCAATAAGTCGGCAGCTAAAAAGAAGAACAAAGATGAAAGAGCAATGATGGCATAATTGAAAAGTAGACCAGAGGCAACTAAGTTTTTTTCGTCTTCTGGCTGCTTGATCAATAAGCGGGTTAGCCCGTTTTGAATCATTCCATTACGAATGCTGTCGGCAATAGAAATCAGTGTAATGTACAGCCCCCAAATACCGAAGGCGGCTTGCGAAAACTGTTGAAGTAGAATTACAAAAAGCAAGAAGTTGCTCAATAGAAAGGAGGTCTGCCCCAATAATGAGTACATGCTGTTTGAAAGCATCGGGTTTTGGATAAATCGCTTGATCATTATTGTGCTAGTTGCTGGTAAGATGCAATGGTATTCGCTGTAATACTTTCCCAAGAAAAGTCTCTTTTGACGCGCTCTTGGCCATTCAAGCCCATAATTCTGGCTTCGTCTTTATGGGCGATCATGAATGCCATGGCATCGATGAATGTGCTTGGTTGATTTGGGTTGCAGAGTAAACCATTAAAACCATGAGTAATGGATTCTCTAATCGCGGCCAAGTCCGAGGCAATGACTGGAATGCCCAAAGCATTAGCTTCTAGCAATACAATCCCTTGAGTTTCGTAGGTTGAGGGAAGGACTAAAGCACAGTAGGATGGAAGTAAATTTTGAATTTGATCCTCAGATTTTTCACCAAGTAGCCTTACACGCTTACCCAAATCATGCTTTCCAATAAAATGCTCTATTGCTTTTCGTTCTGGCCCATCTCCAACAATATCAAGCATCAATCCATTATTAGTTTTGAGCATGGCGTTCAAAAGTGGAATGAGCCCTTTAACAGGATGCAACCTGCCAACAAAAAGGAATTTGTCTTCAGTTTTTTGATTTCTCTTGATGGCCAAAGTTTTTGGCTTTTTGACACCATTTGGAATTACCTCGATGTTTTTCGAAATGCCTTTCAGCCCTAAAGTATTTTTTAAATCCTGACTTACAGCAATGCTCAAGCTTGATGCTTTGAGCATTTTTCGTTCTAAGCGCTGCGTAATTCCAGAATGTATTTTGCTATTGAAATGAAGCGCTTTATTACCGCCAGCCTCTATACTGGTGACGCCATGTACTGTATTGACCAGTTTATGGTGCAGACTTTTGTTGGTATATAAAAGATAGCCACTACGGCCTTGGGCATGGATGATTTGGTACTCAATATGGTGTAGGTTTACCCATTTTTTAACTTCTAAATTGAAACTAAATTCTTCCGCAAATAAGGAAATAGGCTTAATGTATCTTCCCGGGAAAAATGGAATTTCAATCACTTGAACTCCTTCTCGGAAGTACTTTTGAACAGGTTTTTTATACGCCCCTCCAGAAAGAATGGACACGGCATGTCCTTTGGTAGCCAAAGTACGCGCCAAATCCCAGGTATGGGTTTGTATGCCTCCTTTGAATCTCCAGGGTAGCGATTTGCAAATCAGCAATATATTTAATGGTGCAGTTTTCATTTTTTCTTCGACTTGTTTTTGGCTTTCCGTTTCAATTCTTTTTCAGCATCTCTTGCGATTTCGGCCTTCGACCTCATTATGCCCCAAATCACGAAGAGTGAAGCCAGCGGTAAGAGCAAAGGCCATGGCATTCCGTTGAACATCAGATTTGGGTTATGTTATGAGTGGTGTGGATAAACTCGGTTTTGGATTTTTTCATCCATTTAAAAGCACTAATGGTGGACATCAAGAGCTTTGGCATTGCTATGATCAATTGAAAGCCATTCGACCAGATTAAGTCGAAAGGGAGCGTGATAAAATAGGCGCCTAGATTAGCAACCAAGCCAGATAGGGCAATAATTGTGAGCGCATAATTTTCAATCAAAAAACTGATCAAAACCAAAAGCATAAGCGCGAAAGGCGCCATTACTTTTGGTGGCATGGCCAGTTGCAAGGTTTTATGAAAGTAATCCAAATTACCATGCAGCAAGCCCTTCAATGCCGATTTCCAAGACTTGCCTAAAAATGAATACTGAGATTCTAACCAACGACCTCTTTGTTTAGAGAAGCTTTCGAATGAACCAATTTTCTCGTCCGTTACAATCAGGTCAGCGGCATATTTGATAAAGATCCTTTCTTGGGTGAACATCAATTCGAGTTCCTTGTCGAAACCTCCAATGGCTTTTAAATCAAAGACCACCTGATTGAATAAATCGAAATCAAAGACCATAGAAGACCCAGATAGTTTTGAAGAAAGCCCTAGCACGTTAGCTCCTTTGCAGATCATTTCTTGATTGGCCAATTCTGAAAGCCCATCTAACAAGGCAATTGTATTTTGAGCGTTAGCGGCAGCCCTCTGACCTTGAATGGCTTTGTAACCTTGGTTTAAATAGGCGTTGGCCTTATGCAGAAAATTGAGGTTCATCACATTGTCGGCATCAAGTATAACAACAGCATTGTAACCATCACTTTTGTCATAATGCGACATAGCGCTTTGTAGTGATTTTACTTTGGTACTTTTCTCGAAGTTCACCTCGTGAACCAGCACACCCATTTTATTCAGGACTTGTACGGTGTTCTTTTGCAGCCCATCCGCAATCACAAGAAGATCAAAATCGGCTTTTGGATATTGGTATTTGAGCGCAAGGTTTCTTTTTGCGCTCGCAATAATTACCTTATCCTCTTTGTAAGAAGGCACTAAAACCAAAAACTTATTGGTTTTGCTGCTTATGCTTTTAGCACTGCTCCGTTTTATTTTAGAAGCCAAGGCCAAAACCAGCATGTACAGTCCTGAAAGACTTAAATAAGTAATTGCAGCTGCTAGAATTATAGTGATCAGTGTATTCATGTTAGTTTTCGTTTTTCCAATGTTTGATTAAGAATAAGAATGGGATGGCCATGTTCATGATCATACCAGTTGGCATTTGACCAAATACTTGGTTGCCATAACTCGAGAAAAGAACCCCTACAATGCAGGCGAAAAGTGCCAAAGCATAGGTTTTCCTTTTTTTGTCCTTTAGGGCCATGGTCATGTGAGCACCTTTGCCAATTACAAACCCTAAAAAGGAGAGGTGAATGGCTAGGCCTACAATGCCAGTTTCTGCCCAGATTTTCACATACCAACTGTCCGTAGGTGTAGCGGCCATCAATGAATTTGGGTTGAATCGCGCTCCCCAAAATCCTGCGGTGCCTACGCCAGCTCCAAAAGGCTTATTGCTCAGGTAGCGCGCAAAAGTGCGTTGGTTATCTAGTCTTACAGAAAGGGATTTATTATTAGGGTCTAATGCCGTGCGCATTCTACGTACTTGCTCCACCCCCTGAAAAAGAAAAGTGTATTTAAGGATGCAGAATACTAAGATAATGCCCGAAAGCCCTGCCATGAGTATTTTGAAATTCTTGGTGGCGATCAAATAGGCGATGCCACCAAAAAGGGGAACTGCCAAAGCACCTCTAGTTCCTGATATAGCGAAACCTAAGAAGAACAATACAGCACAGGCGCCATAGAAAATTTTAGTCCTAAATTTAAACGGGCCAGTGGCCAAAATCCCCATCAAAAGGGCCATCATGGCCTGTGATGCACCAAACTGACCCGCATCGCTGTAAAATGAAAACACCCTTAAGACTCCATGAAGAACGTGCTCTTCGTGGTGAAGCTCATCCCACAGCCATCGGTACTCGGCTGCGTCCACCCCGAATATTTGTTGCTTAAAGCCCCAAGCCACACCCGCCAAAGAGAGAACAACAAGTAGGTTAAGGAAGATTTTAAAGTCCCTTTCTTTCCTAAAAAGGAGAAAAATTAAAGGGATAGAAAGTGCTTGGTAGAATCCGATTCCTCGCATGGCATAGAACCATGCAACAATGCCATTTCCTGCTGGATTGATAACCTCTAAGAGTAAGTAACCAAACCAAAAGGTGGAGAATATAACAATGTCATTGTTGAGGAATTTCCAGTTGACGCGAACACCCGAATTGAGCATTACGCTCAGCCATGAAAGCGCCATCAAAATATCGAGGGTTAAACCCCAAGGTCCAGCTACATAGCGACTGATGCCAGAAGTAAGAAAGCCCATGATCAAACTCATCCAAAGACCAGTTTTTGGGTACTTCCAGATGGTGGCCAAAACAATGACCGCCACGGGGATGATCAACAAAAAAGCGCCACCCACTAAACCAAGCATTTTAATAATCAGCGTACTGAATATTACCAGGCTTAAAAGGAAAATCATACCCAAACCAGACTTTAGCTGCTGGGCTCCAAATTTGCGTGATATGTTAGGGTAGTGGTGCATTGCTTTTTTCGTGACATAAAAGTACTTCAAGCCCTTGCGGCATTATTTTGAATACGATGAATGGTGGAATGGCTTCGGTGAATGACAGGTATTCACGATAACTTCGGGAAGCTTGAAATGATAAATCTAATTTCCTTGAGTGCGGCCGAAGCTTTTTGCGTTGAACACAGTCTTAATTTTAACCCAACCTACTTGATAATTCAAGGCATTAGCACAGAGATGATTGGCCAGGCGTGGATTTTTTAAGCTTCTGGTGATTGGCTTGAAGCATAGGACCTCTGGATTTTACTCGAGCTTTGAATTGGGCATTCATGTTTACTCACTAGGTCTTTCTTTTTTTTTGCTATTTTTGACTTCAGGCGATTATCAAGCATTAAGGCATTCAGCATGGCGATACTGATTCAACATCAAGAGACAGAAACTAAAGGTAGTTTTTATTACGAGTTAGCGGGCAAGCGACTTGCAGAAATGACCTACTCTAAAGCGGGAACCGAACTGATCATTATCGATCATACCGAAGTAGACGATAGCCTTAGAGGGCATGGGGTAGGTGTGGCTTTGGTCAAATATGCGGTAGAGTTCGTTCGGGAAAAGAAAATAAAGATACTCCCGCTTTGTCCTTTTGCCAAAGCGATTCTCTCAAAGCATCCTGAATGGAAAGATGTTTGGTAAATCTCACCAAGTCGAGGTTTTTAAATCCCTTGTTGCTTTTAAAATATCCCTTCTGCTCACTTGCCCTTTGAGTTTACCGTGCACGTCTACCACAGGAAACCTCCTGTAATGCGTTCTTAAAAATTTTTGTGCGCAATCAAGAACATCCATATCCATTGAGATAGTAGTTACATTGTTGCTCATGTATTGCGAAACGGTAATTTTACCATGGTGTAGATTATGGTAGGCTTCGTCTACCATGATTCTAAGGCAATCGATCTCTGAAAGTACTCCAACAATTTTCTCGTTGGCATCAACCACTGGTGCCCCAGAAATTTTATGTTCTAAAAAAATATCCATGGCATCCGAAATGCTTTGGTCAGGACTAAAAGAAATAACTTCTTTGGTCATGTAATCTGTAACTGGCCTATACTGATTTACGCCCTTGGGTAAATTAGGCACTTTTGCTCCTTGAAAATTCATAGCAATATATATTTAGATTTTGTGAATGGTAATGGTATTGATATAATGTACTGATTATGAATCTGTAAAGCAAATTTAATTTTAGAATGAGGGTGTTTTGTAGTTTAAAATTAGGGAAGTGCTCTAGGGGAGGGAATAAAAAAAACCACTTCAAAGTTAAATGAAGTGGTTTAATTTTGTAGCGAGGACGGGAGTTGAACCCGTGACCTCAGGGTTATGAATCCTGCGCTCTAACCAACTGAGCTACCTCGCCTGAAATTCGGAGTGCAAACATACGAATTAGAAAAAAGAAAATACAACAGGATTTTGAAGAATTTTGTGCAACTTCCGCCTCAGCCCAACATTTATTTCAAATAGTGGGGCTCTAATTAAAATTAAAGAATTGAAAAGGAGTTGAAAGAAGGGGATTGCTCAAAAAATTTTCGGTTTGTGGTATTCCTATTTTAATTCTATATTGATCGAATCAAGATTTTTTGAACTATGGCAAAAAATAAGTTTGTGACCGAGTTTGAAGTGAATGCTTCCACTAAAATGCTTTTTCCCTATCTGAGCACTGCAAGTGGTTTGGCCCAGTGGTTTGCAGAGGATGTTAATATCAATGAGGACAAAGTGTACAGTTTTTTATGGGATGGTGAAGAACATAAGGCGACAAAAGCTGCTCAAAAGACCAATCATTTTGTGAAATTCGAGTTTTTGCCCGAAACTGAAGAGGATGAAGGCGACCCAACTTATATCGAGTTGCGCCTGATGTTGAGCGAATTGACCCAATCGGTATTTCTTCAAATTACAGATTATTCTGATTTGGACGATCCAGAAGAACAGCAAGATCTTTGGGAAAATATAGTACACAGCCTCAAAGAGCTTATTGGAGGTTAGTTGCTCAAAACATAATTTAACGTTTGCTTTAAGAGTGTGAAGGCATGATCTTTGTCAGCAAATCCGCGCAATGCTGAGAATGAAGAAAATTGATAAACTGGTCTTTGGGTCGTTCATTGGCCCCTTTCTTTTGACGCTGATTGTTGTAGACTTTATACTGCTGCTGGTTACCTTGCTAAAGTATTTCGACCAGATCATGGGCAAGGGTTTGAGTTTCTCAATTTTCGGAGAACTCATTACTTACTTCTCAATTTCGGCTTCTCCCGATGCTTTTCCTCTGGCGGTGCTCCTTAGTTCTATCATGACTTTCGGCAATTTGGGAGAACACTCTGAGCTTACCGCGGTCAAAAGCTCGGGAATTTCGTTGATCAGGTCACTTGCCTCCATCTTTATTTTTGTACTGTTACTTACTGGTTTTACATACTACTCCAACACCGTACTTGTTCCAAAAACTAACCTTAAAACTTATAGTCTCTTATGGGACATGCGGACGAAAAAGCCTGCATTGGACATCAAACAAGGCGTTTTCTACGGAGGTATTCCCGGTTACAGCATCAAGGTGAATGAAAAAGTAGATGATGAACGCCTAAGGGATATTATCATTTATGATCACACCAATCGCGATGCGCGGGGCAATAAGGAGGTCATTATAGCAGATTCAGGCAGAATGTATTCCTTCATGAATCAAAGATACTTAGCGCTAGAATTGTATAACGGTATAAAATATGCCGAAAGCGGCAATGAGAATTATCGCGAAAAGCTTGATGGAGGTCAATTTATTCGGAATAAGTTCAGTGAAAGCAAAATCATTTTCGATTTATCCTCTTTCGATATGGGCGATACAGACGAAAAGCTTTTTCGAAGAAGTCGATTGGTGCAAACTAGGAATGATCTAAAATTGGGTATTGATTCAATGAGTTTGGATATTCTGAATGCGAGAAACCGTCTGTTCAGGGATGTGGGCAATTCATTCCAATTTCATTCTGTAAAATCGGTGGGTCTTCCCGAAGAAATGGAAACGGAAAGGGCTTTTAACGATTCTATAAGAATGAGCAGAAGGAAAAGGGCAGCGCTGGTCAGTGCTCAGTCCGATACTTCCATTAATTCTAGTCCTCAATATGCAGGCTTGGGCAATTCAGAGCTGCTTCAGGATAAAAAAGTAGTTTCTAAAAAAACGCTCAATCGGAACCTGAAACCAGATCAGATTAAAATGTCTCCGAAAGAGGAACTGCCCAAAGTGCTTACTGAAGCCGAGATTTTGGAAAAGATTGACCAGTACTACGATTCTAAAATCAGAAGGACCTCGATCATGAATACCGCGGTGAGCAACGCCCGTTCCAATACCGCCACATTTAAAGCGAGTATCAGTACCATTGATACCATTGAACGCGACCGCGATAAATTCAAGGTCACCAGAAGTCAACAAATAGCACGTTCATTTGCCTGCCTTATCATGTTTTTGATCGGAGCACCCATTGGCGCCATTATCAAAAAGGGAGGCTTAGGATTGCCTGTAATTGTCTCGGTGATATTCTTTTTGATTTTCTACACGCTAAATACCATGGGGGATAAGTGGGGCAAACAAGGAATTGTAGACCCAATTTTGGCCATGTGGATGTCGAACATCATACTATTTCCTTTTGGGTTGTTTTTCTTAAGGCAAGCCCGAAATGATGCAAGGCTTTTTGAAGCCGATTTCTATGTGGCATTTTGGGAAAGGACGAAGAAACGGTTCTCTAAGAAGAAACAATTAAAAACGGCCTAACTTGTTTGATAAGAGCTTATAAGTTACCTTTGCGGCTGTTTTAAGTTATACTATCAAATTTTAGCTAAGCATGTATTTATCAAATGAGAAGAAAGCGGAGTTGTTTGAGAATCATGGTCGGTTAAAGTCAAAAAGTGATACAGGTTCTCCTGAGTCACAAATTGCACTTTTTACCTACCGCATCAATCACCTCACAGACCACCTGAAGAGCAACAAAAAAGATCACTCTTCAAGAACTGGATTACTTAAATTAGTAGGTAAAAGAAGAAGACTGCTAGATTATCTTTACAAAAATGACATTGAAAGATATAGAGCAATTATTGCTGAACTAAGTTTACGTAAGTAATACGACTAATCATAGGAAGGGAGTTCATCGAATTCCCTTCTTTTCTTTCTTTAAGTTTTGTTTTGGCTTAAAACTTCCCCACGCTGTTATTTAAAAATTATTTATGCTGAATGTAATCACTAAAACCATCGAAATGCCTGATGGACAAATCATTACGATTGAAACGGGTAAACTAGCAAAACAGTCCGATGGTTCGGCTGTAGTAAAAATGGGCAACACGATGTTGCTCGCCACAGTAGTAGCATCTCAGGATGCTAAAGAAGATGTTGACTTCCTTCCTTTGTCAGTAGATTATCAAGAAAAATTCGCTTCTGCAGGTAAAATACCTGGTGGATTTTTGAAAAGAGAAGGTAGATTGTCTGATCATGAAATATTGATCAGCAGACTTGTAGACAGGGCACTACGTCCTTTGTTTCCAGATGATTTCCACGCAGACACTCAAGTGATGATTTCTATGATCTCACATGACGAGAATGTGATGCCAGATGCATTGGCCGCATTAGCCGCCTCTGCAGCGATTGCAGTTTCCGACATTCCTTTCAATGGCCCAATTTCTGAGGTGCGTGTTGTAAAACACAACGGAGAATTCAAAGTGAATCCAAGCAAAGCAGTTGCCCTAGTATCAGACTTAGATATTATTGTTGCAGCTTCTATGGACAATATTATGATGGTAGAAGGCGAAATGAATGAAGCTTCTGAAGCCGATATGCTTGAAGCAATGAAAATCGCTCATGATGCCATCAAGATTCAATGCAAAGCCCAAATGGAGTTGAGCGTTGAAGCCGGCAAAACAGTAAAACGTGAATATGATCACGAAAAATCTGATTTGGCCCTTTACGAAAAAATGAAAGCTGAGCTTTACGATCAACTTTATGCATCAGTGGCCAAGAAAACCGCTGATAAGTCGATCAGAAGTTCTGACATCAAAGCGATCAAAAATGCTTGGATGGAATCACTTCCTGAAGATCATGGATACAATGGCTTCTTAATGAGCCAATACTTCAAAAAAATACATAAATCAGCGGCCAGAAATTTCGTTTTGAATGATCAAAAGCGATTGGACGGTAGAGATTTCACTGAAATCAGACAAATTTGGGGCGAAGTGGATTATTTGCCATCAGCGCACGGATCTGCGGTTTTCACAAGAGGAGAAACTCAATCTTTGACATCATGTACTTTAGGTACCAAATTGGATGAGCAAATGATTGATGGAGCCACAGAAAATGGCTACAACAAATTCATTCTTCACTATAACTTCCCAGGCTTTTCAACCGGTGAAGTAAGACCAAATAGAGGTCCAGGTAGAAGAGAAGTAGGACATGGTAACTTAGCCATGAGAGCCTTGAAAAAAGTATTGCCTGCACCAGAGAACAATCCTTATACCATAAGAATAGTGTCTGACATTCTCGAATCAAACGGATCGTCTTCCATGGCAACTGTTTGCGCAGGAACAATGGCATTATTGGATACTGGTGTGAAAATTATCGCACCGGTTTCTGGAATTGCAATGGGCATGATCTCTGATTCAGAAACTGGCAAATATGCCATCCTTTCTGATATTTTGGGAGATGAAGATCACCTTGGTGATATGGACTTTAAAGTAACGGGTACTGAAAAAGGGATTACTGCTTGTCAAATGGACATCAAAGTAGATGGTCTTTCTTATGAAGTATTAGAAAAGGCATTGAACCAAGCCAGAGAAGGAAGACTTCACATACTTGGTGAAATGAAGAAAGTAATTGCTGAACCAAGAGAAGATTACAAACCTCATGTTCCAAGAAGTGAGAAAGTAATCATTGGCAAAGACCAAATCGGTGCGGTTATCGGGCCAGGCGGAAAAGTAGTTCAAGAGATTCAAAAATCAACAGGTGCTACAGTGATTATCGAAGAAGAAGCGAACAACGGTGTTGTTACGATTTTCGCAGATAATAAGGAGGCCATGCAAGCTGCTTTGAGTAGAATTAAAGCCATTGTTGCTATTCCTGAAGTGGGCGAAGTGTATGAAGGAAAAGTAAAATCAATTATGCCGTTCGGTGCATTTGTTGAGTTTATGCCAGGTAAAGATGGTTTACTTCATATCTCTGAGATCAAATGGGAGAGAGTAGAGAAGATGGATGGTATAATGGAAGTAGGCGAAGAAGTTACCGTTAAGCTTGTTGAAATTGACAAGAAGACAGGTAAATACAGACTTTCTAGAAAAGCACTTTTGCCAAAACCTGAAAAAGATTCTTCAACTAAAGAGGATTAATAGGCGTTATAAAGTCAGGAACTTTTATTAGATTCCGTGATGTTAAGTTCCGCATTATAAATTTTAAATCACAAATAACTGAATGAGACAGCTTAAGATTAGTAAGCAGATAACAAATAGAGAGTCTCAATCTCTAGATAAATACTTACAAGAGATCGGTAAGGTGGATCTTTTGACCCCCGATGAGGAAGTAACACTTGCTCAGAGAATACGAGAAGGGGATCAATTGGCGTTGGAGAAGCTTACTAAAGCAAACTTGAGGTTCGTTGTTTCGGTAGCGAAGCAATATCAAAACCAAGGACTTTCATTAGGTGATTTGATCAACGAGGGTAATTTAGGTTTGATCAAAGCTGCGCAAAGATTCGATGAAACCAGAGGTTTCAAATTTATTTCTTATGCCGTATGGTGGATCCGTCAGTCTATTCTTCAAGCCTTGGCCGAGCAGTCTAGAATCGTGAGATTGCCATTGAACAGAGTAGGTTCTTTGAATAAGATTTCAAAAACTTTCTCTGAGCTTGAACAAAAATTCGAACGTGAGCCTTCACCAGATGAACTGGCTGAAGTACTTGAAGTGACTACTAATGAGATTGTTGATACCATGAAAATTTCTGGTAGACATGTTTCAATGGATGCTCCTTTCGTACAAGGCGAAGAAAACAGCCTTTTGGATGTGTTGGAAAACGACATGGACGAGAAGCCTGATACGGGCTTGATGAATGACTCTTTGAGAAGAGAAGTTCAGAGAGCACTATCTACCTTGACACAAAGAGAGGCGGATGTTATTTCGCTTTACTTCGGTTTGAACGGTGAACATTCAATGACCCTTGAAGAAATTGGAGAAAAATTCAATTTGACCAGAGAAAGAGTTCGCCAAATCAAGGAAAAAGCCATTAGAAGGTTAAGACATACTTCTAGAAGCAAAGCCTTGAAACCATATTTAGGTTAAAATAAATTATTAATATACGACTGAAAAGGTCTCTTGAAAAGGAGACCTTTTTTGTTTAAAACCATGGAACAAGCATTGTGCTAACGCTGTTAAAGCTTTAGTTTTGAAATCCAAGAACAAGAGAGATGGAAGAAGAGAAAGTAAAAGTGCTCATTATAGGCTCAGGGCCTTCTGGCTATACTGCTGCTATTTATGCATCAAGGGCAGGTCTCAACCCAGTGCTCTATACAGGAGGTGAACCTGGTGGGCAGTTGACAACTACCAACGATGTTGAGAATTACCCGGGCTATCCCGAAGGCGTTAATGGCCCTCAAATGATGGTGGATTTTCAGAAACAAGCCGAAAGGTTCGATACTGATGTCCGATATGGCATGGTGACCAAAGTGGACTTTTCGGGCTACCCGCATAAGGTATGGGTAGATGATAATAAGGTGATCATTGCCGAAGCGGTCATTATTGCTACAGGAGCAAGTGCCAAATATTTAGGATTGGAATCTGAAAAGACCTTTGCTAATCGTGGGGTTTCTGCTTGTGCGGTTTGCGATGGGTTCTTTTATCGTGGAATGGAAGTCGCTGTAGTGGGTGCTGGTGATACAGCCGCTGAGGAGGCGACTTACTTAGCTAATATTTGTCCTAAAGTGCATTTGATTGTGAGAAGGGACGAAATGCGTGCTTCTCAAATCATGCAAAAGCGTGTTTTAAACACAAAAAATATTGAAGTGCATTGGAATACCGAAACAGAAGAGGTTTTAGGCGATGATTCAGGTGTCACTGGAATTAGAGTAGTGAACAACAAGACTGGCGAGAAAAAGGAGTTGGCGGTGAAGGGCTTTTTTGTTGCCATCGGTCATAAACCGAATACGGATATTTTTAAGGAGTATTTGGATATGGATGAAACTGGCTACTTAAACGTGATTCCAGGCTCAACCAGGACCAATGTTGAAGGCGTATTCGCGACTGGTGATGCTGCCGACAGGGTGTACAGACAGGCCGTTACTGCTGCTGGTACTGGCTGCATGGGCGCTTTGGATGCGGAACGTTTCTTGGCCGCCAAAGAATCGGTTGAAGAAACCATTGTTTAAATGAATTGACTTTATCAAAAGCCGTTGGAAAGCAACGGCTTTTTGCTTTTATACACATGAAACTAGATATACTTGCACTTGCTGCCCATCCTGATGACGTTGAATTATCAAGCTCAGGCACCCTTTTAAAAGCCATTTTGAATGGCAAAAAAGCGGGAATTGTCGATTTTACCAGAGGTGAATTGGGTACTAGAGGAACTCCTGAAATTCGGGAGGCAGAGGCCAATGCATCTGCGAGAATTCTAGGCTTAGCAGCAAGAGAAAATCTAGGTTTTAGAGACGGCTTCTTTAAAAATGACGAAGAGCATCAGCTTGAAGTCATCAAAATGATCAGGAAATACCGGCCCGAGATCGTTTTGGCGAATGCCTATGACGACCGCCATTCTGACCATGGAAGAGCATCGCAACTATCCAAAGAAGCTTGTTTTCTTTCTGGATTAAAAAATGTACGAACTCAGATGGATGGCATGGAACAGGAAGCTTGGAGACCCAAAGTGGTCTATCATTATATCCAAAGCATTCCGAGCCAGCCCGATTTCATCGTAGACGTATCCGAAGTTTGGGAAACGAAAGTAGCATCCATCAAAGCCTTCGCATCGCAATTCTTTGATCCCAATAGCAATGAGCCAAATACTTACATTTCATCACCAGAATTTATGAAAATGGTGGAGGCGCGAGCCATCCATTATGGACATGAAATCGGTGTGAAATATGGTGAAGGCTTTAATGTAGAGCGAATGGTTGGAGTAGGGGATGTTTTTGATTTGATCTAGCTATCACATCAAGAGAGCTGATTGAATGACCTTTTAGTAAATTAATATCTCTTATTATGAGAGCTCTGAACTATGGATTCTCTGTTTTTGCAATAATCGCTTTTTTAGTAATTTCTTTTTTGAGGTTACAATTAGCATCTGTTGATATCTATTCAGACGGTCAAGCAGGCATAGGCAATGGTATGATTGCTTTAATAATGTTAATAATTTTACTCACATTAGTTTTAATAATCATTGTTTATTTTTTGTTTTTCTTGATTAGGAAAGATTATAAGGTGAAACAATCGAGAACTACATTATGGATTCTATTTATCAGTTTTGTTATGAGTTTTTTGATCAGTGGATTTGATCTTGGCTTGTTTTCATAGATGAACTTTTTATAATTTAGGTTACTTAGTTAGATACCATAGCATGCACCATCGACCTGCCGTCAATAGATTTGGCTCCTTAAGCATCTATGAAAAGCTTCTTTCCCTGATCCCGAAGTCTCGGGAGAAGGGTCTATAGCCTAATTATAGTTCCTTCGCTGTGCTCAGGATAGAAAATCATAAAACAGTTTTCATTTGATAATCAATCAGTTGAGTACTAAGTAAGTAACCCAATTTAGAATTATATTAAATTAAGTCAAATAACTGCTTTTAATTCTAGTTGGCTCAGCCATTGTACTGATAGACATTTTTGACAATACCATTCTCAAATTCGATGTATAGAAAGCTCGGGTCTATATTCATCAATCCCGGTATGAACCCTAATTCGTATGACAGGCTCTCCTTATTATCGGATGCATATTTATTCCCTAAAACCATTACAACTTCTTCCTTGGTTTTGCCAATGAGCATTTTACTCTCGATAATGTCTTTGGACATTTTATAGCGCTCTTTGATACTTGAATTCCAGGTCTTTTGGTCAAAATCCATTGATGGATAATATGAAATTGAAAATATCCAAAGAGTAATGACTGCTGAATAAATAATAGGACTTAAGATTATTGTAGGTAGTATGGCGATCAACTTTCTGTTTTTGTCATTCCCTAATTTTAGCTTTCTCAGGCACCATTTACAAACCAAGTAAATAGGTATTGAAAGGATAAGGATGAATAATATAGCTTGAAAGCTCATTTAGGTCGGTTTATCATGGAGTGATCAAGGCGACATTCTATAGGTATTCCAACCTAAATCTTCCGATTGCTCATACATTATTCTGTCGTGCAATCGGCTTTGTCGCCCCTGCCAAAATTCAAACGAAGTAGGCACAATTCGATATCCACCCCAAAAATCAGGTAAGGGCACTTTGCCTTCTTTAAATTTGGCCTTCATCTCTTGCAATTTCATTTCCAGAATGCTTCTCGAAGAAATAACTTGACTTTGCTGTGATACCCAAGCCCCTAATTGGCTTCCATGCGGGCGCGAAGTGAAATAAGCCAAGGATTCCATTTTGGTTACTTTTTCAATTCTGCCAGTAATTGCCACTTGTCTTTCAAGCGCATACCAAGGGAAAAGGATAGAAACATTAGGGTTTTTCTCAATCTGCTGTGCCTTTCTACTTTTGTAATTGGTATAAAAAACCACTCCCTTATCATCTAAGGCTTTCATTAACACGGTCCGCTGAAAAGGTTTGCTTTCTTCATTCACTGTACTCAACACAAAAGCATTAGGTTCTAAAACCTCACTTTTCACGGCTTCATCAAACCATTTTCTGAACTGAGAAAAAGGAGAAGCATCAATGCTATCGAGGTCTAAACTTGCTTTGGTGTACTCTTTTCTTAAGTCAGCAATCTGAGTCATGTTTTTTGATTAGGGTTAACGCAAATATAATACACCAATTGGTGAATCTTTGTTTTGGAAATTAGGCATTCCAAAATACGTTCTATAAATTCAAACCTATCACTTATGAGGTTAGAATACGACAAGAATATCCCCGATCCCAAAAATGGAGACCTATTGATCTCCGAACCCTTTTTGAACGACCCTAATTTTGATCGTACTGTTATACTGGTTTGCGAAAATGGAGCAGATGGTACTTTCGGCCTTGTGATCAATAAAACCACTGATTTATTGCTGGATGAAGTCATGAATGAAACCATTGATTTCAATGGGCGACTGAACATAGGCGGTCCAGTGGAACAGAATACTTTGCATTATATTCACCGTATAAGCATGCCAATCGAAGGCGCAATTCCATTGGGCAATGGCATTTACTGGTCTGGAGACTATGAACAGATCAAAGCGCTGATCCTTAATGGTCAGGTTTCTGAAAACGATATTAAGTTCTATTTGGGTTATTCTGGCTGGTCGTTAGGGCAGTTGAGAGTAGAATTGGACCAACAATCATGGTTTGTGAAGCCAAATGCTACTGCCCGACAAATATTCGATATGGACGAAGATGCACTTTGGAAGTCTATACTCCATGAAATGGGCGGGAAATACAAAGTGTTTTCAAATTACCCAGCCGACCCTCGCTTGAATTAATAGTTTTGCTAACTTTGATCTGTTTACGGAGCGGCCCAGAGGCCGATGATATTATTATGAGTGAAGAAAAGAATTTGCATGCAGGTGATCAGAATACAGAGGATTTAAATTCTGATAACAACATCGAGCATAGTGCTGAAGAAACAGTGGAGCAACCAACGGTTGAAGAAAAATCAGAAGAAGTAGCTGCGGAGTCCACTACGAATGAGGTAGAGGAAGTCATCGAAAGTCCAGCGGAAGAGGTAGTTGCTACCGTGCAGGAAGAAGCAGTGCCAGAAGCCATCGAAAAGACAGAAGTAGTTGAGGAAGTGGCTGAGACACCTGCCAGTACGCCTGCTACAGAAGTGACTGCAAATGAAGAATCCACCGAAGATTCAAACGAGGGTGATGACGATGAGGAAGAAGAGCATGATGACCACGAAATCATCGACTATTCCAATCATAGCAGAGAAGCGCTTGTTGAAGTCATAGAAGAACTGAATACTGAAAGTAATTTCAGAAAAATAGATGCTATCCTCGCTCAAATTGAGCCTTTGTTCACAGAGTTTGAGGATGCCAATCGCCAAGCCGCACTCGATAAATTCGTAGCGGATGGCGGTGAAGAGGGTGATTTTGAATACCGTCATGATAAACTCTACAATCGCTTTGATGCATCATTAAGACTGATCAAGGATAAAAAATCGGCTTATTACAGAGAGCGTGAGGCCACCAAGGAGCGCAACTACAAGAAGAAGGAAGAAATTCTGGACAAACTTAGGTCCCTTGTGGATGAAGAGGGAACAACGAGTTTGAACCCGATCAAAGCCTTGCAAGAAGAGTGGAAAAATATCGGTCAAGTACCGAACCAGCATAACAAAACCCTCTGGGCTAATTACAATGCGCTTTTAGATCGATTCTACAATAACAGGCATATTCTTTTCGAGCTTAAGGAATTAGACCGCAAGAAGAATCAGGAGGCCAAGACTGAGCTTTGCGAAAAGGCAGAGGCGCTTGATCAAATGGACAATCTGAAAGATGCCATCATTCATTTGAACGAGCTTCACGAAGAGTATAAAAACATTGGTCCCGTTCCGAAGGAAGTGCAAGAAGAGCTTTGGCAGCGATTCAAGGATGCCTCAGATAAAATCTATCACAAGCGTAAGGAATTCCTCGATGGCTTAAAAGGCGAACTTCACGAGAACTATGAAAAGAAAAAGGTCTTGGTGGCCGAACTCAAGCAATTTGCGGAGTTTGATTCTGACAGGATCAATAAATGGAATGCTAAGACCAAAGAGATTTTGGCGGTTCAAAAGAAATGGGACGCTATAGGAGGATTGCCAAAGGAACATGCCAAAGAAATCAATAAGATTTTCTGGGGTGACTTTAAGAAGTTCTTCAACAACAAAAACGAATTCTTCAAGAAACTAGAAGGGCTTCGACAAGAAAACCTTCAGAAGAAGGAAGAATTGATCGCAAGAGCAGAAGCATTAAAAGACAACATGGATTGGGATGCTACGGCAGAAAAATTCAAAGCGCTTCAGTCGGAGTGGAAAGACCTTGGGCCGGTTCCAGAGAAATTCAGGAACTCTATTTACGAGAAATTCAAAGCTGCGTGTGATGCCTTCTTCAATAACAGAAGGGCCAACCTGAACAAAGCAGAATCTGAATACGCTGATAACCTTAAGAAGAAAGAAGCCCTTATCCAGTCTATTTTAGATGGTGTCAGCAATAAAAAAACTTCTGAAAGCGAATTAGACGAGTTTTTATCTATGTGGCAGCAGATCGGTTTTGTGCCAAGAGGCGCCATGAAGACTATAGAAAGCAAATTTTCTGCTGCGGTAGATAAGTACATTGCCGCCCTTGGCCTAGAAGAACAAGCACAAGAACAACTTTTAATGAAAGTTGAATTGGGTGGCTTGGGTACTGGCCCCAATGCGGACAGAAAGCTGATGAAGAAAGAAGGTGCGATCAGAAGGCAAATTCAGGAGATTGAAGACAATATCTCTTTGTGGAACAATAACTTAGCTTTCTTTGCCAACTCTAAAACTGCCGATAAGTTGAAAGCAGAATTCGCAGAGAAAATCGAAAAGGCCAAAGAAGAATTGGACAATCTGAAAAAACAGTTGCGGATGGTGCGAAGCATGTAATCTAGACGAGTAAAAATAAAAGCGATTTTTATTAAATCGCTTTTGCAATTTTAAAACAGAGGCCTATATTTGCACTCGATTTGAACGAAAAGCAACCAGAAGCCTCCTTAGCTCAGCTGGTAGAGCAACTGACTTGTAATCAGTAGGTCATTGGTTCGATCCCGATAGGAGGCTCTGAAAATCAGGAAGTTACGAAAGTGACTTCCTTTTTTTATGCCCTTTTGCGTGCTTTTTGCGTGCTTTTTTAATTACCCTTATTCTAAAGTATCTTTAATTCCTTTTATTCTTTTTTCCTTTTAACTTGGAAGCTATCTAAGGGTTTGATTCATCATGTTTTTGGAATAGTATGATGACTACGACTTACTTCATTATTTTGAGCTGATATGAGATTGCATGGCTGAATATATATACTTGGACAATAATTCCACTACTCCAGTTGACCCAAGGGTTATAGAGGCTATGATTCCCTTTTTCTCGAAGCATTTCGCAAATGCTTCGAGCAATCACCGTTTTGGACAGTCTATAAAAAAATATGTTGACGAATCGAGGCTTTCGGTTTCGAGCCTTATTAATGCAAGACCAAGTGAAATAGTCTTCACATCTGGGGCAACGGAAGCGTTGAATTTGGCCTTAAAAGGATTGGTTTCAGTAAAATCTGAAACAAGTCATATCATCACGTCACAATCTGAACACCCCGCTGTTCTCGATACCTGTAGAAGCTTAGAGAACCAAGGTGTTGAGGTTACATATTTGCGAGTTAATAGGCAGGGACTAATTGATCTAAAAGATATAGAGCAAGCCATAAAATCTAATACAATCTTAGTCTCAATTATGCTGGCTAATAATGAAACAGGAGTTATTCAGCCTATAGAGAAAATTGCGGAGGTATGCCGTAAGAATGATGTGCTTTTGTTATCAGATGCTACGCAGGCAATTGGAAAGATATCCGTAGATGTTGAAGAGTTGGGTGTAGACTTATTAGCTATGTCTGCTCACAAATTTTATGGACCAAAGGGGATTGGGGCTTTATACATCAAAAAAGGAATTAGACTGGATGAAATTATTCATGGTGGTGGGCATGAAAATCACTTGAGAAGTGGAACATTAAATGTCCCTAGCATTATTGGCTTTGGAAAGGCATGTCAAATCGCAGATTCACAATTCAAGGAAGATTCAGAACGTATATCAAATTTAAGAGACTTGTTGGAATCTGAACTTCTTCAGATTGAAGGTTCTTCTTTGAATGGAGACAAAGAAAGTCGACTTCCGAATACTAGTAATATATTTTTTCCAAATGTAGAAACAGATGTTCTGATTCCTTCTTTGGTAAAAACTATTGTTTCAAATGGTTCAGCTTGTTCTTCCAATGTTGTTGAAGCCTCTCATGTGCTTAAATCAATGGGATTGAGTGATGCAGAAGCATTTTCTAGCATAAGGATTAGTTTGGGACGGTTTACTTCTGAGAACGATATTCATTTTGCCATTCAAGAACTAAGAGAGCGGATAACAACACCAATATTTAAATAAGGGATCAATATGACACATATCCATAATCAAGAGTTATTTGAAAAACTTTTTTTCTCTAAAGATGAAGATGGCGTTGATGATATTGTAAATCAATACTCTGAATTGTTTGATGCAGAAGAAAACTGGAGACCATTAGGGCAGAACAAAAGTAATTTTAGCGTAGTCAAAAATCAGCAGTCTAATCCAATTGCGGCTATTATTGAAAAGGTTACCAACTCAATTGACGCAACCTTGATGAAAGAGTGTTACAAAGCTGGTATTGATCCCAAATCAAAAGAAGCTCCTCAATCCATGGATGATGCGGTCAAAGTATTTTATCCCGATGCCAATTGGGATTTACAGACCTATAAAAGAAAGCAAGCAGAAAATATTCAAATAATTGCGGATGGTCATGGTCCTAGAAATCAGAAAAATCAATTCCCCACGTCTGTGATAATCTATGATAATGGGGAAGGCCAACACCCAGATAAGTTTGAAAATACTTTCTTGTCGCTTCTAAAGGGCAATAAAAACGATATCCATTTTGTTCAAGGCAAGTATAATATGGGTGGGAGTGGAGCGATTGTTTTTTGTGGTAAAAAGCGATATCAATTGGTTGCATCCAAGCAGTATAAAGGGGACGGTGAGTTTGGGTTTACCTTAGTGCGGGAGCATCCAAAAAAGGATTCTGACCAGGCTAAAGAAACTTGGTTTGAATACTTAGTCATAGATGGAAAAATCCCCTCTTTCCCAATTACGGAATTGGATTTAGGCTTAGAAAATAGAAGGTTTAAAACAGGCTCAATTATCAAGCTCTATTCTTATCAATTTCCAAAGGGCTACTCAGGGTTTGCTCAAGACTTAAATCAAAGCATCAATGAATACCTCTATAGTCCAATACTGCCAGCTATAACCAAAGATACCGAAGAGAGATATCCAAATAATAAAGTTTTGGTTACAGACTTATATGGACTAAAAAGAAGGCTTTTTAATGAAGAAAAAGATTATCTAGATACGAGGTTTTCAGTTGAGTATGAGGATGAGCTTTTTGGATACATGAAGGTCTCGTGTTTTGTATTTAAAACAAAAGTTAAAGAATATGATAGCAAAGAGAGTCGAGACGCTATTCAAAAACGCTACTTTAAAAATGGAATGTGTGTCCTTTTTTCTCTTAACGGCCAAGTACACGGACATTACACCACTGAATTTATATCTAGGTCTCTAAAATTAAACCTTCTCAAAAATCATCTCTTGATCCATGTTGATTGCACCAACATGAAGTACGAGTTCAGAAAAGAACTTTTCATGGCATCTAGAGATCGTCTTAAGGATGGAGAAGAGACACAGCATTTAAGATGGTTTCTTGCCAATAAGCTAAGTTCAAAAGATGGGAAATTAGCAGAAATTGAAAGGAGAAGAAAGCAAGCGGTTGATATTGATACCTCATCAAATACTAAAGAGCTTTTGAAGAATTTTACCAAGAGTATGCCGTTAGACTCAGAACTGCTGAAGCTACTTGGTGACACCTTCAAATTAGATTTAAAGCAAGATAAGCCTAAGAAAACAGACGCACCTAATAGACCAAAAAAGGATAAGGAAGAAGAGGCATTCAAGCCACAACGTTTTCCTTCATTCTTTAAAGTTAAAGCATCAAATGATGGAGAAACACCAGTTGCAAAAATCCCATTAAATGGTGAAAAAACAATTCGTTTTTCCACGGATGTTGAGAATGAATATTTTGATAGAACTGAAGAACCGGGAGAACTTAAAGTCGCTATTCTTAAAATAAATGAGAATGAAACCGAGGGTGGTGATCAACCTGGAGAGCCAAAGCAAGTAAGTGATATTTTTAATGTGGAGCAGACGAGTCCTGATGACGGAACAATAAAACTTAGCCTGAACCCTAAAAATACATTAAAAGTCGGTGATGCTGTTCAGATCAAGGTGAGCCTTAAAGCTCCTGGAGAGGATTTTGACGAAATGTTTTGGGTGAAAGTGGTGGATCAAGAACAACCGAAACAGCCAAAGCCTAAACCAGAAGATGAAAATGATGATCTTGGACTTCCAGCCTTGATTTTTGCTTATGAAAATAAAGAAGAAAAAGGCGGAGATGCTGTTTCTTGGGAAGATGTGTCTGAAGCTTCAGGTTTGGATATGGACAAAACAACCGTAATGGTTCCAGATGCTCAGGGAGATAACCTCACTAGAATTTTTGTGAACATGGAAAGCAGCGTTCTAATGAATTTTAAGTCTAAAGAAAGACACCCCAATGAAGAACAACTAGAAATTGCCAATAGGAAATATTATACATCCGTTTATTTTCATACGCTGTTTCTATATACAATTACGAAGAACAGAGGGTATGAGATACAAAAACAGCAAGAGGGAAGCGAACGGTTAGAACCAGTGGACATAGGTAGTTATCTTAAAGATGTGTTTGATCACTATTATTCCACATTCATTTTGAGTTTTGGCGGCACAGAAACCTTAATGCAAGGTCTTGGGGATTAGATGCCATAATGTGAATATCGGGTTTTAAATCCATCTTCAATTTCTTGTATTGAAAGACGGTTTTCTTTTGAATGCCTTAACATCGTAAGAATTAGATCATATAGGGTCTTATCTTTAAGTTTAAAATCAGCTCTTCTTATTTGGCCTATTGGGATATTCCCTTGGAAAATGAACCAAAATAGCTTCCCAAGCTGGAAAATATCTGACTTCTCATCCAGTTTACAGTCAAAGCCATGTGTATTTTTCTTACCTAAGCCTTCATTAAAAAATTTATTCATCGCTTCGGGTGATAGCCACCCTATTGGGCCAATTCGCTCACCAATTTCGTCAATTTCAAAATCTGGCTCTCTATAGGCTACCAATCCCAAATCTCCAATCTTCCAAGTTCCATTTACGCGAAGTATATTATCTGGCTTTATATCTCTATGATATATTCCCAATTTATGTAGTTGCTGAATCCCTTCTAGAATATATGTACAGAGCTGAAATCTCATTTGATCTGAAAGGTCCTCTGCCTCTAGGTAAGAAGTCAAATCTAAGTCGGCTTTCTCCATGACATAGAAATGAAATTTCTTATTACTTATGGTTTTATACTCTGAAAACTTAAAGTCAATTACATTTCCACAGTTAGCTTCTTTTGCTGTTTGCAATGCATCAATTTCCCTTTCAAATCTGGCGATTCTAGTCTTCATCCAGGGTTGTGCATTGTCGATATCGAATTTGCAAAATTTTATAACATATTCGTCCTCGGTATTTGGATCCTTGACCGCAAAGACATTGGAGTTTCCGCCTTTACTTTTTTCATGATCTGGATTAAGTTGAGTCAGAAGATAATCAATATTATCATGACGCACGGTATTTAGATATACCTTCTTACCTTTTGAAAGCCATATGTTGTTCCTTTGAAATAACATTATCTATTGGCCTTGTTCGTTAATAGGAACTTTCCTAAAGTCAGGGAATAAAAAACCATTCATTTCCTTCAACGAATCATTTTGCAAATCATAATATTTTAAAACCTTTTTTTGATTCTTATTAGGCTTGGAAGAGTTATTAAAAAATAAGTCACGAATAATACCTCTGCGAATATCTCGTGCATTCTTAGAATTTGACTGACTAACACAGTGAAAAGCATAGTCTTGAAATGGTTCACACTTTTCATTAGAAGGGATTATGGCATCTCCAAAAACTACCAGTGTCTCGTATATTTCTTTGAAAAAAGCTAATGGCAGTTCCCTGTATTGATAGAAAATATCAAAGAGCGTATAGAAGTCATTCCTTTGCTTATACCTGGTTTTTTTTATGGGTGTAATTTGATCAAGTTCCTTAAATATCGCTATTACCTGAGAGAAACTTGATTTTAACTGTTCATAATCATCAACACTAATGTCTGTTTCAAAGAGCTTATCAACCTTGATTTTTTTATCAGAGACACCCTCTTTCATCAAAGTCACTAATTCAGCAACAAAATCAACGTCATTCATCCTTTTTGTAGATAATTCAGTAAAAATCCCTAAAGACTGAAAGTTATCAAGGTCTGCCAGTTCTGTAATTAATCTTTGAAAGTGGGTGTCGAAATATTCGGACTTATTCAATTCTGGTCTATTTAAATGCACTCCTGCACGATTCACCAAAGAATAGAACCTCTCAATGGACTCGTCTTTTTCTAACTCTTCAATTATTGTAACTGGTATCTCATAACTCATTAAACCTGAATGAATTTGTTCATCGAAGTACTTATTGTCTAAATTTTTGAACGCTTTTTTTAAGAATCCAATTATTGTTCTTGTACGTTGCTGACCATCTACCATTTCGAACACATCTTTTTTCTTTTCAAAGAGAAAGATATTTGGAATAGCAAAGCCTCTTAATAAAGAGTCAATTAGTGTCTGTTGATCTTTTAAAGACCATATGTATTTTCTTTGATAAGGCGGATTGAGGTTAAGCTTCTCATTGGAGTAAGCATCAATAAGTTTATTAATAGTCCAAGTTTCAATTCTGAATTTCATAAGGTTTATATAAAACAGGCAGCACAACCAACACCTTCAGCATCTGCAAGATTATCAAGCAAATAGGGTGATTTTTTAGAGCCTGCCTTCTCCATTCTTTTTAAGTGATCTTCTTTAATTCTAGTAATACGCTCAGGTTTGATTAAGTCTTCAAGGCTTTCATCTTGCATCCAAGTATAACCGTCTTTTTCGTAAGCGAGAGCCTTTTCAAATCTTTCGGGATGTTGCTCATAAAGCCAAACCCATTCAATTTTTTGTTGGAAGAAACAAAAGAAACAGCCCGAGCGACTTCGGGCATACTGCCCTTTTTTTCCATTTACTTCGTACTCAACCTTTTCATAGTACTGGGGGACTCCAACACCACTTTCACGAAGAGTTCGGAAGATATCTTCTCTGATCAATACATCATCATTATCAACAAGAGGGAAGTCCTTTTCTATTGAAAGCGGGTAATCGGTTTTCTGTAAGAAATCATAAATCATCCGATTAAATGCTTTGGTATCTACATCCAGCAAACCATTCAATTTATCTTTAAGAGTAAATTGAGGAGATACTTTCTTATTGGCTATTTCGGCTAATTGATTTTCATTCTGATTATTGAAAAATGAAACGACATTATTCAAGTTGTCATTTTGAAGTGCTTTTTTAATTACATCTTCACTCCAAATATTTTTTCGAAATGGGAATATAGACTGTATATTGGGTTTTTTGGATATATATCCTTCTCTATCTTCGTCACCTCTAATGCCTACATAGGATATAACAGGATCGTCACCTACAAATTTTTCAAAAGGTTCAAGCTTTAGTTTTTTGGTACACCACCTTGCATTTGAAGCTGGAAGAAATCCACCATACAATTTAAGAAAGTGATCAAATGGATCTTCGTGGCTGTCAAGTGCGCCTTCAATCCTCGTAACTTTTTTACCGAGGTAAATTTCAAGGTTTTTGATTAAGGTATATGTCTCTTCAAGTTCTTTACCTGTATCAGAGAAGTAATATTCGATATCTAGATGTGGGTATTTCTCAAACATGTAAATAGCAAGGGCAGCACTATCTTTGCCACCTGAGATACCCATTACATGTCTGACTTTCTTATTTGTCATCTTTTAACTGCTCTCTTAATAACTTTGCCAGAATAGCAATATTTACACTTTTGCTATTGGTCAATATAGAATTTATTTTCTTATATGTCGACTCCACCTCTGAATTTTGAGATTTTGGAATACGGATCAAATCTTTTTGAATACCCTCAACAAAAGAAGTCAATTCTAATTTTAGAATTTCCTCTTTGGAATCATCTATTTCTCCTTTGCTTAATTCACATAGATTATCAAGCTCATGTACCATGTTTTTAAAGCGGTCATAAAGTAAGATTTCGTCTTTATCCTCGATAGTATCTAAAGATTTTTGAACACAGGCCTGAGCAATTGACTGAAGCCATGAAACCCTGTCGTCTAAGGGGCTTTCTAACCTCTGCAAAAAGACTTTTTGTTTGGGTAGTAATAAGTGTTTTTTAATGGAAGTGAATCGCTTCTCTAATGTGTTTTTATAACCAGGGAAATCAGAAGAATCTCCAAGTAACTGTTGTATTAACTCCTCAAAGCGATCAAGCAGGCTGTTATAACTGGTTCGAATTTCTCGAATGGTCAACTCCAAAATCTCAGTAAACTTCTTAAGAGAGTCATTTCCTTCCTTAAGGTCTAATGTTGTAAAACCTAAAGCATTGGGAAAGTCTTCAAAAAAAGTCTTTTCTGGGTCTTTTGATTTGGCTATAGCTTCACGAAGTGAATAGGCTTCTTTGCTTAAGCGAGAGGTGTTCTTAGCGTAATCTGTTAAATCTCTATAGAATATCAAGAAGGGCTTGATTGTCTCAATAAAGCTTTCATTATTGAGTTTATCCGCAGTTGTTTGTTGAAGAAGCTCTCTATATCGATTAAATATATCAAGTTTAACCCCTGTGACATCAAATGCTTTAACCTTAAAGTCCTTTGGTTTTCTAATAATAAGATCGAGTGTTTCTGAACTCAATTGGGGTATATAGCGATCTTCACTAAATAGAGCAAAATCATTCCTATTGATAAAAAGGAAAACTGGAAGCCAAACATCTATGAATCCCTGTTTTAGCTTAAAAGGTCGTTTTGACAGTGAATTGACAAATTCTTCCAAGCCTCGATCATTATCTTTTGTACTATTTAAGAATGAAATACTTTCTTGCCAAAGTGCTTCAAAAGATGGGTCACTTGGTTCAGTGAGGGTAAAGCTATCTTTTAGCTTTTTATGAATCCCTGTTTTATTTAAAAGAGTAAGATAAAGGGTCTTTTCTGGTGGAAAATTATTCTCAGGGAATCCTAAATCTTTTTTCTCCCAGTTATCAATCAGAGCTCCCAGAAAGTTTCGTTTGGCTGTGGAAAGTTGAGTTGAGGGTTTTGTTTTATTAATGCTCTCATATAAGTAGTTAGGAGTTGCATGATAAACTTCCTTGCAAATGGATGACAGTAGCCTGTTGAAGGATTTCTGATCTTTTATCTCGATTTTCTTACCTGCAAAAAACCACTTAACAGGAGAATTTTTTGCATACAAGTTGCCTAAGACATAATGATTTAAGAGAGCAGTTTGGTGCGATATGATGGCATCTAGTTCTTTTAATGCAACTTTATCATCTTGGTTGTTTTCTCGTACTTTTTTAACTTTCTGTAGCTCATAGATCAAATTGTTGATCTCACTTGTGTTCTCATACAGTCCATACAGAATTGCTTCAGGACATTCTTTAGAAAAATCGGATAATTTTTTTGGTGAGATTCTTTCTGAGAAAATCAAGTTAATAAAACCGTCAGTTTCTCCTTGTGGAATTTCATAAATAGGGTCTTCGCTTATTTTAAATTCGAAAAATCTTGGTGTGCCATTTTCGTAATAGACTTCTTTTGCTGATAGAAAAGGAAATTCAAAATACTCATTAAGATGTCGTGTGACATCAGAAACCTGTTCTACCAAATTCCCTGCCTCATTAATCGCCAACTCAATATCTAAATCAGTCCCATCAAAAAGAACATATTGGCTTCTATGTCCTACAAAACGGATTATTTTCACTCTCTCTAATTTGTCTAAAATCTCTTTAGGGTTCTTAATACCGAGACTCAAAGAAGCGTATTGTTCATAAAATTTATAATCCAGTTTTGCCCCCGCAGAAGAGAAAATATTCAGTAGTCCAATAGATTTAATGATTTTAGTGGAATTAAGAGTGTCAATGTCTTTTAAAACTTCACTTTTTTCTAAAGCTATTTTGATAGCTGACCATTGTGCGTAATGGGGATTATATTTTATTGATAGAAACGAATGGAAATTGAATATGAGGTAATCATATACATGGCTCAGGTTGTAAAAGGCATTGGAGCTCGCATCGAAATCACGTATTCCATGGATGTCGTTCGCATCTATAAATGAAAAAAGCGATCTTTCATTTTGTCCATAAGATTGTAGTGACCTTGTTAAAACTGATGCACTTAGTATATCAAAAGGTAAAAGGCTTTGACTGATTTTCTCGTTAAGATAATCCCTTAAAGGAAAAGCATTTGAATTTTTAATGAGCTGAAAAAGAGGCTTGAAATTTTTTGCTTTTTTATCGAATCCGAGTTGGGATATGCGCTCAGAAGCTAGGTAAAGTAATTGTTCAACGGGCTCAATAAAACTCACTTCCTTAAACCGCCCCTTAACTTTATCCCATTCTTTCTTTTGATTGTTAGTTAGGGTGTAGGCATAACTGCTGAAGCCTTGATGAAGGGTAGTAAGAAAGATAATGTTCTTCTTAGGGTCATTGATATATTCTGCAATGAGTTGAAGAAAATACAGTTCGAATTCAGGGTTGTTCTTTGAAGCGTATTCTAATAATTTCCCAAACTCATCTATAGCTAAAATAAGACCTTTCTTTTTTGATGCTAGACGCTTGTAGTAAGCGTCAAATGCGCTCAAGAGGTCAGATGAGGAATAGTCAAAATCAACTTCTAACTGAGTTGCAAAGATTTTATGGATTGAATCATAAGTGCCTACTATTGGCATAAATTCAAATGACTCAATTTCATTCAGGGCATTTTTACCCAGAGTAAAATATTGTCCTTTTTGATTTAGAGTTTGTTCAAAAGCCCAAAGAAAAGAGGATTTACCTGTTCCATAGTCACCTGAAATGTAAAAACTTCTCAGTCCGTTTTTCGACTGCGAAATTATCTGATCAAAAACAGATTGTGCGTTTGGCGTTGTGAAGTATGAGACATTGGAATCTCTATCTCTTAAAATATTGATCGAAGGAGAGTATGTTTTATCCATAGTAATCATTTAAAACATCCCACTTGTTTGGCTTATTTTTGAATTGTATAATTTGATTACCAGCAGTTTCAGAATAGGTTATTTGGCTATAATGGGCGCAAATTTCTTTGATCTTTTGATATAAACCTTCGCTTGTTAAAGCAAAGGATAGACCTGGAGAGTTAAGCCCTATTTGAAGCTCTCTAAGGCTTATTGTGTCACCATAGTCTTCATTATCCAAAATGGAAAAAAGAACTATTTGATGAGGTAAGTTGTCACGCTCTTTTGCGCTAAGTTTATACCAATCAATTAATTTATCCTCTGTATCTCGTGCTTTGGAATGATCAATAAGGTTGAGGTCAATAAGCACTCCAGAAAAGTCATCTTCAACGCTAAAAGTTTCACCTGGCTTAGGACTCATGTAAGTTCTAAGAAAAACACTAATATCTGATTTGGTAGTATTAGCATTGTAGTTTGATCCAGTTTCCTCACATCGTCTCTTAATAAAGGTGTCGATCTGAGGCTTTGTAAATTCAATTCGTTCTTTTCTAAACTCATTGAATACGAGATTATAGATTGAAGCTCTATTTGTTTTTATTAAAGAATAATGTAATAGCCATTGAGTTGCGAGATCTTCTAAATAAGGGTCTTTTCCACTTGTCCCAAAAAGATACTCAGATAAGTCTTGTGTTTCATCCTTGTCTCCCGTCAGTCCAAATGATTTCATCCAATGTCGGATAGATGAAACCATATTTTTACCTACCCCTAAGCTCACTACGGCCATGTCATCCGAAAATTTCTCATTCCGTTTGATAAAATCATAGCCTTTTTTGAGCCAGAATTGTCGGCATACAAATGATTCGTGACCTGAGAAAGAAAGTTTGTTCATTTAATCAAAGTACCAAATTCAAAGTTAATAAGGAAAGGTCAGCTTTCTAGACCCTTCATTGCTTTATGTTAGACCGTTTTAATCTGAATTAAAAACGTTTTGTATAATAGAAGCCCAATACGCAAATATTGGGCTTCATTATTTATGCAGCTATCTTAATCTGATTGTCATTAATTGGGATAACTACCTTTTGCTCAATGGGAGTTGAGGGCCTATTGTTGTCATTAGCAACCACTTTCAGCTTTGCATCTAAAGCATCAGCCCAGCAGTATAGATTAAATGAAGTTGGTGTACGAAGACCACATTCCCATTTGCTGATTAACCTATCCGCGACACCAAGCCTGTAGTTCAACTCTTCTTGGGTGTACTTTCGTTGTTTACGAAGGCCTACAAGCTCCTTGACAACATCTCTTAAAAAATCATCACGCTCTTTAAATGGATAAATAACATTGCTTTTCATTGTTCAATCTCCTTTCGTTTTTGATGAACAGGGTTTGAGCATACTTGCCCGATTTGGTTAGAGGTACGCACAGAGTGTGCATGCTTTCAATCTCATATTATGGAAACTAACTCAAGCGATTTTTCTTAATTGTCAAGTGGGGGAATGCGAAAACATACTTTGATATTCTTTATCACCAATGAAGTATTGTGCGTACCATTATTAGACTAAGTGATTTTTTATAAAGTTAGTTGTGCGTGTTCCATTTGTAATAATCATGCCTTATTGATGCTCTGAACCAAAATAAGGAGGTCAAATGAAAAAAAATGAGATTAAGACTCTTAGCTGTCCCGAAGAGTGTCTAGCTGATGTATGGCTAAAGCTTAATGGGTTTATTTCCATCGAAGGAGCGGAAAGCATTACAACATTGGATAAAACAACTCAATACCTTGAAAGGATGCTCTGAAGGTTTCCAGAACTTGTTCCATTAACTTCTAAAGAAAGGAGAAAGGGAAATCGGGTTCAAGAGTTACAAAAATGGCTTAATGATCCGAGTCAGTATGAAGCGTAAATTCATGATTTTTAGCTACTTGAGAGTACTTATTTTAGTTTAGATAAATAAGTTAAATTTTATACCTTGAAAGCATGAATTCAAATAGCAATCAATGGTTTGATCGTTCATTAGGCATACTTGGGGTCCTGCTTACAATTGTACCAATTGCAAAGATTTCTGGGGTATTAGAGAGTATCAATTCAATAGAATATCTCATCTATGTCGAGTTTTTTATCGGTGTATTAATACTATATATTGTTTTTAAGAGGCTGAGAGAAGGTTCATTCGTTAAAGAGCTTCCAAGAGAGAGGTTCTTTACGCAAACAGCGGCTGGACTGAAGGATATTGAAAGGATAATAGTTAACAATCCAGATCAAAGTGAAGACTCAAAAAATCTTGTTCAGTCGTGTGTTGATTTAGATATTACCCTCTCCATTGTCGGAGAAGCTAATAAGTTGAATCAATTGATTGCCTCTAGTGGTAATGGGAGTGGTATTACTAAGTTTCTGAATGTATCAAAATCCAGCTCTTCACATCCCTTTTTCATTTTATTAAATGCAAAAAACAACAATGTTCAGATTGCAATTCTTAGAGGGAAAACAGCTATTCAACTAACATTAAAAGGGAAGGAGTTATACAATGAAATTAAAAATTTGATTGAAGACCTATTTTTGTCTGATGAATCAGCCATTGTACTTAACAACTTCACTAATCCTGTTGCATTTTTAGAGGTTATTGAAAAAGAGAAAAGAAAATTTAGTGATAATTTCAACGATCTCAAATCTGGATTTATTTCGTTCTATGGTACAGAGGTTCAAAATGCGCAATCTGGTTGGTTAGAAAGCGATAAATTTAATAGTATCAGAACCTTGGATTTGACATCAAACCCAGGGTTATTGCTTAATCGGGAACGATATAATGATGCGAACAGGAGTTTCGTAGACCGTGGAGGAACGATAAAAAGGGTCTTTATGATAGAAAGAAAAAGACTTGAAAATATTGATTTTAAAAATAACTTAATCAAGGTTATTCAATTGCAAATTAGTCTAGGTGTAAACATTGGTTTGATGTTCCTTAATGAGTTAGCATTAAATGAAAAACAAGACTTTATCCTCTATGATTCATTTGTGGCCTTTGTTGAAGAAAGGCAAGCGAACTCTGATTACACTTTTGGAAAGAGCACCGCATACTTCTCTAAGATTAAAATTCAATTCTATGAGGAGCTTTTTGAAAGAGTTTGGGCGGGGCAGGGTTATTCAAAAAATCCAAGGCAGAATGTAAAGGAATTATTAAAGCAATGAATTTTGTGCAAATAGAAACCAAAGAAGAATTTAAAGATGCTTATAGACTGTTAAAGCAGTTGGTTCCGTCATTGCTTTCATTTGATGAGTTTCAACAAACTTATGCCGACAAGGAGAAATATGGTTATCACCTTGTTGCCTTATACGATTCCTCAAAAATTGTTTGTGTGGCTGGGCTCAGATTCAATGTTTACTACGAAGTTGGCAAATACTTGTTTATAGATGATTTAGTTGTCGATGAAAGCTTACGTTCAAAAGGTATTGGAACGACTATGTTTACAAAACTTGAAGAGTATGCCAGAAAAAATAAATGCAAGCAGATCCAGTTAGATACCAGTGTCTCTTTGCATGAAACTCATAAATTTTACTACAATCAAAATATGCAGACTACTCAATACCACATGACGAAAAAAGTTTAATTATATCTAAAGCTCAGTGTGGACTAATTGGATCATTATTAAGGCCATTATACCTAAATTTTAAATACCCTTTTCTTGAATTTCCTTTCTTAACTGACTGAAGGAACATATTCAGGATCAGGGCATTCTGATAAAGTATTGTGCGTACCATCTTTCTCTCTTCTCTTTTAAATTCCAATAAGAGAAAAGTGAGGCGAACTCAAATGCGTATTAGACGAGATATATATGGCAAAGTGTATGTTGACAGTGAACTAACAATAGAAAGATTAGAGCGGTGTTTGAAAGTATCGGCTAAGGTGGTTTCTATTCATGGTGACAAGTACCTACCTCTTTTCGTTAGAATCAACCGAGAGCTTGAAGAAATGCGACACAAAAAAATGATGATGGATTTGGCAAATAAGATTGCCAACGATAATTAAAAACATCACTCATTTCATCACTCATTTTTGCATACAAGCGAACCTTATGACCTAATTAAATGATTGAAAATCAAATATTTAAGTAGGATATTCTTTTTGGTTCAAGTCCTGTCGGGTGCGCCATTTTTTATAGGCCTTACGGCTTATTAAGTAACTGAAAATAAAGTATTTTTCTATCCAATTGACACTTAGTTCAATTCGTGATATTCTATTTCATCACTCATTTTATCACTCAAATTCTAACATATGGAGGGCGTGATGAAACATATTTTGAAGATAGGGAAGAGGTATCACTACAACAGAAGAGTGCCTTCAGAACTAATTGACTTTGATCCTCGGGAGTATGTTAGAGTTTCTCTAAAAACTGATAGTTATAAGGAAGCGTGTCAAAAGGCAGGGGTCTATGATCAAAAGATCGAAGCTTATTGGAATGACCTTCTTAAAACGGGTAAAAAATACACTAGCCAGACTTTCCAAAGTGTGGTTCGAAAAGCTAGGTTATTGGGTTTTGAATATAAATCAGTTGAAGAACTTACAAAAACTGATTTGCACGAGGTAATAAAAAGGTATGAGACCTTAGCTGGAAACGAAAAATCGAAGCCATTGGTGACCGCTCTCTTAGGAGGAGCACAGGAGAAATCACTTGCGTTGTCAGAAGTACCCAACAGTTTTTGGGCTATATCTGAAGACAGGATTATAAATAAGTCAGAAGATCAGGTTAGGAAATGGAAGAACCCAAGAAAAAGAGCCTTTAAGAACCTGATAGATTTGATTGGAGATAAAGAAGTCAAGCGATTGACAAGAGATGACATGATCGCTTTTAGGGATTGGTGGATTAAGAGAATTCAAAAAGGTAGTCTTTCCAAGAATTCTGCAAACAAAGAAATACACGCCATTAAGAATATGATTGAGCGAATTAATGAGCATGAGCGTCTCGGGCTTGATGCTTCTTGGCTATTTAGCAAAATAGGTCTTTTGGACAGAGGGAATAAGGCTAAACGAAGTTCATTCGATTCGTCTTATATCATCAAGAACTTTCTCCAAAAGGATTCTATGCTTGGGTTGAATGATGAGGCGAAGGCAATTGTTAGAGTGTTGGCTGAAACAGGGGCTAGGCCAAAGGAAATTTGTGGGTTAGAAGGAAGTGATATTGTTCTTGATCACGAAGTTCCTCATATCAAGATTAGATTTAAGGACAATCAAGAGTTAAAGACAATCTATAGCGAAAGAGATATTCCATTGGTGGGTTTGGCGCTTGATACTATCAAGTCTTACCCAGATGGATTTTCTAAATATAGAGGGCGCTCAGATACTCTCTCTGCAACTGTTAACAAGTACTTCCGAGAGAACAATCTTGTTCCCTCAAAAAAACACTCTCTTTATTCTTTGAGGCACAGTTTCCAAGACCGCATGACCGAAGCTAACATACCAGATCGTGTGCAATGTGAACTATTCGGGCATAAATTTTCAAGACCTGAATATGGGGCAGGACCATCCCTTAAATTAAAATTGGAGTGGCTACAGAAAATTCAACTTTCAAAGAAGGAATGTTGGTCAGGGAGGGGTCGGGAGTTTAAATCTCCTCGTTAGCACCAATAAAACCTTCACCAACTAATTCCATAATTTCCTCTAAAATGCTCGGGCTAAGGATTGGGCTAAGGAACCCTAGTATAAAAGCGTATCAAGGTAAATTGTCTAGTTTGCTCTTTCTGATGCTTGAAAAGCATGAAGTCAATGAATAAACTTTTCAATCTCAAGAGAATAAAGTTCACTTAATACTTCATCTGAGAATGCTCTAATTGATGAGCCCTCAGAATAGCTTCTATCAATTTTAATTTCGTCTAAAGTCTTTGGGTTTATTGCATGCACTGTAAGATTTAGGTTTTGTCCCTCATTTGAACAATAAATTCCAATACATGAATTACAATCAGCCTGTAATGAGCTCGAGATGTGCCTTTCCATAGTAAACGCTTTTAATACATCTTCAAAAACAACTCTTTTTACCAAGCTCTCTGTATCAACATCATTACTTCTATATTGTGCGACTAAAATTCCTTGACTAGCAGAAGGAATAAGATAATTCTCGAGTGTTTCGTATTCAATATTAAAGCCAAGTCTTTTAAGGCTTGCTTCAGCCAATATTATCCCGCTCAAGCTTTCAGACTCATCAAGCTTAGTTAGTCGAGTTGGAACGTTTCCTCGATGTTCAACTATTTTGAAGTTTGGATTAATCCTTTGTGAAAATAGCCTACGTCTTAAGCTAGCCGTTCCAATGAGGGCATCAGCGTCTAGTGAACTAAATTTTTTACGATTTCCATTTTCATCAATCTTCCCAATGAAAATATCAAAGGGGTATTCCCTTCTTAAAATGGGTAGAAGCTTGGTGTCTTCATGAATGTCTGCTGGAATATCCTTTCCTGAATGAATCGCGACATCAATTCTTCCATCAACCAAAGCATCTTCAATTTCTCTAATCCATGCTTTTTTAGTTAGTTTTCCCGCATCTTGAGTGCCTTGTTTCAAGTCTCCTTCAGTCAGGATTAATTGTGTTTTTGAATGTAATAGCTCAGAATAATCTGTTTTTGAAATTGCCTGAAGTTCAACAAGGAATTTATGTGCTTGAGTAAGTGCTAATAAACTTGAACGAGTTCCTACGGTTATTTCTCTACTTTTCATTGGTGTGCTATTTGGTTACATTAGATGATGTGAAAATATTAAATTTTTTTTGGATTCGGCTTTATCAAGCCAGTTGGAGTTGAAAAATTAAGGTCAAAGGTGAAGTCAAATTTCAAATTACATTATTACGAGACGTCCACGAAGACTAAGAACGAACTCTACATTAAGAGAAATGGTAAGAGATTGTAGCATTTCTATTAATGATTTGATTTACCCGGTTTTTGTTGAAGAAAACATATCGCAAAAAGAACCAATCGAGAGCATGCCTGGGATATTCAGAATTCCCGAATGCGAATTATCTCAAGAGATCATACGAATAGAAGAGTTAGGCATTAGAGGCGTAATCCTTTTTGGAGTGTCGCATAATAAGGATGAAACTGGATCTGATAGCCTACAAAAAAATGGCTTACTGAGTAGGATGGTCAGGATAGCTAAAACTTCATCGAAAGAAATGCTGATCATTGCTGACCTGTGCTTTTGTGAATATACCACTCATGGTCATTGCGGTGTATTGGATAAACATTCTCAAGTAGATAATGACATAACAATATCAAACCTTGGGAAGCAAGCTCTGATTGCTGTCAAAGCAGGTGCGGATATTGTTGCACCTTCAGCAATGATGGATGGGCAAGTTATGGCTATTAGAAAAGCTCTTGACGAAAATGGATATAGTCAAATTCCAATTATGTCTTATTCTAGTAAGTTCTCATCATCTCTTTACGGCCCATTCAGAAAAGCGGCAGGAACAACCTTGTCAGGTACGAGAAATGCATATATGCTTGATTTTCAAAATAAAAAACAAATTGTTCATGAAAGCATTTTGGATGAAAATGAAGGGGCAGATATTCTAATGGTTAAACCAGGGATGTTTTACCTAGACGTATTATCAGAGGTCAGAAAGGCAACAAGTAGTCCTATTTGTGTATATAATGTTAGTGGGGAGTATTCTATGTTAAAACATGCATCTGATCATGGTATCCTTGACTA
>PCUU01000021.1 GCA_002786855.1 Cytophagales bacterium CG12_big_fil_rev_8_21_14_0_65_40_12
TATCTTTGATGTAAGATAACATATAAAATACTGAATTACAAGTAGTTGAGAACTAAATAAGTAACCCTAAAAAATAAAAAATCTCTTTAGTTGTCTGTGCAACTTGTTGTTGATTTTCCTTAGGTTCACAACCCAGTAACGCAAACAGACTTACCAAAAAAAGCCCCTTTTTCATTTTCAATCCTTTTTATAAATCTTTCCGTCTTTCATCACTAAGCCTACTTTTCGCAAAGCAGAAATCTCCTTTGATGGGTCACCTTCTACGGCAATGATATCGGCTAGAAAACCTTCTTTCAATTGGCCTAGTGTGTTCAAGTGAAATTGCGCTGCATTGGCAGAAGTGGCAGAAATCAAGGCTGCCTTAGTATTCATTCCGTATTCCACCATCAATTCTAATTCCCGCACATTATCACCATGGGTGAAAACGCCTACATCGCCTCCAAAAACAATCTTGACACCCGAAGCTAAAGCCATTTTAAAGTTTTCTTGTTTCGCCAAAATGCGAGCAGGAGTAGGATCAATTCCCTTTTTCCATCCTCCATATTGAGTAATCGCATCGCCTGCCGCTACGGTTGGACAAAGCGCGATGCCTTTGACTTTCATTAAATTGAATATTTCTAAAGTGGCATCATCACCGTGTTCAATGGTTTCGACACCCGCTTCGATGGCCCTGCGCATTCCTTCTTGCGAAGAAGCATGTGCCACCACATAACGGCCACTAGACTCAGCAATTTCTACGATGGTTTTAAGTTCAGCTACCGTGAATGTTGCTTCAGCTGTTCCATTTGGCCCCCAACGATAATCGGCATACACCTTTATAAAATCAGCACCGTGTCCGATTTGATCTCGGGTTACTCGAATTAAATCATCAAAACCATCAGCAGTTTCTGCCCCTAGCGGCACTTCAACTCCTTCGTGAAAACCCTTTGGTCCATAACTACCGGTGGCCACAATCGCTTTACCAGCCACCAAAAGCCGAGGCCCAGGTACAACACCTTTTTCCACCGCTTGCTTCAGTCCAATATCAGCATATCCTGCCCCTTCAGAACCTAAATCGCGCATAGTAGTGATTCCAGCCATCAAGGATGCCCTTAAATGATTTACGGCTCTTGCGGAACGCTCCGCGACAGATTCGCGCAATACCTGATCATTCCATGACACCTCATTATACGGGTGCAATAAAATATGCGAATGCCCTTCAATTAAACCTGGCAAAAGCGTTTTGCCTTTGAGTGTGATGGTCTCTGTTGCCTTGCCTTTATAACTGGCTCCAGCATAAGTGATTTTATTTCCTTTTACTGCAACCACCCAATCGGCATGACTTTCAAAACCATCGAAAACACGATCGGCTTTCAGTAAGTAATCGTCTTGCGCTTTAAGACTAAATAGTGAGAAAAGACTAAGGGCGAGTAAACAGTAAATTTTAGTAAATCTCATTTAGCAAAAATCTGGCTAGTGTCTTGAAAGGCTTTGAATTCTAAGGCATTTCCGCTTGGATCGAGAAAGAACATGGTCGCTTGTTCGCCAACTTCACCTTTGAATCGGATATAAGGCTCAATGACGAATTCGATGCCATGCGCGGTTAATTTATCAGCTAATTCGTGCCATTGGTTCCATTCTAAAATGGCTCCGAAATGTCTTACAGGCACGTTCTTTCCATCTACTTCATTCGCTTTGGCTTGCGTCAATTCATCGGGCTTAACATGAGCACTTAATTGGTGTCCAAAGAAATTAAAGTCAATCCATTTATCGGTCGAGCGACCGATTTCGCAACCCAATAAATCGCCAAAAAAGGAACGGGTAGATTCGATGTCCTTTACGGGAAAGGCCAAGTGAAAAGGAGTATTCATGTTGTCAGTTTTTTAGACAAATTGAGCATTAATCATTTGCTGTGCAAACCGCTGTTGGAAGTTCTTTTGACAATCCCTATACTCATCCTCGTTTGTTAAGAGGAGTCGGCAAATCTCAACTCATCCTCGTTTGCAACGAGGATGCCGCACATAAATTTTTACACTTCATAAGTTTGGCCTTTTGGCTAACATTGGTATTTATCGCATTAAAAATGCTTTAATCATTAGTCCTCGTTACAAACAAGGACTATGGCCTCTGCTCTACATTCATCCTCGTTTGCACGAGGATGCTGCAAATAATCTTTTAGACTTAACATGGTATGCCTGTCGTTGCGATTTTTCGCATTAAAAATGCTATCATCATGAGCCCTCATTACAAACGAGGACTAGTGGTGCAAAGTCACAACCAATTCAAACTTTTCATCCCAACTCATGCTCGTTTGCAACGAGCATGCTGCAAATCACCATTACATCAAAGTAACTTGAACTAACCCCTTTCCATTGGCATAGTCAATAGCGCTGCTATAAAGATAATGATCGGGTTCGTTGACTATTCCAGCCCTTACTGGGTTTTGATGGATATAGTCAATCTTATTAAATACATCGATATGACTAAGGTCGATTGCGTGATTACCATCTTTCCATAGTTTGAAATTCTCCGCTCTTCTCGTCCTTCTTGCTTCGAAATCGAACCTATCCAAAAGCCATTCTCTTCTGCTTTCTGGAATTTCCTGGATCAATTCTAAAATCCGTTTGGAAGTAAACTTCTTGAAATCTCTGAGAAAACCTGACATACCCAAGTCAGTGGTTACCCGTCCGACAATATGCAGATGATTGGTCATCAATACCCAAGCGTTTAATTCAAGACCTTTTTGTTGAATACAGTAATTGAGGGAGTCGACAATAACATCTTTATATTCCACGCGAGTGAACACATCGACCCAGCGGACGACAGTCATGGTTAAAAAATAGTAGCCGTTTTGGTCGCGTATGGTATAACTATCACCTGACATTTACTCTTATAAATCGCATTAAAAATGCTCTCTTCATTCATCCTCGTTATAAACGAGGATGAGATTGTTAACTACTTACTAATTTTTTAGACAAATTGAGCAATAATCATGTGCTGTGCAAACCGCTGTTGGAATCCGTCACATTGATTGGCACTTTGGTCACATTAATTTTTGGAGTAATTGAGTTTGAGGTATTCTTGAGGAAAAAAGAGATATGAAGGGAATTTACTTATTCAGGTTTTTCTTAGTTGCTATCATCATTACATTTTTCATCGAAAAGTTTTATCAACTAAACCTTATTCATGACAAAAGCTATTATTCGAACGCATTTAATTTTTTCAATAATGCAGAGATGGCCACTAAGCAATTAGTAAAATTCAAAGCCCAAAAAATACTAGAATACGTGCTTCTTTTGGCGTTAGTCGTGCTTTCCAAAAGATTCCTTTTCCAAAAAATTTGTGCCACGCAAAAATGGCATCTATCAGTGCTTATTGCAATCGTGGTTTCCATAATTATCGGATCGAGTGTAGCATTTCTCATTGACTTTTTTAATCCATTCTATTTTCTGAACACACATAGTAGTCCTATCAAAGTCACCAATATTTCTCTATTTGCTCATTTAATTATACGCCAAACTACTCATGTATTTCTTGCAATCTCTCTTTCCTTCTTAGTAGCCGAAGTTGAACGTATTATTAAACCAGATTTAAGCAAAGTCAACTTAAGTTTGAAAGCCCTTGATTTTCGATTCTGGGTATCGCAATACTCAATTCATTTTATTCTTTCTTTCATCATTCTTCAATATGCCTTAGCGCCTTTCAAAAGTCAACTACTCTTTTTTGCTCCTTGGGCTCTAGCTGCATCTTTATTGTTCTGTGTCATTTCTTACATCATGATTGACGCCTTTGTTGAAAAAACCAGCTTAGACTTCTCAAAGCCAATCGCTAAATTCTCAAGAACAATTTTAGCTTCAGTAGGAATTCTGAGTCTATTGTATTTTTCGGCTGAGCTAAATTTATCATTTGGTAATAGATGGCTAACTGTTACAATGAATCCAATTTGGATCATTACAGGGATTATGTACTTAATTGTATTTATCTCGACTCTTTCATGCTTTTATATCTTTTCGAAATCTGTAAGAAAGGCTCTGGCAAAGGAAGAAAAGTTTGAAGAGCAAAACTCCGAACTCACCCTTCTCAAATCCCAAATCAATCCGCATTTTTTATTCAACTCATTAAACACGGTTTACGGCTTGGCACTTAATGAGGAAAGTCCAAAAACGGCCCATGCGGTGCAACAACTCAGCGAAATGATGCGCTTTATGCTACACGAGAATACCGCAGAGAAAATTGAACTCAAAAAGGAAGTAGAATACCTTAAAAACTTTATCGAACTGCAAAAACTAAGGCTAGATCAAAACCAGAATATTCAACTGGATATTGAAATTGATGATGCTTGTGAAGGTGAAATTGCCCCCATGCTGCTTATTCCCTTTGTCGAAAATGCTTTTAAACATGGGATTAGTTTGAAGGAGCCATCGTGGATAAAAATTAGGTTAAGCTGTGCTGACAAGAAAGTGCATTTGAATGTTCATAACTCCGTACATAAAAGGCTTGATGATCCTGAAATAGGTAAATCTGGCATAGGCCAAGAGAATGTTAGAAAACGACTTGCTATATTATATCCTCAAAAACACCTTTTTCAGCTTTACGATGCAGAGGATAATTATGAGGCCAATATTAAAATCGACTTGTCATGATTAAAGCCATTGCGATAGACGATGAGCCTTTGGCTTTGGATATCATTGAAAAACATGCCGCCAAAATTCCTTTTTTGGAAATAGCTGAGCGCTTTACAAACGCTTATGATGCCATTGGCTATCTGAAAACTAACGCTGTAGATCTTATCTTCTTGGATGTAAAAATGCCTGACATCTCTGGTATTGAATTTCTGACGAGCCTAACCAAAACACCTTTGGTGATTTTCACCACAGCTTACCAGGAATATGCTGTGGACAGTTATAATTTTCAAACCATTGATTACTTATTGAAGCCTTTCGAGTTTGGCAGGTTTTTAAAAGCGGTGAACAAAGTTGGAGATCGATTGGAGCAAAAGAATGATACTTATGTATTTCTAAAGTCTGGTTACGAATACATAAGGTTAGAAATAGCACAAATTCGCTTTGTAAAGGCCGAGGGAAACTACGTCAAGTTCGTTACCAAAGAAGAGCAAGTGCTCCCCAGAATGACCATGCAAGAGGCTGAAAACTTGCTTCTGCCTAAAGGTTTTTTAAAAACCCATCGCTCATTTTTGGTCAATAAGGCCTTTATCAACAAAGTAGAAAAACATCAACTCACCATTGGTGATGACTTGATACCGGTTAGCGCAAACTATTATCAAGAGCTTGTAGAGTCGCTCTGAATAAATTGATTGGACTCACTAATCCGACTCATCCTTAATTGCAATGAGGATGCTGCACATCTCCTTTGTTTCATAATTAACTTTTGACCAAATTACTGTTCAAACACTACACTTCTTTGATCACGTTCTTCCGCAAAATCCGACAACAGCTTATGAATGACGGCAAAGTCAAGAAATATATACTTTATGCTGTTAGTGAAATTTTTTTGGTAGTCATCGGAATCTTGATCGCCTTAAGCTTGAACAACTGGAACGAATTTCGGAAAAACCGCCAAACCGAAAACAAGCTATTGATTGAACTGCGCGAGAACCTTCTTGTCAATAAAACCCGGTTAGCAAGTGATATTCTAATCGAGCAACGCAGCATTGACGCCATAAATTTAATTACAGATCACTTGGACAATCAACGGCCATATCACGACTCATTAGATCTTCATTTTAATAATGCCTTCTTTTCGCCAGATATCTTACTTGCCAAATCTGGTTTCGTTTCTATTCAGTCTAAAGGCTTCGATATTATTTATGCAGACGAACTAAGAAAGCAGATCATCGATTTATTTGATGTGACTTACGCGCATTTAATAAGCGAAACCTTACGGCTAGAAGATCAATTTTGGCCAGCCGCAGTTTTGCCAATTAAGCACAAGCATTTTAGACCTGCTGATTTAGAACATACAACACCTGTAGATTATGATGCTCTAATTAATGATGCCGTTTATTTGAATACTATGTTGGATAGACGAGGATTTAGGCAGACTGCCATAAAGTTAAAAACAGCGTCTCTAAAAAAGACCCATTTGCTATTAGAACATATTGAAAAAGTATTGGAAATAGAATGATCAAGTTCTTCAGAAAAACAAGACAGCAGCTTATGGCAGCAAACCAAACCAGCAAATATTTAAAATATGCCATTGGTGAGATTCTACTTGTAGTCGTTGGTATTCTTTTGGCCTTGTACATCAATAATTGGAACACTCATAGAGCCGAGCGAAAGCAAGAAGTAAAATTGTTGGAGCAGATCAAGGCCGATGTTCAGGCAAATCAAAATGAGATTCAAAGACTTAAAAAAGTGGTTGGATCTATTCAAGAAGCGTCTGATAACGTAATTGAAAGCCTTGAGCGCAAGGAAAAATTTCCGTATTTCAATATTAGCGCCTCCGTACTGCATAGAAAATACTACCTCAAAAACTCATCTTCGGGCTATACCATGCTCAATAATGGATTGATTACGCTCATCCAAAATACCGATCTGAGAAATGATATCATCCAGCTATATGAGAGTACTTACCTTGACTTGATCACGCGAGAACAATGGATGCTCGACTATCTAGACCAAAGCTTAAACCCACAGTCCAACCGCCTTTTCAAAATTCAAGAGAATATGGAAATCAATATTCCAGATATGGACGAAACGAGCTTTGATGTTTTTGCACCCATCAATTTTGGCTTACTAAGTGAGAATATCGAATACATCAATACGCTAAAAGCCATGCGAAAAATGAATGCCCTAAGAATGATCGCCATTGAAAGTGCTGAATTAAAAAGTACCGAAGTTTTAAAAGCACTAGAACTTAACCTTCAGCAACTTCACAAAAGATGATCTCCGTTTTCCATTGCTATTATTCATGAATATCAAATTCACTAAATTATCAACCAAACCACCAATCAACCATGAATAGATACCTCCTCCTGCTGATGCTCATCGTAGTAATTGGCTGCCAAACTCCTTCTAATGAACCAGAGGCCGTTGTCACAAAAGAATATTCAGACTTAGTGAGTCTTTTTAAAGAATGGCGAACATTTGAAAACCCTCCACTTTTGGATGGTGCCCCTGATTATCGCGAAGCTACCTTCAAGAAAAGATGGCCTGACTTTAAAAAACTACAATCCAGATTGCTGGCGATGGATACCTCTGGTTGGTCAGTGCCAGAGCAGGTAGACTATCACATCGTTTGGGCAGAAATGAACGGTTATGATTTTAACGATCGTATTCTAAAACCTTGGCAACGCGATCCTGCCTTTTATAAAATCATTTGGATGGAACGTAGTGATGTTCCTGCGCATGAAGGGCCAACTAACCATGGGGCAATGGACATCTGGAAATATGAATTTCCATTAAATTCAGAAGACCGAGCAAAGGTAATGGCGGGATTTAAATCCATACCAGCCTTTAATGCACAAGCCAAAAAGAACTTAACCGGCAATGCCAAAGACCTTTGGATTGCCGGAATTAGAGACATTCGAAATCAAATAGAAGACTTGAATACGATCAAATCGTGGGAAACAATTACTAATGATTCAGAAATGACAAGCTTGGTTGACAAATCAATTGCTTCAACTAACGATTTCGTCACTTGGCTCGAAAATGAAGGAAAAAGCAAGACAGGTCCCTCTGGCATTGGAAAAGAAAACTATACCTGGTATCAGCAAAACGTGCATCTAGTGCCCCTTACTTGGGAAGATGAGGTAATCATCCTAAAAAGAGAATTGGCCCGTGCATGGGCCGCTTTAAAACTCGAAGAGCACCGCAATCGCTTTTTATCTGAACTTACAGATGCTAATTCTCCAGAAGCTTATGATGCCATGGCTGATCGTTCCGCCAAAAGTCTTCTTACCTTTTTGTATGAGCAAGAGATTGTGACAGTAAAAGACTACTTCGAACCAGCATTGAGAGCCCATTTAGGTGAATTTGTGCCTCGTGAAAAAAGAAACTTCTTTTTAATAGGCGAGCACTTCGATGCCCGTCCGCTCTATTCACATTTCTATCATTGGTTTGAATTGGCCAGGATGGACAATGAGCCACATGAAAGCGAGATTCGCAAAGGGGCATTGCTTTACAATATTTTCGATTCAAGGAATGAGGGAACAGCCACTGCCGTTGAAGAAATGTTTATGGATGCAGGATTGTATGACGATGAGCCGAGAGTACGGGAAATCGTTTATATCATGATCGCCCAAAGAGCTGCACGCGGCCTAGGCTCACTTTATGCGCAAGCCAACGAAATGAACAGCGTAGAAGCTGGAGGAATTCATTCGGAATTTACCCCTAGGGGCTGGATGAAGACCGAAAAAGAATTGCTGCTTTTTGAACAGCACCTCTACCTGAGACAGCCAGGTTATGGCACAAGTTATATCACGGGAAAGTATCTTTTAGAAAGCGCTATGGCAGATTATGCAAGAATCACCGAAGCAAAAGGAGAGCAATTTGTATTGAAGGAATTCTTTGATCAATTGAATGCCATTGGCTCTATTCCTA
>PCUU01000027.1 GCA_002786855.1 Cytophagales bacterium CG12_big_fil_rev_8_21_14_0_65_40_12
AACAAGACGATGCATTTTTTCAAAAGTAAACATAAAAGAAAAGAGCCATAGTTGGATGGCTCTTTTTACTTCTGTTTTGGGTAAAAATCAATTATTACCAAATGAACACCAATCTTGCATGTCCGTACCGATTGGAGAACCATCAGGAGGAGTTAAGGCGTCCACTGGTTCTACTTCCTTAGGGTTTAGCAAGAATAATTGAATTTTGGCAGCCAATTCTTTATTGAATCCCGTAGCTCCAAGGTATTGATCTTTGATGGCCCTTAAATTATCCATGGCTTCCATTTGGGCTGAGGCAGAAGCTTGTCGGCTCATGCTCAACTCCATCAATTGATTGACAAGCCTATCCGCTACAACTTTTTGTAGCTCTCTGTTATATCCTTGATGGTTGGTTTTGAAGGCGACTGTTTTAAGTTCTTCAATAACATCTGTTAAACCAAGTTGGCTGTTGTCCATTGCCTTTTGTTGGACCAGTCTTGTTGCTCTTTGTGGATTGAAAATAAAACTCATCGTTGCACCAGCAACGGATTCTCCAGGGGCAACCGCATCAAAAAGGACACCCGTACGCACATTAAATGTTTCTCTTGATCTTCCGAATCCAGGAGTTCTTGGTGGAATAAGCTTAAGGATATGCTCAGGAATAGCCAAATTTTCTGGCTTGATCACATTTACTAATGCGCTTAAAGCAGCTTTTTGCTCATTCACAGGAACAGTTCGCTGCAGTGGCTGCGAATCCCCTCTCAGCTTGTAATTGTAATATGCGCCACCAACTACTTTCACAGCAGCCTCAAGCTGATAGCGATGCAACATGTACATGGGAACGAAAACTTCTTCCAGTGTGGTCATTGGTCGACCCATGGCGATGTTCTTTTCAGAGAAATTCTGCATTACCACCTTGCGCACATCCATTAATCTATTCAGCTCTTCAACTGGACTTTTTCCACTATCCCAAAGGTGAGAGAAGGGGTGAGCACCACCAACCGCTCTTGAATCAGAATCGGTTATAAAATGCAAACCCTCTTTGATATAGCCTTCTATAATGGCATCCAAGGCCTTGTTTTCATCTGTTCCATTAGGGAAATCTTGATAGCCATAAGTAACTGCTACTTTATCCCATTCGCCAATACCAGTATCATAGGCATTGCTGATATCAATTTTGCCATTAACAAGATCGATTTGTGGATGTGGGTAATCCATTACCGAAGCTCTTCCATCTTTGGTATCGGCACTTGAAGCATAGCTATGCGCCAAACCAATGGTATGTCCCACTTCATGTGCAGAAAGTTGTCTTAGCCTAGCAATTGCCAATTCCAAGAGCCGTGGGTCAGGTGTTGTTCCGTTTTCGTAAGGCGTAAGTAAACCTTGTGCAATTAAAAAGTCTTGACGAACACGAAGCGAACCAAGGCTCACATGTCCTTTGATGATTTCTCCAGTTCTGGGGTCAGTCACGGACGAGCCATAAGACCAGCCTCTGGTCGATCTGTGTACCCACTGAATGAGGTTATAGCGCACATCCATCGGATCGGCATCGGCAGGCATTTCGCGCACTTGAAATGCGTTTTTATAACCAGCAGCCTCAAAAGCTTGGTTCCACCAGATAGCGCCTTCAATCAAAGCAGATTTGATGGGTTCTGGTGCACCTCTGTCCACATAATAAATGATTGGCTCAACGGCCTCGCTCACTTTAGCGTTTGGATTCTTCTTTTCAAGACGATGTCTAGAAATGTATCTTTTGGTAATGTCTTCTTGAATAGGAGTCGCGTAATCCATGTAGTTGCCGCCAAAATAACCCGCTCTTGGATCGAATTTGCGCATTTTATAACCGTTGTCTGGCAGTTCTACAAAAGAGTGGTGCATTCTTACCGTCACGGCATCTGGACTTGGGGTTACGCTTCTGATAAAACCACCAGTAGCTGATCCTGTAAAAGTGATGGTCGCTTCAAATTCAGAGTTCTTCGGGAAATTCTTAAGCATAGGAGGGTAGATGGCCGAACGGTTGGCATCCAATCTGTAAGAACCTTGTCTTGATCGGTTCAGCGTATTCACTACACCATGCGCGTCTGAAATTAGAATTGAGGTCATATCCACCAAAACTTTGCCGTTTTCTTCTGCTTCTACTTTAAAGCCTTCCAAAACAGATTCAGCAAAGGCTTGTTTAACAGCTGTTACTTCATTCGGATTGTCTGATACCGCTCTGTAGTCATAGTTAGGTTGAACCATAAGTATTTTCGGACCAACTCTTCTGAATTCAACGATTTGAGTGCCGCCTAATTGGCCTCTATCTAGGCCGATATCATTGGATCCAACACCTGCGGATAGTGAGTTGATGTAGAGAAATTCAGTATTGAACTTGTCTATTTCTAACCATACTTTGCCGCCTTTCTCGTCCCAGTAATAGTTGAAATAGCCCTCTTTTTTGACCATGTCCTTAGTTACTTCGCTAATGGTTTTTTGAGCCATGAGCTGACAAGCGAACAATGCAAAAAAGGCAATTGATAAAGTCTTTTTGATCATGATGATTGAAGGTTTTTGTGACTGACTATTCCGTCAATATAAGAAGTGTTGAGATACTGTTCCTAACTTTTATATTTTTATGGGAATCGAAAAAACTTAAACCTGTATTTATGAAATCGAAAATCACACTTTTTTCAATTTTCATGCTGCTTTTGGCCTTGCAAGCCACTGCACAAAAGAAACCTATCACTCATGATGTTTATGATGATTGGAAAAGTATTCAATCTGCCAACATTAGTAATGATGGTAATTGGGCGGCATATGCCATTAATCCACAAGTTGGAGATGGTGTGCTGGAAATAAGAAATATTAATTCAGAAAAGCTCTTCAGAATAGAAAGGGCCGGGCGATACACATTTTCAACGAATAGTGATTTTGTTGTTGCGGTTGTCAATCCTGAATTTCAAAAGGAGAGGGCCTTAAAACTCAAGAAAACCAGCAATGATAAAATGCCAAAGGACTCATTGTTCATTCTGAATTTAAAGAATGGCGAAATGACTAAAGTGGCAAGGGTTAAGAATTTTCAATTGCCTGATGAGTCGGAACAATGGGTTGCCTATTTGCACGAAAAACCGCTAGAGGAAAAAGCTAAAAAGGAAGAAAAGAGCGAAGAAGGCGCAGAAGAGAAAAAGGAAGAGAAAAAGCCCAAATCCAAATCGAAGGGTACTGAGTTAGTGTTGTTCAACATGACCAATGGCAATGAACACAGATTCGCTGGGGTTACCGAGTACCAAATGGCTAAAAAGGGTAATTATCTCTTTTTCGAGAAAGATGAAGCAGATTCTTTAAACCCAGCTGGGGTATATGCTTTTCAAACAAAAGATGCCAAGTTGATGACTTTGAACGAAGGCATGAAGGATTATAAGAAAATGACAGTGGATGAAGCAGGAGAACAGTTAGCGTTTTTTGCCACAAATTCTGGAGAAAAGGCCGATGATAAATACTTCGGTTTGATGTACTGGAAAGCTGGAGCTGATGCTGCCAAAATCGTTGCGGATACAACCACCGCTGGTTTGCCCGAAAACTGGATGGTGAGTGAGAATAGTAATCCAAGGTTTTCTGAAAGTGGTAAGCGCTTATATTTCGGTACGGTCCCACGCCCTTTCAAATATGATTACGAAGCGGATACTACGCTGCTAGATGATGAAAAACCAGATGTGGATGTTTGGTCCTACAACGATCCATACATTCAACCCATGCAAAAACTGAATGTGAACCGGGATAAAAACCGCTCTTACGATGCGATGCTAGATACAAAATCAATGAAGTTCACTCAATTGGGCAATATGCAATTAGAGAATGTGTCAATTGATACAAGAACTGATAGGGATTTCTTGGTTGCCATGAACGATCAAGCCTATAGAGTTCAAATGACTTGGGATACGCAAATCCCTAGGGACTATTATAAAGTAAATGCGGCTACTGGTCAAGCGACCCTTTTACTTGAAGCAAATCAAGGTTTTGCGTCACTTTCACCTGGAGGCAATTATTTGACATGGTATGATGGCGAAAAAGAAGACTGGTTTGTTATGGATGTTGCCACTTCTGCAATCAGAAATATTACTGAAGGCATGGACGTGAGTTTCGCAGATGAGTTACACGATTCACCATCTCTTCCAGGTTCTTATGGTTCTGCTGGTTGGAGTGATAAAGATGCTGCTTTCTTGATTTATGATCGTTACGACATTTGGAAGTTCGATCCCAAAGGCAAAACTGCTCCAGTGAACATGACAAATGCCTTTGGAAGAAAGAACAGAACCACTTTCCGTTATCAGCGATTGGACCCCGAAGAGAGAACTGTTTCTATGAAAGATGAAGTTTTGCTCAGCGCTTTTCACGAATGGACAAAACAAGACGGTTTCTATACCACCAACTTTTCGAAAGCAGCCGATCCTTCAAAAGTGCTTATGGAAGATGTAAGTTTTGGTCGTTTGATCAAGGCCAAAAATGCAGACCGTGTGTTGATTACTAAGTCAACTTATACGGAATACCCAGATTTATATGCGGCAAACAGCTACAAAATGAATGGGTTAAAGAAGTTGACAGACCTTGATGCTCAGGAAGATCCATACAACTGGGGAACTGCTGATCTCATTGAATTCAATTCGTTCGAGGATGGAGAAAGGATGCAGGCCATTCTTTATAAGCCAGAGAATTTTGACCCAAATAAGAAGTATCCAATGATCGTGTATTTCTATGAAAGAAGATCAGACAGTTTCCATAGTCACCCAAGCCCAGCGCCAAGCGCAAGTACAGTGAACATACCATATTTTGTGAGCAACGACTACTTGGTGCTAGTGCCAGATATTAAATATGAATTGGGTTATCCTGGGCCAAGTGCTTACAACCACATCATTCCAGCAACCAATGCCGTTGTGAATATGGGTTTTGTGGATAAATCTAAAATGGCCATTCAGGGACAAAGCTGGGGTGGCTATCAAGTGGCTTACTTGGTTACCAAAACCGATATGTTTGCCGCTGCAGGTGCTGGTGCACCTGTGGTAAATATGACTTCTGCCTATGGCGGTGTGCGTTGGGGAAGCGGAATGAGCCGTATGTTCCAATACGAAAAAACACAAAGCAGATTGGGCGGAACTTTATGGGAGACTCCAACACGTTACATCGACAACTCGCCTTTATTCAGGGCCGATGAAATCACCACACCTCTGTTCATCATGCACAACGATGCTGATGGTGCGGTACCTTGGTACCAAGGCATTGAGTTTTATATGGCTTTGCGAAGATTAGAGAAACCTGCTTGGATGGTGGTATACAATGGTGAAGACCATAATTTGACCAAACGTAAAAATAGAAAGGACCTTTCCGTGCGAATGGGACAATTCTTTGATCACTTTTTGAAGGATGCGCCAATGCCAGAATGGATGGCAGAAGGTCTTCCTGCCACATTGAAAGGAAGAACGTTGCGCTATGACTTGGTTGATGAAAATCCTAATCAAGTAAAAGGAGAGGGCAGTAGCTTGATAAAAGAGAAGTCAGGGAATTAGACTTTGAGATATTAGATGCTAAACATAGGACTTTGGGAAGTCCTTGTCTAGCATTTTTTTCATTACTCGCTGGCAGGTTCGTTGGCGATATCCGCTCTGACTGATTTTGCCCACTTTACTAAGGCTGCAATTTGTTCATCAGAAAGATCGGCTTCCTTGTGCAAAGGCACGTAGTTAGGCAATGGCATTTCTCTGGCTTCAACCAATTCAATTACTTCTTCTAATTTATGGTCGCGCTTGCGTGCCGAAAAGGTAGACCAAAGCGAGAAGTTAAGTTCACCTCTGCCTTCTTCGATATGATCACTAATCCACCAATTGATCGGGGCAACAGAGGCATACCAAGGATAGCGCGGTTGGTTGGAATGGCAATCGTAACATGCGCTTTTCAGCATTTCACTGATTTCTTGATCGACATTGAGTGCTAGAATAATGTCGGTATCTGTTACCGGCTCGCTAATTTTTTCGGGTCGATTAATGAATTGAATAACGACAAATGCAAAAAGTAAAAACAGCAGAACGTAACGTATGATCTTTTTCATAAAAATGGTTTGTAATTTTTATGAATATGATGATTTTTTCTTGAGGAAAGAAGCTCTTGTTCTCGAATTGAATTTTGTGCGTTTGAATGGCTAGAAAAAGAAATACCCTGTGACCAGCAGGGTATTTCATTGATTAAATCAGACTAGGAATTAATTCTGCCCTTTAACTCTGCCTGTTGCTCTAACAGGAGCCACATCGAATACTTCTGAAGGTGATGCGGGAAAATAATGTACCTCTGAATTGTTAGTGCTTGAACTTAATCTTTTAATATCAATCTCCTTTTTAAGTTGCTCTAGACTTATGGATCCTTTACTAAAGGCCTCAATTTGGCTTTTGTTTACTTGAATACGAACGGCTGCTGGTATTGAGGTTTGTCTAAAACCAGTGTTGAAATTCATGTTAAGGATAATCACCTCATCGCTTTTTACACTTCTTAAAGTGCGGCCATATGTCACAAGGCTTTCTTTTGCCAAATCAATAAGCTTTTCAAAATTCTCTTCTATTTTCTTATCATAGATAGCTTCTTCCTCATTTAACTTTTCTTCGTTTCTTCGATCTTGCTCAGACTTATCAGTCCTGCTAAGACGATCATAAGATATTGCTAATCTATTTTTCAAGTCAGAAAATAGACTCATTTCATACATTACACCAAACCCTTCAAAGTAGGTCCAAGTGGTACGACTATTTTTTCTAAATGTACCATCAAAAGTAGATTGAAGGACATCGTCTAAAATACCTGCCATGATTTTGGTGTCATTGGCTTCATTATCTTCATCAGCAGAAACCTTGCTGGTAATCTTAGCCGTGGCAGCTTCCATGCTCAGTTTTCCACTCAAGAAATCCTTGAGTTCTTTAGCTGATATAGAGCTTACCATTCGTTTTGAATTGTCTTTGCCTGAAGTTGTAAAATAGCTAACAGTTCCGTTTGCAGTATTTCTTATGGAATTGCCCTTTCCAGTCGAATAATTAACATTAAGAATCACTTGCTCATTGTCCTTTAACTCGGACAGGATGCTACCATAATTCACGAGAAAATCCTGCGATAAAGATTTAATTTCGTCCTCTTTTTCTTTCAGAAGCACTTTTTCGTCTATCTCCGCGTCCTTTTCCTCATTTGCTTTTGCAGCGTCAGCGAAAATAACTTCCATAGAATTGCCATAATTTATGCTGAAAAACACGCCTTTGCCAGCAATGTACATTCCTTTTGCCCCGCGAGAGGAATAAAATACGCCTTCTCTGGATCCTTTGAATAAATCGTTCAGTACGTTTTGCAGAATCACAATGTCTCTGTCCATTTTCGGTAGTTTGGATAAGTCTTGGTCTCTAGAAGTAAGTCCAAATCCACTAACTACAGTTGGCGTATTGTCTACAAACCTTTGAGCATTTACTGTACTGCTAAACATTATTGTAAATGCTAAAGCGAGTCCTTTGATTGTTGTTTTCATTTTCATGATTTTGATATTTGAGTGTTATTTTTTTTCGATTAAAATTCTTTCTGAAAATTGAGTTTCATTCAATTCGCCATTATCAAGCGCATATAAATCGCTCATTTTAATTTTTACGCTTAGGTGATAAGCCCTCGATCCCGATTTTGGGCTTAGTGCTTTTTCCTTTCCATTGAAAGTCCTTTTTGCATCAGCGATATTGAGCACTATGGCGAAGGTTTCGTTCGGCTTTAGTTTTGGCAGATAAGAGCGAAATTCAACCACAAACTTTGAAATCGCCATTTCGAGTCGCTTCTGCTGCAGATTGATGATTTCTTCAGTATAAAAAGTGTCCAAAATTTCATCATCTCCCATTTTGAAGTTATTGAACTGGGTATTCATTAGAATTTCAGCATTGGGGGCTTCAACCGTTATTTCTACGCCCTTACCTTCGGTATAAGTGGCTTCAGTTCCTCGGATGTTATTAAGCAATGGTGCTTCGTCATACTTTTTTAGGTAGTTTTCGAAAGTCACCCTAGTGATTTCCATGTCGCGCTTAATTGGGCTGAAGCCCTCAGTTTTGATTTGTGCCTGCATTTTAATGCCGACCATAAGGCAAATTAGCAAGACTAGGTATTTTGAGTTTTTGACCATTTTATTTGTTGTTTGGGTTTCGAGTATTGGCAGCGATAATGTCGACTTTCTCAGAAAGGATATTTAAAGCATCTTCCATATTGAATTGTCTTGTTATGGTTGCGTCTTCAAGGTTGCTAAAGGCTGCTTGAATGTTTCTTAAATCTTCGATGCGCTGGTTGTCCCAATTGTTTGAAAAGCTGACCACAATTTCTTTGAGAACATCACGATAGTTACCAGTTAGCTTGTCGTTTAAGTTTGTCATCTGCTGTAGCAGTGCTTCTTTTTCTTGATTGAAGATGTTTCTTACTACCTCTTGACTGTTATAATTGGCCTGAAGTGTTTGCATTTCATACCCAAGGCTATCTTCGACAGACTTTAAGCGATTCGACATATAATCGAACATAAGTTGCCTGTCTTGATTGATCAAATCAGCCACTTGTTGTTCGGTCAGTCCATTTTTGATTTCGCCAAAAGCAACTTGAAATCCATTTTCGTTAGACTGTACATTGAAGCCAGAAAGCCAACCAAAAGTGATCAACAATAGGAGAGTAGCCGCAATTGCCACATACTTTCTCCAATACAACCACTCACTATTGCCTTGCGGAATCAATAATGGAATGTTATTGGGTAAAACTTCATCTTCTAAATCTGAAAAGATCAGACGAGTGCTTTCCAAAGCTTCTAGTTCTTCTTTGGCTTTAGGGTTCTCTTTTAAATAAGCTTCAATCTGAACCTTTAAATCTGGCTCAATCTCATCGTAGAGATAGGCCATCAATTCTTCATTTGTTGGTTTATAGCTCATAATGGATAGTTTCTTTGTTGATATTCCATTGCTCTAATAATTTCTTTAATGAACCGAGCGCATAGTACAATCTCGATTTCACGGTATTTTCTGAAATGTCCATTGCTTCAGCAATTTCCCTAATTTTCAGTCCCTCATATTCTTTCATAATCACCACCATTCTTTGCTCTTCCGGCAATTGCCCCAATGCCTTTTTCAAAAGCACTTTAAGTTCTGAGTTGCCTAATTCCTTTTCTGGGTCATCAGCTCTATTCGTAGTTTGGGTGCTGTCAATAAAACTTTTATCATTCTTCGATTCAATTTTCATGAATGGAAAAATCCATTTGCTCTTTTGTCGTCTCGCTTCTTCGTGGCAATAGTTAGCCGCGATTCGGTACAGCCATGATTTAAACCGAGCGTCTTCTTTAAGCGAACCTAGGTTCTTATTCATTGAAATGAAGGTCTTTTGACATACTTCCATGGCCTGGTCATGGTCACCGAAATACTTGAAAGCAAAGTTATAAATGCGTTTATACCACTGTTTTACTAATTGATTCAATGCAATTGAATCGCCATCTCTGGCTGCTGAAATCAAAAAGTCGGTTTGTGGCATAAAGTTGATTTCCTTCATTTTATTTCCTATTCCGCACTTATGATGAAGTGGTACTTTAAAAAGTTTGAAGGAAGTTAAAAAATACCCGTGAATTCAATGCGCTTACAAGAGGGCGTGCAGTTTTTAATTGGCTGGAATTCAATTTAAAACCTGTTTTGGATAAGTTCTGGGCTTCATATTTATGACCTAGGTCATGTTTTAAAGTGTTCAAAAGTCACCACTTGAGTTGATGCACATCAAACATTGACCAGTTTTTATCCTACACCTTTGATATGTTATTAAAACCTAAAACTATGAAGGTGAACACTACTATAAAATTCACAAAACAACTCATGCTCGTCATGCTTATGGCATTGTCATATAATGTTTTGAGCGCTCAGGAGCACTACGAATTGATTAAATCTGATCAGCATTTTGTAGTGAAGGGCACTTCCTCACTTCATGATTGGCATATGGAAGCCATGGATGGACAGGGCGAGTGTCAATTGATTCAGGCCGATGGCACGGTGAACATCCAAATGGCTGAAGTTAAGTTCAAAGCAGAAAGCCTAAAAAGTGGCAAGAACGGAATGGACAAAAATGCCTATAAGGCCCTTAAAACCAAGGAATTCGAATGGATATCATTTAAGTTATCTGCTTTCGAAGCAAAACAAGGGGGTAAGGGGATTGTCACAGGAAATCTTACCATTGCGGGTTTTACGAAACCAGTCAGTTTTGATGTGGAGACCACTCAGGGAGCGGGATCAATCACAGTCTCTGGAACCTCAGCCTTTAAACTTACCGATTTCAAAGTCGATCCGCCAACCGCATTGATGGGAACGATCAAAACAGGTGATGATGTCACCGTAGAATTCAAACTAACATTCAAAAACCAAAACCAATAAAATCATGAAAAATTTTAAACTTCCATTTTTAGTACTGTTGCTATTGAGCAGTGTTATGAGTTTTGCTCAAGTAGATTTCCGTTCGCCCTTGCAATACAGCAGGCAAGCAGGCAAAAAAGGGGTAAACGTATTTGAAACCTCAAAAACCGATACGGTTGTTTTTAATGGGATTAACGTAAGAGTAGGAGGCGATTTTGCACTTCAATTCCAAGGTTTGAGCCACGAGAATTCTATTGTTGGTGATCCTCTTGTGGATTTAGCATCTAACTTTAGTTTGCCTACCGCTAACTTGAACCTTGATGTGCAATTGGCCGATGGTATGCGTTTACACTTAAGAACTTACTTATCATCACGTCACCACACAGAATCTTATGTGAAAGGTGGGTATCTCCAAATTGACAAGCTTGATTTTATCAAAGAAGGCTTTCTATCAGAATTCATGAAAATAGCGACTTTCAGAGTAGGTATGGACTAGATCAACTATGGTGATGCACAATTCAGAAGATCTGATAACGCCATGACCATTTACAACCCATTTGTAAGTAACTATATCATGGATGCATTTACTACAGAGCCTTTCTTTGAAGTAACATTGTTACCTTCTGATTTTATTCTTGTGGCGGGTGTAACTAACGGTAGATTAAATCAAAGCCCTATCAAAGGCGACAATGGTTTTGTTTTCTACAGCAAAGTAGGTTTCGATAAACAAATGAACGATGATTTAAGACTTAGATTGACAGGTTCATTGTACTCAAGCTCTGACAAAAGCACTAGGGATTATATCTTTGGAGGCGATCGAGCAGGAGGTAGATACTACAGCACACTCGCAACAGTAGCCAATGGGGGAACAGACTTCGATCCAAGATTCAACCCTGGTTTCGCTTATCACACTTCAGTTCAAATTAACCCATTCATTAAGTTTAAAGGATTAGAATTCTTTGGGTTGATGGAGTTCGTCAACAACGGTAACGATGCCGTAGGTGGAAGCTACTCTCAGGTGGGTCTTGAAGGACTTTACAGATTCGGAATGAACGAACAATGGTACCTTGGTGGTAGATACAACAGCGTGAGTGGAGAAAAAACCGATATAGCCCTTACCAATGATATCAGCAGAACGAACATTGGTGGTGGCTGGTTCATGACCAACAATGTTTTGTTAAAACTTGAATATGTAAACCAAGAGTATTCTGGAGGTGGTTTTACTGGAAGCAGATTCCAAGATGGAAAGTTTAATGGAGTAGTGTTAGAAGCAGCAATTAGTTTCTAATGAAAATGGTAATGATTGGATTTCATGATAATTTTAAAAACACAAGCTTTTAACTGAATGCAGAAACTGATCATCATTATAGCTTTAGGATTGTTTTCCTCTATCGCATTAACTGGGCAAGAATACCTAGTGGTGATGGGGAAAACAGTCCTTATTAAGGGCAAAACCTCTTTCGGGAGGTTTTCTTGCACTTATCAAAACGGCCATGATCAGGATACCGTAAGTCTCTCAAAAATCGCCAATGCCGAATCGCTTATGGAGTTGTTCATTCCAGTGGCCTCGTTTGATTGTGGCAATAGAATGCTGGAAAGAGATTTTGGAAAGACCCTTAGGTACGAAGAATACCCATCTATTGAAGTACGCCTCGATGATTTTAAAAGAGTTGGTCAGCAATACTATGGTGATATTTGGATCAAACTCACTGGTAAAGAAATGAAGATGGAAAGAATTCCTTTTACCCTAACCCCTGGAGAAACAGGAGAAGTACTTTACTCAGAAATCACCATCTCGCTCGATTACTTCGAGCTAAGTCCACCCAAAAAACTCTTCGGATTAATCAAGGTCCAAGACGAACTTAAGATTGAGTTGAGTTTGAAGTTGTAGGGGATATAGCTGCAAGGCCAATCCATAACTCATAAGATATTTATAAAAGAGGCTGCCTGAAAGGGCAGCCTCTTTTTTGACTTTAAAATAAATAAATCCAATACGATTTGATATTAGTTTTTAGGGGTTAACCAAAATTCTCTAAGCTTCAATTGTGCTGGTGTCGCGTTTTCATTAAAGGCAAGGGAAAGTGCAATCGGTACATCAATTTGCTTGTTTGGAGCAGATAGCGTGATTTCTTTTTGCTCCCCGTCAACATTTCTTACGACCGTAACGGTTAAGGTGTCTAGGGTTGGGATTTTTTGAAATTGTCCACCCATAAAGTTATTGATCTCTGGACCAAGTTCCGGGAATTCATCACCGTTCATTTTCAAAAGGATATCACCACTTTGTAGTTCTAATGATTTGCCCATTTCGTCCAATGCTTCTGCATTACCAATGGCCAATAAGCGTTTACCATTGTATTCTGCAACTGCGATGCTTTGCTGACTTATGATAAGCGAATACTGTTTTTTGGTGCCATCAGAGAGCATTTTCACCCCGACTTTCTCGAATATTTCTTCATATGGCAGAGGAGTGGTTCCACCTACATAAGTGGAAAGGAATTCACCAATTTCAGGATAAGTCATTGCCGTGATCTCATCAAATAGCAATTCATCTTTAAAGGATTTCTCCATGCCATATTTCTCAGAAAGCCCTTTCATCATGTCTTGCACACCGTATGCACCATTCGATAATTCTCTGAGCTTAATGTCCAATGCCATCCCAATTAAGGCGCCTTTTTGATAAACATTATAGTATTGATCTGCATATTCATCTAAAGCGCCAAGACTTAATTGAGTAAAAGGAAGCTCATCTTTGAATTGTGACGAGATCAAAATCTTCTCTTGCAGCATAACTAAATACTCTTCTGGAGTAATTAAGCCGTATTTTACTTGTACACTGCCAGCAAAATATTCTGTCATTCCTTCATACAACCAAAGATGGCGCGACATTTTTGGGTCGTTAAAATCGAAGGTTCCGATTTCTTCTGAATGGATTGTCAAAGGAGTTACGATATGGAAAAACTCATGTGCCGCAAAATCCCTCAGTTGCTGATTCATTTGTGCAATAGTGGCTTCAGGCATAAAGTACAATGAACTGAAAGAGTGCTCCAATGCCCCGAAAGAAACGACTGGCTTATCAGTAAAGTAAAATATAAAAGCATACTTTTCTACAGGCAATTTTCCTCCCAGAAATTTGCTTTGCGCAGCTAGCACTTCAGAAATACTCGCTGCAATTTCCTTGGCAGTTACTTTTTTGTTAGGGGAGTAGCTCGCCACAAGTACTTCTGTGTTGGCAACTTTAACAACAGCAGTATCTGGCAAACTGTACATCAATGGAGAATCCACTAAACGGTCGTAGTTAGATACCTTAAAAATATCCACGGTGCTGTTTTCGTCTGCCTGAACAAAGCCTTCCTTTTTTAAGGCTCCTTTAAGTTTTGTATCAACACCTTCAGGTTTTAAACCCGTGGCACCATAAAACTCCTTAGCACGAATCACATTAATTTCGAACTCTTCGTTCTTCATTCCTTCAAAATAGCCAAAGAAGCCGCTATTATTGAGCAAGAAGTTTTTTCCTTCATCAATGTTGGTTCCGGCAGGCTGAAAAATTTCTGGTCCAGGCTTAGGGTTATCGTAGGTGTCATCTACCAAATAGCTAATTCGCGCTATTTTATTGGCATTACTGATTGACCATGAATTGTTATCAATTCGAGTTACTTCTAAGGCATTTCCCTTTTTATCGAAGGCTTTGAAATCAGAAACCATTCTGCCATAATCGGCAATGGCATAGGTGCCAGGAATGATTTTAGGAAGATAAAAGATGATTTCTGATTGTTTGATTTTTGGGGGAGCGAGCTCAACCAAGACTTTATCATCTGATACTCTTGTCAAGTCGATGATGTATTTGTAGGGATTGGTTGCCCATACTTGAGCGGTAACCAACAGCCCTAAGCATAATAATTTGAGTTTATTCATAATTGTCCTTTTACGGTTTACTTATTGGGGTTAAATAGTGTATTGACGGAATCATTAAAGTATAGTTTACAATGATGTTGCCAAAAGTAAAATTAAGCATCGGAAATTTCGAGATTATTGTTTTCAATCTTTTAGCAACAAAAAAGGCTGTCATCGACAGCCTTATATTCTTTAAGTGAAGTATGCTTATTTGGTTGAATCCGCAGGTACAGTAAGGTTTTCTAAACCAGTATCTGCTGGAGCGCTTTGTTGAACAGGTTGCTGCTGCAAAGCCCTGTCTATATTGGGATTAGTCGAGAAGCTATTGCCGCTATCTACCATCACTCCCGAGGCTAAACTGAGCGCCAAAAGTGCTATGGCAAAACCCCAAGTAACTTTCTCCAATAAATCTGTTGTCTTTTTTACACCAATTACTTGGTTAGCACCAGAGCCACCAAATTGACTAGAAAGTCCACCGCCTTTAGAATTTTGAACCAATACGATAAGGATCAATAAAACGGCAACAATGATGGCAAGGATAATTAATAACTTAAACATGCTGTGATTCCTTTATTTTTTGAATTTGGAGCGCAAAGTAAGTTCTTTTTTCAGGAAACTTCAAACTTAGCTTTTCATAAATATCCAAAGCCCTTTCATATTTCTTTTGTTTGAAGAGTAAAGCGGCTAATGTTTCTGTAGCGAACTCATCTTGGTACTTTAATTTTTTAGTGGCAAGATCTTCTTGAAGGTATTCGGAATCTTGACCTGACTCTTTTGGCTTGCCGAATTGGGGTTCGTTTTGGATGAACTTTTCAATGAGTTCTACCTGAGATTTACTGGTCTTTTTTTTGCTGCTTTTGGTTTGTTCAACATCGTCTTCTTGTTGGTTGAGCATTTTGGCCAATCGCTGTTTTCTCTCCCTTATTTCAATCAAATCCTTTTCTAACTCTGTAATTTGGTCGGTTTTACCCAGTTTCGAAGGAGCAGTTTTTTCAAAAGCCTTTTGCTGATTTGGTTTTACAAGCGTGGATGAATCCATGGGTGCTTTTACCAAAACTGCTTCTTGGTCTTTAGTTATTTCATTTGCCTTCGCTTGTACTTCAACCTTTACCTCGACAGTGGGAGGGGTAATTATTGCTTCGGATGGTTGGACAGCGTCAGACTTTGGTACTTCTGCTTTCTCTTTTTTGCTTTCAGATTTGTCGACTTGAATTTCTTTTGTTTCTACTTGGTCAAAAACGAGTTCACCTGTGATGATTTTTTTCAAGTGTGCCCTATCTGGGGAATAGATAGCGGCTTTTTTTATGAAAGCATCCGTTTTTGGATGGTCCAACTCCTTCAATGCCTTGGCTACGATTACATAAGGGGTCTGAAAAAAGGGATACTTTTTTCGTAGTTCGTTGAGCGATTTAATGTCCTCATTGGTGACATCATTCAGATGACTTAGTAAATGATTAAATCGTTCTTTGTTCACTTATTGTGGTTTTGAAACATCTAAAATAGCTCGAAAATTACCATTGGGCAACCGAGGCTTGGAATATATCGAAAATAATTTGGTCGAAAATTTCTTCGACTAACTGAGATTCTACTGCGTTTAGGGTAGTGGCTTGAGGATCATAATCCGCATAGAAGCTGAATCTACGCTGAAAATTGTCTGTGTCTTTTGCTTGATTGGTAAAGCCAACCTCGACAAAAATGGTGACCCTCATTAGTCCTGATTGATCGGACACATTTCTACTGCCCGAAGAAACAATGGCCTGAGGCCTGACTTGATAGTCGACAATTGAACCCTCAAATTGTAGGTCGCCATTGTTCGGAACGAGTTCTAGTTTGGTATTTCTTTGAAAATAGTCTTTCAACTTTTCAGTAAAAAGCTGACCCATATTAGGCAAGCCACCGGGGGAATCATTAAAGAAATTGGTGATCGAGAGCGTTCTTGTTACATTATAATCAATAGAAGCTCCGCTAAAACCATAATGACTGCAGCCCATAACGGTGACCAATATCATCAAAAGGGCAGAAGCAAAAAGCTTACTCAATTTCATATTCTTTGATTTTGCGGTAAAGCGTTCGTTCAGAAATACCCAGGTCTTTGGCTGCATACTTTCGCTTATTGTTGTTTTTCTTCAACGCCTTAATGATCAATTCCTTTTCTTTCTTTTCAATCGACAATGATTCGTCCTCCATTTCATGCGAAATGTCTTCGACTTTGTCATCCTCGTAGTCGTCCGCAAACTCAATGGGTTTGGGTTCTAAGTAGTAGGAGTCGCTTAATGAAGTGTCACTTGTGCTGTTCACTACAGAAGATAAGCTATCATCAATGTTCCTGAATAGATTAGGATGATCCCTGATGGCACTTTCTTTAATATCGCCAGACTCTAAGATATCGTGCACTAGTTTTTTTAATTCGGTCATGTCTTTTTTCATGTCGAACAACACTTTGTACAATAAGTCTCTTTCATTGAGATTTTCAGCACCTTGAGCATCGGTGCTTTTGTACAAGGCTGGTAAGTTCGATCTGTTCTGGGGCAAATATTTGACCAAAGTTTCCGCACTTACCTGCCGATCCATTTCTAATGCCGAAATTTGTTCTACTAAATTCTTCAGCTGGCGAATATTACCAGGAAAATTATAGCGCAAAAGGATATTTTTTGCGGCATCATCCAAGCGGATGGAATCTACCCGATACTTTTCAGCAAAATCTGATGCGAATTTTCTGAACAATAGATCAACATCTGTTCCTCTATCTCTTAAAGGGGGAACTGAAATCGGAACAGTACTCAATCTGTAATAAAGGTCTTCTCTGAATTTTCCTTTATCTACTGCATTCAACAAATCTACATTCGTTGCCGCGACAACGCGTACATCAGTTTTTTGCACTTTGGATGAGCCTACTTTAATGAACTCGCCATTTTCAAGCACTCTGAGTAATCTTGCTTGGGTAGACATTGGCATTTCACCGATTTCGTCTAAGAAGATGGTGCCGCCATCGGTAACCTCGAAATATCCTTTTCGGGCGTCATAAGCACCAGTGAACGATCCTTTCTCATGCCCGAATAATTCTGAATCAATTGTGCCTTCAGGAATTGCACCACAGTTGATGGCGATGAATTTGCCATGTTTTCGTGGGCTGAGTTGATGAATGATTTTTGAAAATGATTCCTTTCCGCTACCGCTTTCACCGTTGATCAAAACGGTCATGTCGGTTGGTGCCACTTGCGAGGCAATTTGTATGGCGCGATTGAGCTGAGGGCTGTTCCCTATGATCCCAAATCTTTGCTTTATGCTTAGTATTTCGCTGTTATTCAATGTTCTTTGTTGGATTAAGATTCAACTACTTCTCCAAATAATGTGGCGGTGGTGCAATCATGCACTAGCACATTTACGTAATCCCCTTTTTTATGACTACCTCGATCAAAAATGACTACTTTATTGGCCGTATTTCTGCCTTGCAACTGTTCCTCTGATCGTTTTGAGGTACCTTCTACCAAAACCTGATGTACCTTTCCAAGATCAAGTTTATTTCTGCTCAAAGACATGGCTTGCTGCTTATTGATGATCTCTTGGAGCCTTCTTTTCTTGACATCTAAAGGAATGTCATCTTCAAATTTCTTTGCAGCTAAAGTTCCAGGTCTTTCAGAATAGAAAAACATGTAGGAAAAGTCGTATTGCACATAGTCCATTAGTGTTAAAGTGTCTTGATGTTCCTCTTCAGTCTCCGAGCAGAAACCTGCGATCATATCAGATGAAATCCCGCATTCTTCGCCTAAAATACGTCTTATAGCGTCCACACGATTGATGTACCATTCCCTATCATAAGTCCTGTTCATTAAATCCAGCACTCGGCTATTTCCACTTTGGGCTGGCAAATGAATGTATTTGCAGATGTTGTCGTACTTTTTCATGGTGTAAAGTACCTCATCTGTAATGTCCTTAGGATGAGAAGTTGAAAAACGAATTCGCAACAATGGAGAGACCAGTGCCACCATCTCTAGCAGATTGGCAAAATTTACGACTTCAATCGCTTCAGCAGATTTTTCCTTTTTCTCTAACCATGCTTTATTATTTTCTTCAGGCGACCATTTGTAGCTGTCTACATTCTGGCCCAAAAGCGTAACCTCTCTGTAGCCTTGGTCAAAAAGATCTTGTGCTTCTTTTAAAATTGAGTGAGGATCACGACTTCTTTCTCTTCCACGTGTAAAAGGCACAACGCAGAACGAGCACATGTTATCGCAACCACGCATTATTGAAATGAATGCTGTAATGCCATTAGAATTTAAGCGAACAGGGGAGATGTCGGCATAAGTTTCTTCACGCGATAAGAAGGTATTTACAGCTTTTAGTCCCTCTTCGGCAGACTCTATTAACTTTGGCAAGTCTCTATAAGCATCAGGGCCGACAACTACATCGACTAATTTTTCTTCTTCAAGCAATTTCTCTTTTAATCTCTCGGCCATGCAGCCTAAAACCCCAATGGTCAATTCGGGCTTACGCTTCTTAACATTGTTGAAATCAGACAGCCTTTTGCGAACAGTTTGCTCTGCCTTTTCTCGAATTGAACAGGTATTGAGGAAAATAACATCGGCTTGTTCGTACTCAGATGTGGTATCATAGCCATTGTCTTTCATGATAGAGCTTACAATTTCACTATCAGCGAAATTCATTTGGCATCCGTAGCTTTCGATGTAAAGCTTTTTGGTTTTGCCAGTATTCTCTTCTTTGGAAGTGCGAACGGTTTCCATTGCCTCTTGGCTATTTCTATCGAGTATGTCTAGGTCTTGAATAAAGTTATCCATTGATTTCTAACGCTCCTTTGCTTGAATTCTAGGCCGCAAATATACGCTTTTTGGGCAAAGAAGTGACAGATTGGCAGCGAAGTGTTTTGAGCAAAGGAGTTAATGGTTTACAGAGGTGAAGGGCTCATTGCAGGTATCAGTATTTGTTGTACTCCAATCATTGGAGTGACTGAATACCACTTACGAGGTATTAGGGAGCATTGAAATGGGTTTAGATTTGTTTTGAGTTTTTGCTAGACAAGTGGATACTAATACGGTAAATTATTTTTAATGTACTATACTAAATCATCCTAGTCTATCATTAACTTGACCTAACTTTAACAAATCAACCAAAATTTTATGAAACGATTAACATTAGCCTGTTCAATAATAGTTTTATTGACGGCTGTTTTTTTCTCCTGTAGCCCCAAAGATGAGGCTGTACTAATTCCAGAATATGCGGTAACCATCACTCCAGTTGAAGCGGATAATGCGCCTGCATTACAGTCCTTTGCGCATGGAGTCAATGGAATGGATGTTCTGCTCTTTGCGGGTAGAACTAATAGCGATAGCGACAATGGTGGTTTACATAAGATCAACGGTAACTCTAATTACTCTACAACATCTTTTGTTCCTCCATCTTTCAATGAGCTTTTTTATGTGTACAATATTGAATCTAACGCAGCGCCATATACCATGTCGATGAGCGAAATGGTTGAAAGGTTGCAGGCTTATCATGCAGCACATCCTGGACCCGGAGATGTAATGCAAGCGATTCCCCAGATCATCGCAAAACTGGCTGATTACGGTACTGTTTTTAGAGCAACCAACCCACAAGTGACACAGGATGATGATTTTCTATACTTAGTTGGAGGCTATGGAACACCAATTGGTGCTGATACTGTTTCGGGTAAATATCAAACCTTCAATCAAGTAGCAAGGATCCATGTTCCTTCAATGATCAATTTAGTGAAGAATCAGAATTTGGATCAGATCAATTGGAACGAATTGTTTGCTTTTGGTCGGAATGAAAAACTTATTGCTACAGGTGGAGAAGTGTATAAATTGGGGGATACTTTTTATCTATCTGGTGGGCATAATTTTGGAAGCTCAGCACCTGCAGCAAGTAATGGGCAACAATATTTAGATGCTGTTTATCCTTTTACGCTAAGCACGATACTTGGTACAATAGATTTGACTATAAGTGTTGGGACTCCTATTACTGATGTGGCTATAAGTGAATTGGGAGACTCTATTGCTGATGCCAAGTCTGTTTTCAGAAGAAGGGATGGTCCGATTGTTCCATCGCTATTTTATGATGCCAGTAAGAATCTAACAGAAGGTTTAACTTTTTACGGAGGTGTTTTTCAGCCAGGGTCAAAAGGCATTGCCCCAAATGAGAATCCTGATTCTACCTACAATAGGGCTTGGAATTCAGCCATCTATATCCATCCTGCTTTTTCATCATCAAACCCAATTCCGGCAAGTCCTTATTATACGTTCGATTCTGGGTATGATCAAGGTAACTTGAACGTGTATTCTTGCGCAGATATTGAATTCTACGATGCTTCGACAGCAACTGTACACACGCTGCTCATAGGTGGTATTGGTGACGGTCAAGGTCAGGCGCAAACGAGCATGTTGTCTGGGTTCACTAATAGCCTGATGCATGTGAGGTATGATCTTGAGAGTGGTAAGAGTACACCAAAATTAGATTCAGAGAATATTTTTAACAGCGACAAATTTTACGGTGCGGAGTCGGCTTTCATTTTCAATACCAATGCGAACGTGGTTTTCACTAAAGTGAATGGTGAAACTACAGAGGTAATTGATGCGAATGCAACTTTCAAATCTGGTCAGGGTGTAGATGTTGGGTATATTTATGGGGGAATTGAAGCTTTTGATGCGACTCCTGGGACATATGGCCCTGGCAACTCGGCTGCTTCAAATAAAATCTGGAAAGTAACAATTACCAAGAACACGGTAAATCAATAGATATATTTCTACTATATGGAAGGGCCTTTGGGAGTAATCTTGAAGGCCTTTTTTTATGTCTCAAAGCGCTTTAGCAAAGAAAAAAGCGCCTTGGCTTTTACCATGCATTCGTCATGTTCATTTTCTGGAATGGAATCATACGTTATTGCGCTGCCTACCTGAAATGAGTAAACGCTCTTCTCTTTGTTCAAGAAGAGACTTCTGATCAAAACGTTGAAATCGAAGTTTCCATCTGGAGTTATGTAGCCTGCCGCACCAGAAAATGGTCCTCGCTTGGTGTTTTCATATCGCTCAATGAGTTGCATCACTTTTACCTTAGGAGCGCCAGTCATGCTGCCCATTGGGAAGGCGTTTTTGATGGCTTCGGCCCAATTTACATCATCTCTTTTCTCAGCGACAATTGTAGAAATCATTTGATGAACTTGGTGGAAAGAGTAGATTCCAAAAATCTCTTCAACCTTAACTGAACCAATTTCGGAAGACCTGGCCAAGTCATTTCTCACAAGGTCAACAATCATCATATTTTCTGCCAACTCTTTTTCATCCGAACGGAGCTCTTTGGCCAACCTTTGGTCTTCAATAGGATTGGGATCTCTTGGCCTTGTGCCTTTAATCGGCTGAGATATTAATTGCTTTCCTGTTTTTTTTAAGAATCTTTCTGGCGAAGCACAAATGATATAATGCTGATTGTGCTTCTGAAGACTTGAAAAAGGATTGGGTGAAATCCCGTTAAGCTCGCTGTAAAGTTGAATGGGGTCGACTTCATCAAGCCTACCATGAAACTCTTGGCAATAGTTGATTTCGTAACAATCTCCTTCTTCAATATGTTCGCGAAGCTTATTTACAGTATTTATGTATTCCGCTTTACTGACACTTTCTGTTGGCTTTGAAAGCTTGTTATTGAATTGTATAGGCTTGAAGTTTTCAATTTCTTGAAGTAACGAAGTGTTTTCAGAATGAATAATCAACTCGTCTCCTTCAAAAATCAACAAATGCTCTGGTTCGAAAAAGGAGAGGTCTTGAAATCCTAATCGGTCTTGATTTTTGCTTTGGAGTTTTTCAATACTGTTTTTGAGGTCGTAGCCCAAATAACCGAAGAGCCAAGCATTTTTGTGAAAGTCAGCAAGAGTCCGAAATGGCGATTGACCCTCATTGAGTACTCTTTTGGAACCAACGGCCATGCAATGCATAAAGCCATCATACGGATATTCAATTTGATTGGAATCATAATACGCGAAGTGCGAATGAGTATTTGCCCAATACAGAGCTTGCTTTATAAATGCCGGTTTATTCGCTAAAATGACCTTCTCCAACTGTAGATTTTGAATGGCGCAAAGATAAGAAAGCATAAGCCATAAAAAAGGAAGCCTTTTGAGCTTCCTTCCCTAATTAAGATTTCTATTCAATTACATAGTGGCGCTAGTACCAGCTTCTAATGAGAAGCCAACGTTCACAGTGTTATAAATAAATTGGTCTTTTGCTTTGTCTACAGCACTTGCTTCGTCACCGTACATTAAGCCCCAGTCAGTTCTGTTAATGTTAAAATTGGCTGCTGCCTTGATCACACCATCAGCGATCGACACGCTTGCTGGGAAAGTGATGTTTTTAGTTGTGCCTCTCATTGTCAAGTTACCAGAGATCATGTGAGTAGGATTGGCCACCATGATTTCGCTCATTTTTGCTGGAGCAAAGTCAGTTTTGAATTCCTCATTGTCAGCTGCTACATCAGCCGCATTGAAAACAGCCACTGAAGTCACTTCGAAAGTCGCAGTTGAGTGGGTAGCAGCATCAAAGAAATCTGCAGACATTAAATGACCTACCAATTTTGCATTGTTTTCGTTGTCAGCAGGAATGTCAAGGCTTTTCAATGAAGTGATGTCAATCACAAAATTACCAGCAACGATTTCATTACCTGATACTTTGATTTCTCCTGCAGAGATGTCGATGGTGCCATTGTGCTTGCCAGCTGGTTTGCTGCCAATCCAAGTAACGATGCTATTGTCTACATTTACTGCCAGAGCAGTTGCTTCTGCAGCGCTAGCAACTTCTTTTGCATCAGAGGTTTCAACGGTTGAACCTTTTGCACCACATGAGGCCACGAATAATACTAGGGCCAAAAGAGCCAAAGTTGATTTTAAAGTTTTCATTTTTGATTTAATTAATTGTTGTTAATTGCTTTCCTAAATTTGAACATCCTGACAACCCAAAAGGGGATGGATTGTTTCAATTTGTCTGCAAAACTACATTGATGCAATGAAAGTTCAATGTATATACATATAATTTAATTTTATGGCAATAATTAAGGCTGCAAAGGGTTTAAAGCCCATTTTTGGCGAAGCATGTTTTTTGGCTGATAATGCCTCGGTGATTGGCGATGTAAAAATGGGAGATCATTGTAGCGTTTGGTTCAATGCAGTGGTGCGTGGCGATGTTTGCCGAATCGAAATTGGTGATAATTGCAATATCCAAGATGGAGCAGTAATTCATGGTACACTCAATCACTCAAATACCATTTTAGGCAAGAATGTGAGTATCGGGCATAATGCGATTGTTCATGGTTGTATAGTTGAAGATAATGTGCTCATTGGCATGGGAGCGATTGTAATGGACAATGCCGTGATCAAAACGGGATCAATGATCGCTGCAGGGGCGGTTGTTTTGGCCAATACCATTGTGGAGGAAGACTCACTTTATGCAGGAACCCCAGCCAAAAAGATCAAAGATATTGACGCCAAACTCCGACAGGTAATTGATAAAACACCAGAAAACTACATCATGTACAGCACCTGGATTGGAGAGGTCTGAGCAGCATGATTTAGGCATTAATTCCTTGTTTAGTTTTTAGATTTTCCTTTAACTTGAAATATGATAGCACTACCCGAACTGGGAGAGTATAACCCATTTTATCAGCCCTATATTGACCAGCTCAAAGGGGTAGATCTTTTGTCGAAGTTGAGCACCCAGAAAGTCGAAATAGCTGAGCTTTTTAAATCCATTGGTGAAGAAAGGGCCAACTATGCTTATGCCGAAGGGAAGTGGACCATCAAGGAAGTGCTAAATCACATCAACGATGTGGAAAGGATTTTTACTTATCGTGCTTTGGCCATCGCTAGGGGAGATTTGCAGTCTTTACCAGGCATGGACCAAGATAATTATCAATTGAACGCCAGAAAAAACCTGAGAAGCTTCGATAGTCTGATCAACGAGTTTATTGCCATTAGAGAAAGTTCTATCCACTTTTTTAACAATATTTCAGAAGAAGAAAGCCTTAAAATTGGTACTGCCAGCAATAACCCTGTAAGTGTTCGTGCCTTGGCGGGCATGGTTGTGGGGCATGCGGCCCATCACATAATGATTTTGAAAGAAAGATATCTGTAATGTTTATCCTAGATCCCAACAAACAATATCCAACAGAAACTGAATCAAGGGTTGTCATCCGTTTTCAGGATTGCGACCCATTGAGGCATTTGAACAATGCCAAATACTTCGACTACTTCTTTAATGCCCGCGAAGATCAAGTCCCCAAAATTTATGGAGTTGAAATGAAGGATTTTATCCTTTCGTACGATGCGGTTTGGGTGGTTTATAATCATCATATCGCCTATTTAAAACCCGCCAATATGGGTGAATGGGTAAAAATTAATTCAAGAGTGGTATGGTTTAATGAGAATACGCTAGTGGTAGAATATTGTATGTTCGATGATTCCAAAAGCTATTTGAAAACCTTGATGTGGACGACCTTTAAATATGTAGGCATGAATACCAGCCGAACAGTCGAGCATTCAGAGGAGGTTTCAGCTTATTTGAAGGCCATCCTTTATCCTAATGTGGACTATCACCCACATAAGTTTGATGATCGAGTACAACAAGTTAAAAATCTACTAAGACCAACCATTTGATTTATCAATTAAGTAGCCTAAATTATAAAGGCTAACGCGTTCCAATTTTCGTTTTGATCAAATTTTATTTCGCAACATTTTCAATTTTATCTCATGAATACCTCCGATTTTGACCACACCGATTTAGAGGCCGTAAAGGCGAAAATTAAAGATTCAGGCCAATCCTATCTAATAGTTGATTCTGAAGACAATTCTGATGACTACATGAATTTTCTTTTCACGGGTTATTATGAAGGCAAAGAAGTGGTTTTTGATGCTGCCTTATACACCTTGAAAATCCAACATACCAGCGAAATGTATGAAATCGCTGAACACGAAGCTGCAAAACGGTTTCCGGAATATCGCTCTATTGCTTATGAAGAAGATGAAAATGGTGACATCGCACCCCTAGGCGACCTTGAAGAGGAAATTGGCCTCTATATGGCAGAGGTAATGGAAGAATTGGAAGAAGAGGAGGCTGTTAAGGTGCAAGAGCATGTTGACATTGACGAGAATTCAGAGGAAAGTGTCGGTCTCGATATCGGTTTGAATGTCGAGAAAGTGACTCCCGAAGTGATTGAGAAATTCATTGAAGACTTTAAAAATGATGCGCTTGAGCTGGATGCCACATTTTACACCTTCCAAATGGAAGATGATGACGATGAGGATTGATCCTTCATCTAATACCGAGTGATTAACGCAAGGCTCACTTTACCAATTTATGGAACTGCTCAATGTTAATTTGGCTTCCTTGAATGTAAACGATGTCTCCTTGGCGCAACACTTCCTCTGGTTGAATGCTCTCAAGCATTTCGTCCCTTCTTTTAATGCCAAGGATATTGATGCCAAATTCTGCTCTAAGACTCAATTCTTTCAGGGGCTTTCCTAAAAATCTATTACTGTCAGCTGACATTCGTAAACAGGTGATGTTGAAGTCTGCCAAATTGTTTGGACGGTAAGTCTTAGGCAGTTTTAATTCACCCTGAAATAGCTGATAATTATCTGCCCTTACTTTGTCCACCAAAACGTCTATGTCATCTTCTGGCACAAGAAAATTCTGAAGGACATGCGTAAAGATTTGTACAGAGGTTTCAAATTCTTCGGGAATGACTTCATCGGCCCCTAAAGCGATTAACTCGGATGTTTCTTTCACATACCTTGTCCTTACCACCAAATAGAGTGAATCAGAATGAGAGCGGATATTTTTGATGATACTATGGGTAGCAAAGTTGTTTGAAATAGCAATAACAGCCGCCCTGGCATTTGCAACATGCACAGTTTCAAGGATGTGGTCTTGGGTGGCATCACCAAAAATGATCGGCACACCTTTAGCTTTTTCGCGCTTTACGGTTTCAGCGTTCATCTCGATAACGACATAGGGGATTTTACTTGCCGCGGCAGCCTTCGCCAAATTGCTTCCATTCAGGCCATAGCCAATGATCACCAAATGGTTCTCCAATTCGTGATGGCTCATCTCAATCATGTCTTTTGCCGAAACCAAAGTACTGTCAAGCCCTAGTCTCTTTGAAACCCCAATAAACCTGTCGGTAATATGCTCTGAGAAAATGATTACAAAAGGGGTGAGAATCATTGAAACAATGGACACGGATAAAAAATACTGGTTGGTTTGGGCAGATAATAAATTGTATTCAATGCCTACTTTCGATAGGATAAAGGCAAATTCCCCCACCTGAAAAAGCGCCAACCCCGTCAAGAGCACCGTTCTTGTTGGGTATTTGAGCACAGCCACAGCGCCTGCTGCAATGGATGATTTGACGATAAACACGATCAGCACCAAAAGCAAGATGACTGGGATATTGCTCAAGAAAAACTCCAAATCGAGCAGCATACCTACAGAAACGAAAAAGAAACTAGTAAAAAGCTCTCTAAACGGTAGGATGATACTTGTGGCTTGGTGGCTGTATTCCGATTCTGAAACAATCAAACCTGCCATAAAAGCACCTAAAGCCAAGGAAAGCCCGGCTTCGGATGTGAGAAAAGCCACCGCAAAGCACAGCGTTATTGTCACCAACAAGAAAAGTTCTTTGCTATTGGTTTTGGCAATGGCATGCATCAACTTTGGCACGACATACCGTGCACCTACAAAAGTAATCGCGATTACAATAATGGACTTTACCACCAGTGCCAGAATGCTTAATCCCAGATTTGTTGATTCGCCCGCCATCATTGGGGTAACCAGCATCATTGGCACCACAATTATGTCTTGAAAGATCAAAATGGCCAGCGCATTTCTGGCGTGGGGGGCACTGATTTGTTGCCTGTCTTGCAACGTTTTTAAGACGATTGCAGTACTTGAAAGAGAGAAAAGAAAACCAACAAAAACGGATTCACTCCATGAATTTCCCAGAAAATAGTACGAAAGGCCGGCTATGAGAATCGTAACTCCCACTTGCAATGACCCTCCAATAAATACGGTCTTTTTAATAGAAATCAACTGCTTGATCGACAACTCCATACCGATAACAAAGAGCAGCAGAATCACTCCAATTTCAGATAGAATTTCTACTTGTTCCACGGCATCGATAAGGCTAAAACCATAAGGGCCTATGATCACCCCAGTTAACAAAAATCCTATGATAGAAGGAAGTTTGAACTTTTGAAGTGCAAAAACAATCACGACCGAAAAGCCGAGCAGAATGAGGATGTCTTGTAATAATGGTAAATGCATTAGTGGTTTTTGTCCTTAGGATTATTTGTTTTCGTTTTTTCAGCTTTTTTCTTGCTACGCATAAATTGGAAAGATCGGCAACCTAGGAATTACAATCAAATCGTGAAGAACAATAATTGCTGAATTTGCAATATCCTCAATTTTACGGGTTCAAATAGCTGCAATCCTGAAATATCAGATTCTTAATCCAATCTAATAACTTTTTGACCTTGTTGAAAGCAGTATTGATTGGTGGGTTCTATAAAATGAAACTAGGAGTTCGGAGTTTAAAAGTAAAAGCAAGGCCGAAGAAAAAAGGCTAGAAATTTTCAAAATTTTGAACAAGATTGCCTCTTTAAGCTTTTATAGGCATGTTAAAAATAGCCTGGAACGACATCTATGCCCATGCTTTGCCCGATAATCATCGGTTTCCAATGGCGAAATACAACCTTTTGCCAGAACAACTTTTGTATGAAGGCACCATTACGGCTGAACAACTCTTTTCGCCTATGGCTATTTCCGAAGCGCAGGTGTTACGAACACATGATGCTGATTATTGGCATAGCCTAAAAACACTTCAATTATCAAGAAAGGAAGAGCGCAAAACGGGTTTTCCTTTGTCTGAGCGATTGGTGCAGCGCGAAATTACAATTATGGGCGGCACCTTAGAAGCAGCTCAATATGCTTTGGTCCATGGCGTTTCCATGAACATAGCCGGTGGAACACATCACGCGTTCACCAATCGGGGAGAAGGTTTTTGCTTGCTGAATGATATTGCCATTGCTGCACACGGCTTACTTGATCAAAAGCTGGTAAAACAGATTTTGGTGGTGGATTTGGATGTTCATCAAGGCAATGGTACGGCTCAAATTTTTCAAGACGATCCTAGGGTTTTTACCTTTAGCATGCATGGTGCGGCCAATTACCCTTTGCACAAAGAAAAATCTGATTTGGACATTGGTCTAAAGGACGGCACAGATGACCATGACTATCTTGCCTTACTTGATTTTCACCTGAAGGCTTTGTTGGAAAAGGTCGAACCAGACTTTATTTTTTATCAATCTGGGGTGGATGTACTGGCAACCGATAAACTAGGAAGATTGGGCATGACCATCAATGGATGCAAACAAAGAGATAGGTTGGTATTAGAGCAATGCAAGCGCAACGCAATTCCTTTGGCGGCCTGTATGGGAGGAGGGTATTCCGAGAAAATCAGCCATATAGTGGAAGCCCATGCGAATACTTTTAGGCTTGCCCAAGAGCTTTATTTTTAAATATGAACGACATGAAGAATTACAAAACACTAAAAAGAGATTGGTTGATCTACGCCATCTCAGGGCTTTTGCTTCTTGGATTTGGGATTTCTTTGAGTGGAGAAGCGCTGATCCGAAAGTATGAGGCCAAAGATTGGCAAGATTGGTTTTGGTGGGGAACACTGGCTTTGGTGGTAATCAATTCCGGTATCTCACTTTTTGGAAAGGCAATAACGCTGCGGATGAGACTCGACCAACTGCAGAAGCTAAAGTAGTTTGATTTTCTTATCTCGTCTTAATTAATGTTAAACCAATGGTTTTTTAGGCCTCTTTGTGAACCAAACCCCTTAACTTAGGGGTAAATAATTTTCGGTTTTCGCCTGGCATGAAAAGCACTACACTGATCATATTGAAAAGAATTACCTACACCTTACTGTTTGTTTTTTTTATTCCCAACAGCTTCTTGGTGGGGCAAAAGTCAGCCCATGTTGCTGTGGATAAAGTGAATTCTACTTATGACGAGCAAAACCCTGTGCTCAGTCCTGATGGCAAAAGGCTCTATTTTGTACGTTCGGGGCATCCTCAAAATGAAGGTGGAGTCATTGATCGAGGTGATATTTGGTATTCGGAAAAGGACAGTTTAGGCTGGTCTGAACCTCGTCATGCAGGCAGCACCATCAACCACAAAGGCCTGAATGGGATTGTGGGCTTTTCCGCAGATGGCCAACGTATTTACCTTATCAATTACAGCGATAACACTGGCACCATTCAAAGCGGAATATCTATGTCGGAATGGGTGAAAGATCACTGGTCGATCCCTCAGCGGCTCGATATTCGTTTTTTCTCGAATGCTTCTGAATACCTCAGTGGCTCAATTTCTCCGGATGAAACCGTCTTGGTGCTTTCATTTAAAGGTTATGATAATTATGGCAATGAAGATTTGTATGTAAGCTTAAAGCAAGATAATGGAGCGTGGTCGCAACCCGAAAACATGGGAATTGCCATCAACACATTGGGAGAAGAGTGGACTCCATTTTTAGCAGGAGACATGAAAACCCTCTATTTCTCATCGAATGGTCAAGAAACTACCGGAGGCAGAGAGCTGTATAAAACTACCAGAAGAGGAAACTCTTGGACAAGTTGGGAGCAGCCCATTAACATGGGAGCTTCGATCAATACCAAAGGCACAGAATTGGGCTATTTTATACCCAACTCTGGAGCTATCGCTTATTTTTCTTCGACCCAAAATAGCCAGGGTTTTGGTGATATTTTCAGCATAAAATTAGAAACCGCTGAACTCGAAGTGCAGAAGGCAGCGCAGGCTTCTAACACTTTCAAAAAGAGCTTCGAACCTTCCATTCCTGTTGTCACTTTGACTATGCAAGTTTTGGACGCACTTTGGGAAAAGCCTATTGATGCATTGGTGAAATTAAATTACAATGGCAACGAAGTAGAGGTCAACACCTCAGAAGTTGAGTCGATTGAGAAGAAGTTTTTGGTGTCTATGCCGAAGGGAAGCGTGGTTAAAGTAGAAATCCAGGCGGAAGGTTATCTCAATTACAAAGAGACATTTACGGCATCGGCCATTTCACAAAGAGATGACAGCACGGATGGGCAAGTAGAAGGCTTTAGACTTACTCCTAAAGTGATTGGTACCAAGGTGAAGATTGAAAATGTGCTTTTTGAGGAAGGCAATGCCAAATTTGCCAACCGAGCGGTTTCACTCGAACAATTGGATGATTTAGTCACGCTGATGGAAGCAAATCCAGAAATGGAGATCAGATTAGAAGGGCACACTGACAACCGTGGAAATCCAAAACTGCTCAAGGAGTTATCGCTCAAAAGGGTAGACGCGGTCAAGGAATATATGATTTCCAAAGGAATTGAAGCCAACAGGATCCAAACAATTGGTTATGGTGCAGAAAAGCCAGTTGGACGAAATTCAACCGACAGCGGTAGAGGTCTTAATCGCAGGGTTGAGTTTGTGATCATTAAGTAGATCACTTTGCAGGTCAAATTATTCTCCACTTCAAATTGAAAAAAGGTTAAATTAGAAGGCTTCAAACCATCATAATTTAACCCTATGCGTCCCTTTTTTTTACTTGCATTTTTCCTGATCTCAACCATTTGCCTTGGTCAAAATGTAGATAACTCAGCTTTTCAAGATTTAAAATACCGTATGATTGGCCCTTTTAGAGCAGGTCGTACGGTAGGTGCGGTTGGTATTCCAGACCAACCAAACGTGTTTTTTATGGGGGTCAATAATGGAGGAGTATGGAAAACCGATGATTTCGGGCGCACTTGGTATCCGATTTTTGATGATGCACCTACAGGCTCGATCGGAGATTTAGCGGTTTCACCATCCCATCCAAATGTGATTTATGTAGGAACCGGTGAAGGTCTGCATCGGCCTGACTTATCAGTAGGCGATGGCATGTTCAAATCTACCGATGGTGGTAAATCATGGTCGAAAATTGGTTTGGATGACATTCAACAAATTGCAAGGGTCATTGTGCACCCAACAAACCCTGATATTGTCTTTGTAGCAGGTTTGGGCCATCCTTATGGTGCCAATGAAATGCGTGGTATTTTTCGTTCCGCAAATGGAGGCGAGTCATGGGAAAAGGTCTTGTACATCAATCATAATACCGGTGCTGTTCAGGTGGAATTTGACCCTACAAATCCTGAAATTCTTTTTGCCGATATGTGGGAGCATCAAGAAGGGCCTTGGGAAAATGCGTCTTTTTCCGGCCCTAATAGTGGTTTGTACAAGTCAACCGATGGAGGTACAACTTGGAAGAAATTGGAAAATGGCCTGCCCACGGCCAAGGATGGCCTTGGAAGGATTGGGGTGGGCATCTCACCGAGTAGTCCTCAGCGGATTTATGCCACAGTAGATGCACGTCAAAATGGGGGTATTTATCGTAGCGATGATGGAGGCGAAAACTGGGAACTAATTGCGACAGATGGAAGACTTTGGGGCAGAGGAAGTGATTTTGCTGAAATCAAAGTCCATCCTAAAAACCCCGATTTAGTGTATGTGGCCAATGTTGCCGCTTATCGTTCCTATGATGGCGGATTGACTTGGAGTTCGTTCAAAGGAGCTCCTGGAGGAGATGATTACCACAGAATTTGGATCAATCCAAATTCGCCTGATATCATGATTTTTGCAGCAGACCAAGGTGCGGTTGTGACGGTTAATGCAGGTAAAACTTGGAGTTCTTGGTACAATCAGCCTACATCGCAGCTTTATCATGTCAGTACAGATAATCAGTTTCCGTATTGGGTCTATGGTGGCCAGCAAGAAAGCGGTGCGATTGGTATCGCTAGCCGAGGCAATGGTGGCCAAATTTCCTTCAGGGATTTTATGGGTGTGGGTGCCGATGAATACGCTTACGTAGCTCCAGACCCCAAAGATCCCAACATTATTTATGGAGGCAGGGTCATAAAATTCAATAAGAAAACAGGGCAATCTCAAAACGTAGCTCCGGAGGCACTGCGTTCACGTGACTTCCGCTATTTAAGAACAATGCCTTTGATTTTTCATCCAGCCGATGATAACATGCTGCTTTTCGGTACAAATGTACTTTGGAAAACCTTAGATGGGGGCAATTCATGGCAGCAAATCAGTCCAGATTTAACACGAGTACAACCCGAACCACCTTCGAGCATTGGAGATTTTAAAACGGAAAGCATGAAGACAATGCCTCAGCGGGCCATTATTTATGCCTTAGGCCCATCACCTATTGATCGCAATACCATATGGGCCGGCACCGATGACGGATTGGTGCATCTGACCATTGATGGAGGAAAGACCTGGAAAAACGTGACCCCACCTCAATTGGAGGCATGGGATAAAATTTCACAAATCGATGCGGGGCATTTTGATGAACAAACCGCCTATATCGCTGTCAATTCCATCCGAAAGGATGATATGAAACCGCATGTTTTCAGAACACATGATGCAGGGGCGACTTGGGAAGAAGTAGTGAATGGAATGGAATTGGGAGGGCCAGTGAATGTGATCCGAGAAGATTTAAAGCAAAAGGGTTTGCTTTTCGCAGGCACCGAAAAAGAGGTGTTTTTTACCATAGACGATGGCGATCATTGGCAATCACTGAGGATCAATATGCCAGCTTCTTCTATTAGGGATTTAGTGGTTCACGAAAGTGATTTGGTGATTGGGACCCATGGAAGATCCATATGGATTTTGGATGATATAAGTCCGCTCCGTAGTTTGACCAAAATAGATAAATCGGCTCCTTTCTTGGCCGAGCCTACTATGGCTACAAGGGTCAGGCACAACATGTTCAGCGATACACCTTTGCCTCCAGAGGAACCCACAGGTAAAAACCCACATGATGGAGCGGCCATTGATTACTTTCTTCCGAAAACTTACAGCGAGGTGAAATTAGAAATCATGGACATGACAGGAAATGCGGTCCGATCTTGGAGCAGTTTGGACGCTCCGGAAAGTATTGATTCTACAAATTTAAGGCATCCCGTTTATTGGATCAGGCCGCAGCAATTATTGAGCAATAGACAGGGGCACAATCGCTTTATTTGGAACTTGAAGTACCCAAGTCCGCGAGGTTCAAATCGCGCTTTTGCGATTGCTGCTGTATACAAAGACACACCCAGCGGCCCAGATGGCCCTTTTGTTCATCCTGGAGAGTACAAAATCAAATTGAATGTAGATGGCGAAATTTTGGAAAGCAAAATCAGTGTACGACTCGATCCTAGAACTTCCATTGAGAAACAAGATATTCAGTTGCAGACCGACCTTTCCATGGATTGTTATAATAACTATTTGCAGCTTCAGGAAATGAGTGAAGCCACGGACGTATTGCTTTCTGATACCAAAAGGAAGTGGAAGAAAGGAGTGAAGGAGCAGCTTGAAGCGTTGAAGGGAAATGGCCGTCCTGACGGAGGTGACTTCTTGTATGGAAGTATTTCGGCAGGGCCGCTAGAAAGAGAAACCTTGATAAGTTTGCAAGAGAAATACCTGTTTATGTTGTCATTGCTGCAAAGTGCCGAAGCCAGACCTACCGAACACATGCAGGAAAGTGTTCGGTTGCTCAATGCCCGACTTCTGGAAATCAAGGAAAAATGGGAAGGATTAAAATGAAAGTAAATTTGATAGGGCATTAAAACGAAAGTGACGAACTATCGCCTGTTGAATGATAGTCATTTTCATTTCCAATGATTAATTTGTGTTGATCCAAACCAAAAGGAAACCTTTCAAAATGAGTTTGGGTTTTTGAACCATGCAGAACGAAGAGCTACTTAATCAAATCGCCTCTTTTCCAAGTTTTCAGGATGTACCTCGCCAACAAATCCAATGGCTATTGGACAGAGGAGAGGTAGTAATTGTCCCGGCAGGAGATACTTATATAAAAAAGGGAGACCCCATTGATAAATTGATCATTTTGCTCAAGGGCAGCTTGTCCTTGAAAATGGAGCAGAACGGACAGTTCAAAGAGATTTACCATATGGAGGTAGGTGAGATATCGGGGCTTCTGCCTTACAGTAGGGCGCAGTCGGCAATGGGTTATGGCACCGCAGTGATAGACTCAGAATTTTTTATGCTGAATAAATCGCATTTCAGGGATTTGGTGTGTGAATGCCACGAATTGACGGCAATGCTGGTACATGAAATGACTGATAGGGTGAGAGATTTTACCCGTAGTCAGCATCAAGATGAAAAACTGATGGCCCTAGGCAAATTGTCTGCTGGCTTGGCACATGAGCTAAATAACCCTGCAGCGGCCATGGTGCGCAGCTCAGAGTCGCTTCAAAAACATTTGGGTACGGTGCCAGATAAATTCAAGCGGGTAATGTCAATGAATGTGACCAACGAACAAATTGATTTGGTCAGTAACATCCTTTTCGAGAAGGTCGCAAAGGGAGTCAAAAAGGGTGAAACCATGATGGTTCGTAGCCAAAGAGAGGATGAACTTACCGATTGGTTGGAAGATCATGGATATGGTGATTGCTATATGCTCTCTGAAACTTTGGCTGAATTTGGCTTTGAAGAGCAAGAATTACAAGAAATTCGGGCGTCTTTAGACCAAGATACCTTTCCCAAAGTGATGGAATGGATTGATAATGTTTTGACCACCGAAAAAATGGTTGGCGAGATTAAAGAAGCCGCCAGGCGCATTTCCAGCTTGGTGAATTCCATTAAAAGCTATTCTCATATGGACCGTTCAAGCGATAAGGCGCCCACCGATATTCGTGAAGGCATCCAAAATACCATTACTATCTTGGGTCATAAGCTCCGCAAAAACCAAGTCAAGCTCATCGAAGAATATGACGATCACTTGCCTTTGATCAATGCAATTCCAGGCGAATTGAATCAAGTGTGGACAAATATCATCGATAATGCACTTGATGCAATGGAATCTGAAGGAGGGAGTCTAACGATCAAAGCGGATAGAAGAGGTGATGTCGTCAATGTGCAGATCACAGATACGGGAACGGGTATTCCAAAGGAGATTCAAAATCGGATTTTTGAACCCTTTTTCACCACCAAAGACATTGGCAAAGGCACAGGACTTGGGTTGGAGGTAGTGCATCGCATAGTGCAAGGCCATAATGGATCTATTGGTTTAGAGTCTGTTCCTGGCAAAACCAAATTTGAATTCTGTTTCCCCGTAAGTCAATAGGTTAAAAATCAAAATAGAAGCATTGATCAATGAGTAAGCAACCCATCATTTTTAGCATAGATGACGATGAGCAGGTTTTGTCTGCCATCAAAAGAGACTTAAGGGCTGAATTCCGATCGGAGTACCGCATTATGAGCACAACTTCTCCACAAGAAGCCCTGGAAGCTTTAAAAGACTTGAAACAAAAAGGGGAGGAAATCGCATTGTTTCTTTCGGACCAAAGAATGCCAGAAATGTCAGGCGTAGACTTTCTGGAGCAAGCAAAACGGATTTACCCATCAGCCAAAAGAGTGTTGCTCACGGCTTATTCAGATATCAATGCGGCTGTGAAGGCCATTAATGATGTTCAATTGGATTTCTACTTGACCAAACCCTGGGATCCACCAGAAGAAAAGCTTTACCCAACCCTGAACGACCTGCTCGATGAATGGCAAATCAATCATATTCCCGCCTTTAGAGGAATCAGGGTGGTGGGTTATCAATATTCGCCCAAGTCGCATGCCATCAAGGATTTTTTATCGGGCAATTTAATTCCTTACCAATGGCTAGATTACAACCAAGATGAAACAGCACAGGAGCTGATGCAGCTCGCAGGCTTGGCTGGTAACGATTTGCCTGTGGTCTTTTTTGAAGATGGCAGTCGACTATCCAATCCAAAAATGGTGGAGTTGGGTGAAAAAATAGGCCTCAAAAGCAAAGCAGCCGAAACCATGTATGATGTGGCGATTATTGGGGCAGGGCCAGCAGGAATGGCCGCAGCGGTTTATGGAGGTTCAGAAGGTTTGAAGACCATTTTGATCGAGAAACATTCCCCAGGGGGGCAGGCAGGAACCAGTTCTAGAATCGAAAATTACCTTGGTTTTCCAAAAGGACTTAGCGGTGCAGAATTGACCCGTAGGGCGATTACCCAAGCCACGAGATTTGGTATTGAGTTTTTATCACCTCAAGCTGTAATTGCCATAGAAACAAAGGATCAATATAAAATTGTAAAGCTCGAAGATGGAGGGGTGATCAATGCCAAAGCTGTGATCATTACCACGGGCGTTCAGTACCGAAAATTGGAAGCTGAGGGCATCAATGATTTTACTGGAGCAGGCGTTTATTATGGCGCTGCAACGACCGAAGCTCATGCTTGTAAAGGTAAAGATGTGTACATAGTAGGAGGAGGGAACTCAGCAGGACAGGCGGCAATGTACTTGGCTAATTTTGCTAAAAACGTCTATATAGTTATCCGAAAGGCAGATTTATCGAGCAGTATGAGCCAGTATTTGATCGACCAGATTGCCGGAACCGACAATATTTCCCTTGTGCCTGAATCAGCCATAGAAGCAGCACATGGCGTTGACTATTTGGAATGTGTGAGTGTGAAAAACTTGGTTTCAGGGGCCGTAGATAAAAGGCCAGCAGGTGCACTTTTGATCTTTATTGGCGCGCGGCCATATACCAGTTGGACGGGCGAAGGAATCTTAAAAGACGATCGTGGTTTTGTTTTAACTGGGCCATTGTTGGCCAAGAAAGAGGAACACAAAAAACTCTGGAAAGTACAGCGTGAACCCTCTTTGCTGGAAACCAGTACACCTGGGATTTTTGCCGCTGGCGATGTGCGCTCTGGGGCGATGAATCGCGTGGCCTCGGCCGTTGGAGAAGGAGCTATGGCCATAAAGTTTGTGCACGAGTATTTGGCTGGGGTTTAGGATTAGGACATTTAAATTATGGCCGCAGGAGCAGTTAGTGCTTTTAAACAAATACTTTTTTGGTGTGCTATTGGGCTCTAATTCAAACTTAGGAATTGGGGATTTCAATCACGAAACTAACCCCTTTTTCTCCACTATTATCGATTAATTTAGCATCTAATTGTTCTAGCAATAAGCTGACCAAGCGTAAACCTAGGGTTCTGTTTTTCGCATCCTTCATTCCAAACCCTATCCCATCATCGGTATATTTAATAGTCGAGAAGATTTCACCATGGTAGGCTTTAACTGTAATAACGCCATCATTTGATTCTTTATAGCCATGCTTGATTGAATTCGTGAAGAGTTCATTAATAATCATAGCAACTGGGACAGCCTGTTTTAGGTCTAATTCAAACCCCTCACAAGCGATTTGTACTTGGATTTTATTACCATGTGATAATGCGTTTTTAAGCTCTAAAAAGAGAGCATTCAAGTAATTTTGGAAATCTATCTTCTCTGCTTGTTCAGCATTATAAAGGCTTTCATGGGCTAAAGCCATTGATTTAATACGATTCCTTAATGTCCCAAGTGTATTTTTAAGGTTGTCATTTCCCTCGGCTACTTCTTGCAAGTAAATAAGTCCGGTAAGTATTGAAAGATTGTTTTTAACCCTGTGATTGAGCTCTTTGAAAAGAGTTTTTTGTTCCCCTAAAGACCGTTCTAGGTCTGAGTTTGATTTTTTGATTTGCTGACTTTGTAAATTAAGCAATTGGTTTTTTCGCTTAAATCGTAGATTGATTTGAAAACTAACAATCGCTATCAATAATAAGATTAAGGCTAAACATAGAGATATTATAAATGCTGTTTTATTACTGCTTGCCTCAGCTTGAGCAATTTGAGTTTTTTGAGATTGGACTTCTAACTCTTTTCGAGCTAAGTCTTTTTCATAGTTGAAGGCTAGGTCACTTACCCGAATTCTATTGATTAATTCACAATCATTTAGCTGTCTTATCAATGATTTCTCACGTGCATCTATTGATTTATTTACTTCACCTAGGTCTCGATATATACCCGCTAAAAGGTCATAGGTAGTCATTAATGGCCTATACCATTGATTCTCCTCAGAACGAATCACAATACTTTCGAGTAAGCGTTTAGCTTCTGTAATGCTTGCATATTGGTAATGATAAGAGGCCATATTATTAACTACTTCAACATAATCTCTATAGCGTTCATTTTCTAAAAGCAGATCCTTTGATCTGGTGTAATAGTCCAAAATAACTTCTTGACTTCCTCCGTTCCCTTTTGAAATGAACCCAATTTCGTTTAAAAGCAACGCTTTGGTGTAAGCATCGTTAGTTTGTTCAACTATTCTCAATCCTTCGTTGGCATAGACAAGTACACTATCATTGTTATGATAAAATTCATTGGCCCATGCTGCTTTTCTACTGTACCAAAAGGCAAGAATTTCTGGGCGAGGTGGATTGATTTTGAAAAGATCACTAGCAAGCTCTAAGTGTTTTATGCAAAGATCAAATTCTAGAATGGATCTGTAGTATTCAGCAAGTAAGCAGTAAAGTTCGGCTAATTGGGTTTGATCGTTTGACGCCTCAAAATAATTCTTTAAGAACAAGTAATCTTCAAGTGACTTCGTTAGCCTTTGCTGTACTTTGTACATGTAGGCCCTTTGCTTATAAATTTCTACAAGTTCGGAAGAACCGTTAATTGGTTCATGTTTTAAATCAAGTTGGTTGAAAATTGTATCAGCATGTTGGTAATTACCTCTTTCGACAAGCTTTTTAAGGTAAAAAGCATAAATCTGGAGAGTGTCTGTATTGAGTTTTTTTTGTAACGAAAGTTTCTCTTTAAATTCTTGTACTAACTCCCCGGGGTTTGGGATATCCTGAGCAAATAGACTGGAAGTGATAAAGAAAGCCAAAAAGAAAAACGAACAGAAGTTAGTTGTTAAGGTCTTTATTCTCACTGCAGGTTTTTGGGTGCTTGACACTATTTTATTTGTGCTCATTGTTAATAACTGACTATTTAAACTAGTGCTGCTTTAGGAGCTTTGAGTACAAACCGAACTCCTGAACCTAAGCCTAGAACTGTGTTACTGAAGTTGATAAACTTCACTATCAATATTAATTGAATTATACATTTATTCAAATATGCTAAATCTAATAGGATGACTAAAGTCTAAAGTTTATCTGTAATATTCTTTCCTGCACTCGACAAAATTTGCTTTCTTTCTGCCTGTGGATTCATTAAGGATTTTGATTGTAGAGGATGAAGTGATCATTGCCGAGACACTTCAGGAAATGCTCTTTCAGCTAGGTTATAAGAAGATTCAACGTTGCAAAACTCAAGAACATGCCGAAAGCATAATTCATGAGGAGACAATAGATTTAGCAATTCTGGATATCAATTTAGCTGGGGATCATGAGGGAATTATTTTAGGTCACTTATGTAGAAAAAAGAACATACCTTTCTTTTTTCTGACCTCTTATTCCGATAAAAAAACCTTGTTCGAAGCAACTGAAGCTAAACCAGGTAATTACTTAATTAAGCCATTTGCGCCTGAAGACATCATGGTTGCAATTCAAATGACCTTATTGCACAGTCAGCCTGAAGGAAAAGCGAAAATTCTAAAAGCAATTAAGGTATTTGACCTCTCAGCAAGAGAATCAGAAATTCTTGAACACATTGTAGATCGCCTTAGCAATCAAGAGATAGGAGAAAAACTCTTTTTGTCACTCAATACCATCAAATATCATTTGCGTCATATCTATTCTAAAATGGGAGCATCCACAAAACCCGAGGTTATCGAAAGAATAGAGTACATCTGGATACAAAAGGATTAATTTCTGATTTAAACAACATTTTCTTGAAGAACTACCCGTTTCGGGTGGTGTCCATACATTATGCTTTGGCGACTTTTGAAATGTCAAGTTCCGTTTTGAGGAGCATTGTCATTATTCATCCAAAACATACTTATGCTCGCTTCACTTATCACCCGCTTTTCTGCCTGCGGGAAGAACTTCATTCCTTTATCTGCTATTTTGTGTTTCTCATTATTCATGCTGGCTTTCTCATTCCAAGTCAAGGCGGTTGGATATGATCTCAGATTCGATTCCTATTATGCGAATGTGCTCGAGTCATTAGTGACTGAAGATTCCGCGAAAAATAATCTAGCTGATAATATCTGGGCGAGCCTTTTTACTTCAGATTCTAACGTATCGGCAAGTTTTAACATATCACAATACGCTCAGAAAATTCAAAAATCGTTCTTTTTAGAACTTATTGATATTGGTGCCTCCGCAGAAATTTATGCAGGTATTCCAACACGAGGCAACGCCAATGGACCAAGATTGAGTGCTTCATTTAATGACCCTATTCAATTGGTTTATGATGCAGCTGGTAATATGTATGTTTCTGATCCTTCGGGACATAGGATAAGAAAGATAGCCACAGATGGAACTGTGAGTACTTTTATTGGGAATGGTGGAGACGGTTTTGCAGAAGGCACAGGTACTTCTGCATCAATGTCTTTCCCTTTTGGATTGGTCATTGATTCTAATGGTAATCTTTATGCTTCTGATTTTTTCTCACATAAGATTGCGAAAATAACTCCAGCAGGTGTAATGACTACTTTTGCAGGTAATACTGAAGGTTTTATAAACGGTACGGGGACTGGAGCAAGTTTCAGTTTGCCAGCTGATTTAGCAATTGATGCGAATGATAATATTTATGTCGTAGAACAAGGCAATAGCGCGATCAGGAAAATCACCCCTGCCGGGGTAGTAACAACATATGCAGGTGGAACAGTTGGTTATCAGGATGGAAATGGGACCAATGCTAGATTTAATCAACCTATTGGATTGCATATGCATACGAATGGTGATTTATATGTTGCTGATCAAAGAAATCACGCGATTAGAAAAATCACAACATCTGGCCAAGTAACTACTGTGGCTGGGAATGGTACTCTTGGTTTTCTAAATGGTACAACCAGTAATGCTACTTTTAATTTCCCTCAAGATATGACGCTCAATGCGGCTGGTGATATGTATGTTTCAGATAGTCAGAATCATACTATTAGACTAATCAAATCTAACGGTGAGGTTACAAGCGTATTAGGAGGAGGCCCTTCAAATTCAGGTTTAGTTAGTGGAACAGGTTCGGTAGTAAGATTTCAAAGTCCAAGAGGTATTACCTTCGGCCCTGATGGGGCTTTGTATTTGGCAGGTTATGGCAATTCTGTTGTTCACAAAATTACATTATCAACATCTCCTGTAATTTCGAGTATTAGTATTCCTAATGCATCAATGAAAATTGGTGATATAGTCACCGCTACAATCATAGTAGCGGAAGATGCTAATAACTACACCACCGGATCTGGCGGGATCAATGGCACAATAGGAGGATTTGCTTTAGGCAACTTCACGAAAGTGAGCAATACTAGTTACACTGCAACCTTCACCATCTCTTCAGGTGGAACTGATGTGGCGGCAGGTTCAAATATTCCGGTCAATTTTACAATTAGCAATTCGACAGGAGTAGCGAGCAGTGCTTTTACAACGGCCATTTCTCAAGCCAACGATGCGATTGATGCTAATTTACCAGTCTTCACCTCAGCTACCACAGTAAACTTTGCTGAAAACGGAACAGGCACAGCTTATACAATCACAGCTACTGATGCGAATGCATTGACTTACAGCTTAGGTACAGGAAACGATGAAGCCTTATTCAATATCGCAGCGGGAGTAATAACCTTCAAGAATGTCCCAGACTTTGAGACTAAGTCTAGCTACCTTATCCAAGTAAGAGCGAATGATGGTTTGAACAC
>PCUU01000058.1 GCA_002786855.1 Cytophagales bacterium CG12_big_fil_rev_8_21_14_0_65_40_12
AGGTACAAGTTGTAGGCATCAGATCAAAGATGGCACTGGCAGAAAATCAATGCATCCGGTGGAAATAATTTGGGAGGCACTCCTCTAAGCACCTCCCACAACCAAATTAAAACCAACCTTTAATGCAATCACGCAATCAGTCAAATGGCTGGGCATCAGTAGCGCAGTTCGTTTGAATGCTTACATAATGAAATGTGCTTGGTGTGTGAGCAAGTAGCGCTTTGCATACAATGCATGAAGCCAAAGTCTGTGGCATTTGGGATTCTAGTTTAACATAAAAAACGCTACTATCCGCTGGATATGGAATTGGCTGACAAGCCAGATTAGTACTGAAAACATGAGTTAACACATCACCATTTGCTTTTTGCCAACTGTCTTCTGCAATACCATAGTAGGCAGGATCCATAACTTGAAGAATGGCCTGACCACAAAGCTCTACAACCAGCTTTACTTGTATACAATTGTTCACTGGAAGTTCTTCCTCTTTGCACGACCAAACAGAGAGGCTTATCATCAGAATTAGAAATAGTTTTTTCATAGCACTTTTGAAATTTTGACCTTTGATATCCCTTAGACCCCGCCTTCATATTTTGAGTTGTAATCACTCTTAGTATTTTTGAACTATCTTCAGAGCCGTACAATTAAGCGCTTATCTTACACCCTTGGTTTAAAGGAGAAGAAAGAAGAAAATGCTTTATTTAACGATAAACCACTGGCAGGCGCACTGACAATGACCTCGGTGATCATCGAATAGATTTGAAATTAAATTCATGTCAATGAAAGAGGGATTAATAAAAGACGCTTACGAGCTAATTATCAAGGAAATACAGACATTTCTTACCATTGCCTATATCATCACTGTTGGCATCGGAATGCTCTTTCAACACCAATATTACTCTGAGTTTGGTATCAACATCTTTGAATTTGCCGATATTTTCGAATTTCTAATCGCGCCTTTCGCAGATGTCAGAATACTGCTGTTCTCCTTGGTCTCGATTGGCTTTTCAATGTTTTTACTTCAAATCGATCTTGTTTGGAAAAGGAAATTCCCGATCAATTACTCTCGAATGAATTTCGGTTGGGACAAAAAACCTTGGTTCAATACCTTCAGGATTTCCGCTTTTTCATTTTTGTTCATCACTTACCTTTACCTTGCTGCAGACGGTTATGGGCAATACGCCAGTGAAGAGGTAAGAAAAGATGCACCCATTACCTTAAGGTTTATGGACGATGAAACGGTAAGTGGGATTACGCTTGGCAATACCACCAATGTCATTTTCTTGCTGCGCAACGACAAGGTAACCGCCATTCCAATGGGCTCGATGGTCAAAGAATTTGAATTGAATTAAGAACATTTCAAAACGGTATGAAGCTGATATTTTCAATTTATCTAATGCTGTTTTCGGTTGCCCTCTTTAGCCAAACTCGAGTCTATTCCGGCAGCATCAATAACAAACCAATAACATTAACAACTTACTGCTTTTCAGATAATTACTCGAGTGCCCTATATATTCAAGGTATGCTCGAATCTCCAATAAAATTTGAAGGCCATTTGAGCAAGAAATCCTTAATGTTAATCGAACAAGAGCATTTAATTAAAGACACACTTAAGTTTATTAACTACGATCCAAATGACAGTTTGATTATCGTAAAGTGGAGCTCAAAACTTGAGAAGAAAGAGCTTACTCTTGCTTTAAACAAAACTTCTGATTTTGAATACTATGATGATAACGAATTTAAAAATTTAGAGCTCCTACAGCTCGAATCTACTGAAGACCATTATTTCAAATTATTGGTAAGTAAAAAATCTGGTGAATCTCCTCGCGTGAAAGGAATTAAAATTTTAGAAAAACGAACGGATAGACTCATTCAAGAATTAAGTCTGAACTGTGACTATAGCGTGCTGAATAACCTCAATTTAGGTGATTTCAATTTTGATGGAATTCAAGATTTTGCCGTTTTTGAAGCAAGTTATACCGGAGACAACGCAAGTAATATCTACATTTTAAGAAACCCCGAATCCGATAATTACTTTATCAGCAATTATCATGGAACTTCATTAGACTTTGACTATCAGAACAAAATAATTTCTAAAAGGAATTCTTGTTGTATGGGCAATCAATATTCAACAGCCAAATACAGAGTGGAAAACAATGAAATGGTCTTGATTTCTAAAGAGTGCTACAAATACGATCCTATCAAGAAAGATTTTGTGCTAGTAGATTGTGATTAAAAATGGTAATAAGAATTTAAGCCTAAATCACTTCTCGCAAAACACGCCCTTTGGAAAATAGATTTGTTTATGGTAATAGGTAATCAGTCCACTTTTTACCAAAGCATGATCTGCAAATTCGGTTTCCATCCCTCCTTCGTGATCTGATTTATAAATGACCAATTGTCCTTCGTTGGTGTTGAGATTCAATGCTCCAACAATGGTACCTGGCCCATGTTTTCGGCTAATAGACCTCATCAATTCCTCCGTAAATCGGTTGGTCTTTACTGCATCAATATTCTCATCCTCTTTATTGGGCATATAGCGAACAAAATAATAGTTGGTAGCCATTTCTACATCGGCTTCATTTTTATCCCAAAGCGTACACAATGCCCTGCCCGATTCATCATGAGGAATCACATCAGCAGAAAAAACCTCCAAAATATAGCGATTGGCGGCAATGGCAGGATCTGAATTTAGAATGGCTTGCGTCTCTTCAAAATTGGTATCGAAAATGAAAATACCACCACCTGTATAGAATGGCCCTGCTGCGATCATTTTTCTTTCCTTCACCAAGCGGTTGATATTATTCATATGCCCATTTTGCAAAGAGTCAATAGCAGTCTTTGAAATTTCAGCTTTGTTAGGGTTGGTATTGAGGAAAACAAAAGTGTATCGTCCATTTCCATATTGCGCTGACAGCGAGAAGGATAAACAAAAAAGAAGGGCTGATAGTAAATTACGTTTCATGGGTTGTATCATAAATACCTTCTAATATAGGTGCTTATTTAAACCCATTCAAGCCCACTCCTCATTGCTTGCATCTATCAGGCATGATGTCAAACCTCCAAGGATTTTAAAAATGACTCCTTTAAGGAAGACAGTGCTGAGGTTACTTTGAGTAACCTCAGCAAGACTCTTTCCGCCTCAGGTAATGAAAACGGTCATTAATGACTAACCCTTCTTACAATTCTGAAAAAGACCTCTACGAGGTGACTTAAACATTAAGTATTGGCTCTTAAAAACCCTTTGCGTTACTCCACGTCCTTTGCGGTTAGAAATTAAATAGTCCACTTCTACAGATTAAGCGAGTATTGAAACCAAAAAAATCAAAGTCCTCATTAAATCAGCGTAAATCATAGTTCAGACAGTGACGGAGGAATGAAAACGATCACTCACGACCAACCCTTCTTACAATTCTGAAAAAGACCTCTGCGAGGTAACTTAAATAATGACAATGCTTTTATTTAAAAGCCCTTTGCGTTACCCCGCGTCCTTTGCGGTCAGAAATTAAATAGTCCACTTCTACAATTTAAGCGAGTCATGAAACCAAAAAAATCAAAGTCCTCCTCAAATCAGCCAAAATCATAGTTCAGACTCCCCTTCTTTGATTAGAATCATACTTCAAAATTTAAATGTAAATAGCTATATTAATATATATTTACATATGTTATTTAATTAATGTTTAAAAAATTAAAACCCGTATTTCACCACCAATAAACTTCAAGCAGTTCGTCCTAATAAAATTTTCTATCTTTTGCTGAAGAAACCACCACAACTATGCATACCAACAAACTGATTCTCCTGGCCTTACTGTTCATCGCTCCCCTATTCAGTATGGCCCAAACCAGCCTCAATGACCAATTTGGATCACAACGCTTCCGCTTTATTGGCCCAGAAGGCAACCGAGCCATTGCTATAGCTGGCGAACCCGGCAATCCTATGGTGAATTACATTGGTGCAGCTTCTGGTGGCCTTTGGAAAACCGAAAATGGCGGCTTAAACTGGCGCCCAATCTTCGATGATCAAGATATTTCCTCCATCGGTTCGGTTGCCTTAGCTCCAACCAATCCTAAGCAAGTTTGGGTGGGTACAGGTGAAACTTTCGTGATTCGTCCAGCCCATGCCATGGGTAATGGTATTTACTTTTCGCCCGATGCTGGAAGAACTTGGGAACATAAAGGTTTAGAAAAAACGGGTCGAATTGGCCGTGTGATTGTTCACCCCACGAATGAAAAAATCATTTATGCCGCATCATTAGGCCATACCTACGGTCCACAGCAAGAAAGAGGAATCTATCGCAGTAAAAATGGCGGTGACACTTGGGAGCGCGTTCTTTTCGTAGATGAAAACACAGGTGCTTCAGATTTAGCCATTGACCCGAATAATCCAGAAATCCTGTATGCCGCCATGTGGTCCGTGCATATTAACTCTTGGGGATTGAACAGCGGTGGCCAAGGCGGTGGCGTTTATCGATCACTCGATGGAGGCGATACTTGGTTGCCAATGAACTTAAAAGGTCTTCCGGGAGGAGAAAAAAGACCTGTTGGAAAAACCGCAGTGGCCGTTTCTTATAGCAATCCAAATGTGGTTTATGCCCTTTTCGAAATCAATAGCCCTGAACTTTGGAGGTCGGATAACAAAGGCGAAACATGGACTTTGATGAGCCAAGACCATGATTGGAATGAGCGTGCACCCTATTACACAAGAATTGCAGTCGGAACGGGGAATCCTGATGAAGTCTATTCGCTAAGCGTTCGTTTTGTGCAGTCCTTAGACGGTGGAAAAACGAGAGAAAGAAGACCTCCGAGTGGTGGTGGTGATAATCACGACATGTGGATTGACCCTACCAACCCTGATCGGATGATGGTGGCACATGATGGTGGCGCGAGTATCACTCTGAATCATGGACGATCATTCCAACGTGTGGTGTTGCCTATAGCGCAGATGTATCATGTGGCGGTTGATGATCAAATTCCATACAATGTTTTTGGAAACCGACAAGACGGTTGGTCATACATGGGGCCGAGCAATTCGCTGCAAGGCTACATTCCTTTAGGTTTATGGAAAGGCGTAGGAGGCTGTGAAAGTGGCTTCGCGAAGCCAGACCCGAACGATAATAACATCGTGTGGTCGGGTTGTTATGATGGTGGTTTAGAAAGACACGATTTGCGCACAGGCTATTCTAGAGAAGTGCGGGTTTGGCCAGAAGCAGGTTATGGTTGGGCACCAAAAGACATGAAATACCGCTGGCATTGGAATTTTCCATTGAGCTTTTCAACCCATGTAAAAAGCAGAGTCTACGTTGGAAGCCAGTTTGTGCATCAGTCTGATGATGGTGGTCAAAGCTGGCAGATCATCAGTCCTGATTTGACTTTGAATGATAAAACGCACCAAGAAAGTTCTGGTGGAGTGGCCATTGACAACCTAATGACTTTTGATGGCGCTACGCTTTTTGCGATTGAAGAATCGCCTTTAGAAGCAGGTTTAATTTGGGTCGGTACGAATGACGGCCAAGTACAAATGACTCGCGATGCGGGAAAGAATTGGACGAACCTTACTGCCAATATCAAAGGCTTACCAGCTTGGGGCACCGTTGCTAATATTCAGCCTTCTAAATACAATGCAGGAACGGCTTACATTTCCGTGGATTTGCACCAAATGGGTGATTTCGATCCCTATATCTACAAAACTGAAGATTACGGAAAGACTTGGACTAAAATCTCGGATGGAATTCCTAAGTCAGAATCGAGTTTTGTTCATGTGATCAAAGAAGATCCAAAACGTAAGGGAATGCTTTATGCTGGAATTGACAAGGGTATTTATATCAGCCATAACGATGGTCAAACATGGGCAAGATTGAGAAACAACCTGCCTCCTGCTCCTGTGTATTGGATGGAAGTTCAAGAGCGATTTGATGATTTGGTTGTCGGTACTTATGGCCGTGGTTATTACATTTTAGATGACCTTGGGGCTATTCGTAATGCTGACAAACTGGGCACAGATCCAATGGTTTTTGAAATGCGCGATGCTTACCGTTTCAATTCGAGAGAAAGCATTAAAACTGACGGCCCAAGTAACAATTCAGGCCAAAATCCGCCTGATGGTGCGATTGTCAATTACTACCTTCCGACCAAGCATGAAGGCAAATTGTTATTGGAAATTCAGTCGATGGATGGCGATTTGATCCGCACTTTGGAACCGTCTAAAAACGCTGGTGTGAACCGTGCGGTTTGGAACTTAAGGTACGAATCCACCTATCGTCCGCAACTGAGAACTCAGCCTCCTGGCCGCCCTTGGGTGCAATTGAATGGTGAAGGCTGGCGTCCGCTAACTACCTGGGATTTAGACCTTAATGCGGGTCAGCTTGGGCCAAGAGTGGTTCCGGGCAAATACAAAGCGGTACTGAAAATAATGGACGGTAATGACAATATACAGAAGGAAATCAGCCAAGAATTCAATGTATTGAAAGACCCTTATGCTGAGGGCACCATAGCAGATATTCAAGCACAAGTGGACTTCTCTTTGCAACTGCGCGATGCCATGAACATTGCTGTCAATAGCATTAATGCGGTTGAAAAATTGCGAAGCGAATTGGAATCTATTATTGCTGAAGAAAGTGATAAGAAGATTCAGAAAGAAGCGCTTCGACTCAAAGTGATTGCCGAAGAGATTGCTGGGAAATTGTACGATATCCATTTGACTGGTGCTAGAGAAGATGCATTCCGCTCTCCTATGAAGCTTTACGGTCGTTTGAGTGCCTTGGCCAGCGATATCAACGGCAGTGGCATCGATTTCAAACCTACCAACCAACAGGGAGAAGTCTCTGAAATCTTGAATGAACGTCTGCAAAACGCTGTAAAACAGTTCGAGCAAATCAAGAAGAACGATATTGAGCAATTCAACAAAGCCCTTGAGAAGAAGAATAGAACTTTAACGATTGAGAAGACGGGGAATTAGGGAGAAGTACGAAGTCGGAAGACCGAAGACCGAAGTACGAATAAGTTAGGCAACAGGCTTTATAAATCAAATACTAACGACCTTAAGTGAAAAAAATGAGTGCGATCCGACCCTATATTCTTGCAGAAACCAATTGGAAGGCTTTAAAAGATGCTAAATTTGACCTCGCCATTCTTCCTTGGGGAGCAACTGAAGCGCACAACTTCCACCTACCTTATGCAACAGATGTTTACGAATCGGATTATATCGCGGCAGCCTCTGCTAAAATTGCTTGGGAAAGGGGTGTAAAGGTAATTGTGCTTCCCGCGATGCCTTTTGGGGTGAATACAGGTCAATCTGATATCTATTTGGACATTAATCTAAACCCAAGTACTCAGTTGGCTATTTTAGATGACATTGTCACAGTGCTCAATCGACAAGGCATCAAGAAGCTGATGATATTGAATAGTCATGGCGGAAATGATTTTAAACCGCTTTTGCGCGAAATTGGTCTGCGCTTCCAAGACATGTTTATCTGCTCGTCCAATTGGTTTCAGTCCATGGACAAATCAAAGTATTTTGAAAACCCAGGCGATCATGCCGATGAAATGGAAACCAGTTTAATGTTGTACTTGAAACCAGAGCTTGTTTTAGCGAAAGAATACTGGGGAGATGGCAAAGAGAAAAAGAATACAATCAAGGCCTTTGGTGAAGGCTGGGTTTGGGCTGAAAGAAAATGGTCTCAAATCTCAAAAGATACTGGCGTTGGCAATCCAATAGCAGCCACGAAAGAAAAAGGCGAAGCATTTTTCAAAGACGTCACTCAAAAAATGGGCGACTTCATGTATGAATTAGCCATGGCTGATACTAAGAATTTATATAAGTAAACCCACGAGCTTTAATTGATAAATTCTATCGTTGAGATTGCTTCTTTATCCTTCGCGTTGCTTCGGATTCATCGCAATGACGTTCGAACAGACTAATTCAGGTAACCGTCATTGCGAGTCCGCATAAATTGTTAATTCGATAAAGTTCACGCGAAGCAATCTAAAACCTATTGAGCGAGAAAGCATAATAAGATCGCTTCCTTATCCTTCGTTTCACTTCGGATTCATCGCAATGACGGTCTGAATCGATTGAATTCGGTACCCTTCATTGCTCCTTCGCTTCACAAACCATATTGCATAAATAAGGGATCCTGAAACAAGTTGCTTATGACGCATCTTGATAAATGAGTTGATAGCCCAGTTCTTTAGCGTTCTT
>PCUU01000078.1 GCA_002786855.1 Cytophagales bacterium CG12_big_fil_rev_8_21_14_0_65_40_12
TTTTCTCTGAATCTCCTTCACCTCAGCCGTGGCAGATTTCCACTCAACGCTTTTAGCAACAACATCCAATTCAGCCTGCAAGGCTGTTTTAATCTCTAGATTCTTGGCCCTGTTCTGATTGATAAAACCTGTTAATTGCTCTTCGAGCAAATCGAGCTTCTTGTAGAGTTTTTTAAAATCGCCTATCGCATCAAATTCATGAAGCGTCTCCTTTAAGTGGAGCACCTTCATTAAATATGAACCTTTGTTTTCAGTAGCATTGATTTTTTCTTCTACTTGATCAACTTTGGCTTGAGCCAAATTAAACCTCTCAGAGAAAAAAAATAAGGTAGACTCCTCCGAATCCTTTAGCTCACCAATCTCCCTCTGCCCAAAATCAAGAAATGCGTTTCTAAAAACCTTTCCATCCTTTATAAAACCGTGTTGTTGTTCTTCCAAAACCTAAAATTGAATTTTGTTCGAAATTAGCTAAATAACCTAAGCCTGAAATTCTCAAGCAGAATTTTTAGCATATTTGCTCCGTAAACGCAAAAAACAGGCTCATGAGTGACGAAAAAATCATTTTTTCAATGGCTGGGGTAAGCAAAACCTACCCTCCCAGCAAACAAGTCTTAAAAAATATATACCTATCCTTCTTCTATGGTGCCAAAATCGGGGTGCTAGGACTCAACGGTTCTGGTAAATCATCGCTCCTTAAAATTATTGCAGGAGTAGACAAGAACTTTCAAGGAGATGTAGTTTTTTCTCCTGGTTTTAGTGTCGGTATGCTAGAGCAAGAGCCGCAACTCGACATGAATAAAACGGTGAAGCAAGTGGTCGAAGAAGGCGCAAAAGAGACCGTTGATCTTCTCAATAAATTCGAAGAGATCAATTTAAAGTTTGGTGAACCGGAAATCTTAGAAGATGCCGATGCCATGAACAAGCTGATTGAAGAACAAGGCACTGTTCAAGAAAAACTTGATCAACTGAATGCTTGGGACCTCGACAGCCGACTAGAAAGAGCAATGGATGCTTTGAGAACGCCTCCTTCAGATGCGCTGATTAAAAATCTTTCTGGTGGAGAAAAAAGAAGAGTAGCCTTGTGCAGACTTTTGATTCAGCAGCCTGATGTATTGCTACTTGATGAGCCTACCAACCATTTGGACGCAGAATCTGTGCATTGGTTAGAACAACACCTGCAACGCTATGAGGGAACGGTAATTGCCGTAACGCACGACAGGTACTTCTTAGATAATGTAGCGGGTTGGATTTTAGAACTTGACCGTGGTGAGGGTATTCCTTGGAAAGGAAATTATTCTTCATGGCTAGATCAGAAGCAAACTCGATTAGCAGGTGAAGAAAAAACCGAATCAAAACGTCAAAAAACACTTCAGCGCGAATTGGAATGGGTTCGTATGTCACCGAAAGGAAGACAAGCCAAAGCTAAAGCGAGACTAAGCGCCTATGACAAACTCTTGAGCCAAGAATCGAAGGAAAGAGAATCAAAATTGGAGCTTTATATTCCACCAGGACCAAGACTTGGCTCTAAAGTGATTGAAGCACATGGAGTTGCTAAGGCTTTTGGAGATCGTCTTTTGTACGAAAATCTTGAATTTTCTCTACCTCAAGGCGGAATTGTGGGAATCATTGGTCCCAATGGTGCCGGAAAAACCACCCTTTTCAACATGATTACGGGAAAAGAAAAGCCAGACCAAGGAGAATTCATTGTTGGCCCAACTGTAGAAATAGCCTATGTTGATCAAGGCCACGATAATTTAGATCCTAACAAATCAGTCTGGGAGGTGATCACAGGCGGGAACGAGTTGATTATGCTAGGTGGCAAAGAAATGAATTCACGCGCCTATGTCAGCAAATTTAATTTTGGAGGAACTGACCAAAATAAAAAAGTTGGCCAACTTTCGGGTGGTGAAAGGAATCGTGTTCACTTAGCACTCACTTTAAAACAAGGAGCAAATCTCTTGTTGTTAGATGAACCGACCAACGACTTGGATGTTAACACATTAAGGGCCTTAGAAGAAGGTTTGGATAATTTTGGAGGATGTGCAGTCGTGATATCTCACGATAGATGGTTTTTAGATAGAATTTGCACACACATCTTGGCCTTTGAAGGTAATTCGCAAGTATACTGGTTCGAGGGTGGTTATTCAGAATATGAAGAAAATCGCAAAAAGCGACTTGGTGATTCTGGACCGACAAGAATTAAATACAAAAAACTGGGATAAGAGTATTTTGTAAGTGAGGGCCTGTCAGTTTCAGCATTGACAGGCCTTTTTCATTTAAAAATGAAAATTAATGTCTTGCTTAAGGTTTTCGCCAAGGCTCAAGGCAACGGGGCAAGTCAGGCCAATATGCTTAATCCATTCCCTGTCCTCAGTCGAAAGGCTGCATGATTCCCAAAAGAAATCTACTTTGATTTCACTGATCCGCCTTGGATTGGCAGTCATAATTTTTGTGGCCTCCAAATTCATTCCACTCATATCGAGTCCTTTCTTTTCGCCTGCAATGGCCATCACTGTCATCATGCAACTGCCAAGGGCAGCCGCCACCAAATCGGTAGGAGAAAAAGCCTGCCCCTTGCCATTATTATCGGTTGGAGCATCGGTAACGATATGATTATTTGATTTTACATGTATGGCCTCAGTACTTAAGTCGCCTGTATATTTAGATTTGACAGTGATCATAAACTATAAACTTGAAATTTTCGTTAATTTAACCATCTCCAAAAGAGCTACAAGGCATATATGAAAATTAGTATTAAAGTTTTAGCTGTTATTTCTCTCTTCTTGCTTTCAAATCAAGCTTTCAGCCAGGGAAGGGTGGGTTTTAACGCTATAGAAGATGAAGAAGATTATAAAATCGAAAACGTTTTCGGTTTCGGCATTGCTACAAACAGCGGATTACTTGGTTCTCTTTTTTTCAGGCACTCAGTTGCCCTTCAGAACAATAATCTATCGCACTACGGTGTTGAAATTGCCAATACACGTCATAATCGAGAATACCGACAAACATCATTCAATGGGAGTACATTTGTGATTGGTAAATCCAATTATTTAGTATCCATCCGGCCTTATTACGGAAGAGAAAAAATATTTTTTCAAAAAGCACCTCAGCAAGGCATGCGCATATCGGGCTTAATTTCGGCTGGGCCAACTTTGGGACTAGAAGCGCCTTATTTTGTAAATCTTTCTAACGGAAATAAAGAGCAATATGATCCCGATATTCATTCTGTGAACAGTATCAATGGAAATTCGGGTCCATTCAAAGGTCTTTTTAAATCCAATATTGTTCCTGGAGTACACATGAAGGCATCCCTCACTTTCGAAACCACATCCACCAAAAGCCGTGTTTTTGGTGTCCAGGTGGGTTTTAACGTAGAAGGCTTTACCCGAAAAATAGAAATCATTCCAGCCGCAGAGAATAAAAGCGCTTATTCCGCTGCATTTTTTTCTGTCTATTTCGGGAAAAGAAGATAAGTCGAGTTCCTAGATTTAGGAACCTTTGCCTTACCTTTGTGTTAATCCATTCAGAGGGAAAAACAATGATTGAATTACCTGTAATTTCTAAAGAAAAAGAAACCAGAGCTCGTAAGCCAGATTGGTTAAGGGTGAAACTTCCAATTGGTCAAGAATACGCCAAAGTAAGAAAGCTGGTGGATCAATATAAACTCCATACCATTTGCGAGAGTGGTAATTGCCCGAATATGGGTGAATGCTGGGGAGCCGGCACTGCCACCTTTATGATCTTGGGCAATGTTTGCACAAGAAGTTGCTCTTTTTGTGCGGTAGCCACAGGCAGACCACCTGAATATGATGCCGAAGAACCAAAAAGAGTGGCAGAAGCCATCAAGCTTATGGGTGTGAAGCATGCCGTAATCACATCGGTGAATAGGGATGAGTTAAAAGATAGAGGTGCTGAAATTTGGTATCAAACAGTTGTTGAAACAAAAAAATTAAGCCCTAGCACTACCATTGAAACCCTCATCCCTGATGTAAAAGGCAATTGGGATGCGCTTTATAGAATGATCGATGCAGGGCAAGAAGTGGTGTCGCACAACATGGAAACTGTAGAAGCTTTGTACAGAAGGGTAAGACCACAGGCCAAGTATGATCGCAGTCTCGAAGAACTTAAAAGAATTAAGGAATACGGTAAGCGATCAAAGTCTGGAGCCATGCTAGGACTCGGTGAAACCGATGACCAATTATTCAAATTAATGGATGATTTGGTGGAAGTGGGGTTGGATGTGCTCACGCTTGGCCAATACCTGCAGCCTACTAAAATGCACCATGAAGTAATAGAATATATTCACCCAGACAAGTTTGAGTTCTTCAAAGAGGAAGGACTTAAAAGAGGGATCAAATATGTGGAATCAGGAGCGTTGGTTCGCTCTTCTTACCATGCAGAAAAACACGTAAACGTTTAACTAAAAAGGACTCCAAATGGAGTCCTTTTTAGTTTTAAAATATTCTGACCCAACAACCTGGAATCCAGACGCGCACCCCGCCTACAAAACCATAGTGAGCTTCTTGATACCTATGGTAATCTCTTCTCACCGTCCAATGGTCATTCACCCAAACATCTCTGCGCAGCCTTCTATTGTATTCCCAATAACCATTGACCCAGATATGGCTTGAGCTTGGCGCCCTACCGCGAGACACATGAAATCTTCTTCCATTTCTGAAATCGTAATCAAAATTATCATAGCGATCTCTTGAATTAAAACCCCTATTGGAATATCGATAACCGTTATCGCGGACTACAATTTTATTGACCTCCACTACTCTTCGACCGTCTCTTTCTACCCTCACATTCTTATTGCTTGGACGTCTGTTGTCACGATCATTCCATCTATGATCATCACGCTTTTCAACTTTATCTCTGCTTCGGCCTTCTTCACTACGCCTTTGGGCCTGTAAATCACCCATCGCTAAAAAGCCTATTGCTACAGCTCCTATTATCAGTATTTCTCGTTTCATAACCTTGATCTTTAATGTGAGACATCAGGTCCGGACCCTTCAATTTTTAATGCATTGATACCTGTATTTCCATTATCGTGCCAAATTCAGAAGCACCATTAAAGAACTGAAAACAAAACGACTTAGGTATAAGCAAAGAGGGCGACAGTAAACAAGTTTGCGCGAAGTAAGAGTCAAAACTAAAGCGGCTTAATATTTACAGATTATATTTCGATCTAGCATTTGCAAATAAAATTATTAGACCTATCTTTGCGTCCCGAATTTGAGAATTTTACAAGGTATAAATAAATGGCAAATCATAAGTCTGCATTAAAAAGAATACGGTCAAACGAGGCTAAACGATTGAGAAATCGTTATCAGCACAAAACTACCCGTACTTTCATTAAAAGATTGAGATCAACTTCTGATAAGTCGGAAGCTCAAGAATTATTGAAAACTGTAATTGCTATGTTGGATAAACTGGCTAAAAGAAATATTATTCACAAGAACAAAGCGTCTAACAACAAATCGAAATTGACGAAACTTGTGAACAGCCTATAATTATTGGTTGTAACGAATTTGAAACCGAGTCTCTTGAGAGGTTCGGTTTTTTTATGTCCGATTCATATCTTTCAATATCTTTTTATTACATTTCATCATGCTATAATTTAAGAGATGGAGAAAGGGTTAAAGATTTTGAACTGGGCCGAAGAAGATCGTCCAAGAGAAAAATTACTTCTAAAAGGCAAGGGAGTACTTTCTGATGCAGAACTCGTAGCAATACTCATCGGCTCAGGTTCTCGTGATTTAAGTGCTGTCGACCTTTCCAAGCTCATCCTCTCTCACGTGGGCAACGACCTTAATCAATTGGCTAAACTATCTGTATCCGAACTTCAAAAGTTCAAAGGCATTGGAGAGGCAAAAGCCATATCAATTGTAAGTGCATTGGAGCTGGGCCGAAGGAGAAAAATAACCGAAACCGCCAAAACACCGCAAATCACGAGTTCCAAAGATGCTTATGAGCTGATGAAACCAGAACTTCTAGACCAACCCATCGAACAATTCTGGATTATCACCTTGAAGAGAAATAATGCGGTCATTCAAAAGCGAATCATTAGTACTGGCGGAATTTCCGGCACCGTGGCAGATCCCAAAATAATTTTCAATAAGGCATTGGAAGACTTTGCAAGCGGAATCATTCTAGTGCACAATCATCCTTCAGGGAATCTCAAACCAAGCCAAGCAGATATTAAGCTTACAGAAAAACTAAAAAATGCAGGCAACCTGCTAGACATCCCCGTCCTCGATCATCTGATTTTCACAGATGACGGCTATTTCAGTTTTGCTGATGAAAGCATGCTCTAAACAGTACCCATTCCATTTGAGTTTAAGCCATTTCGGGTTTACTTTGTAGCATGAAAAGGAGTACAATTTTTGGGATTCTTATCGCCCTGATTATTGGGGTAACTATCCTCAATTTCTTGACCATTGGTGAAAGCGAAGAAGACTATAAAGATCGGATAGCAACAGAAAGAAAAGAGAAAAACGGGCGAATGCTGGCCTCAAGTTCTCCCCTACCTGATGAAGAAAAAAGGATTTTCAAAGGGCTTAATTACTATCCAATCAACACGGAATTTAAAGTAAGGGCAAGGCTTATTGACATTAAAAAGAAGCAGCCGGTTTTCATTACCACCACCACTGGCGAACAGGAAAAATACATTCCTTTTGCCTATGCCGAATTCGAGGTTTCAAATCAGCCGCAAAAGCTACTACTGTATAAGGACTGGGATGACGAAAATCCAAATCGCCTATTTTTGATGTTTGCAGATGCAACAAGTGCCGTTGAAACCTACGGTGGTGGTCGATATATCGATTTGGTTCAAAACAATACCAACTCAATCATCATAGATTTCAACATGGCCTACAACCCTTATTGCCATTTCAACACGGAGTACAGTTGCCCTATTCCCCCGAAAGAAAATTTAATGACCGTTGAAATTAAAGCTGGTGAAATGATTTACAAAAATTACTAAGCAGCTTGTTGCAACGCTTAAATCACTATTTTTGCCTTCCTTTCCGAACACAAAACAAAAAGTAAACGAAAAGCATGAAAATCTCGCTGAACTGGCTCAAGCAATACATCCAAATTGACGAAACACCTGCCCAAATCGCAGCGATATTGACAGGTTCTGGACTAGAGGTAGAAAGTTGGGAAGAAATTGAATCCATAAAAGGCGGATTGAAAGGGCTGGTGATTGGTGAAGTAATTACCTGCGCCAAGCACCCGAATGCTGACAAACTCAGTATCACCACGGTGGATATTGGTGAGGAGCAGCTTTCCCCAATTGTTTGCGGTGCGCCAAATGTAGCAGCTGGCCAAAAAGTAGTGATTGCAACAGTAGGCGCTCAGCTTTACCCTTTTACAGGCGAGCCTTTTCAAATCAAAAAAGCCAAGATCCGTGGTGAAGCCTCTGAGGGAATGATATGTGCCGAAGATGAAATTGGCCTAGGGCAATCTCATGACGGCATTATGATTTTGGATACCGATTTACCCAACGGTACTCCAGCCGCGCAATACTTCAAACTTGACTCTGATTATGTTTTCGAAATTGGTTTAACGCCCAACCGAGCGGATGGTGCTTCTCATTTTGGCGTGGCCCGTGATCTTAAAGCTTTATTGAGCAAAGCACTTTTGTTACCAAGTGTTGAAAATTTCAAAATTGATAATAGGGGCCGAGCTATAAAAGTCGATGTTGAAAATACAGAAGCTTGCCCGAGGTATTCAGCACTTACTATTTCGGGTTTAACGGTTAAAGAATCTCCAGATTGGCTGAAAAATAAATTGAAAGCGATTGGAATCAATCCAACGAACAATGTGGTGGACGTGACCAACTATGTGCTCCACAGTTTAGGTCAACCAATGCATGCTTTTGATGCGGATGCCATTAAGGGCGAAAAGGTAATCGTGAAAACACTTCCGGAAGGAAGTAAATTCACCACTTTAGACGAAAAGGAAAGAAGCTTAGCCGCTACGGACTTGATGATCTGCAATGCTGAGGAAGGCATGTGCATCGCTGGAGTATTCGGTGGAACTAAGTCGGGTGTTAAAACAACTACCACCTCAGTTTTCTTAGAAAGTGCCTATTTCTCTCCTGATTACATTAGAAGAAGTGCTCAAAAGCACC
>PCUU01000071.1 GCA_002786855.1 Cytophagales bacterium CG12_big_fil_rev_8_21_14_0_65_40_12
AGACTATCATCATGTAGATAATGAACTATTAACTTCCGAGACTCGAAACTACTCCGAAGAATACTGGGATCAACGTGTAATGGCACCATCTTCTTTGCTCTATTATGTTGGAGTAAACAAAAAATTAGATGGATTACTTCATCATAACTTGTTCTTCGATACTGATTTTACTCCTCATTCACACGACATCTACACAGATCCAAAATGGCCAAAAGATCCGTTATTCTACGTTTCCGTAACCTCAAAAACAGATAATACCGTTGCGCCTGAAGGATGTGAAAATGTGTTCTTACTCATCCCTGTTGCACCAGGCTTAGATGATACTGAGGAAGTTAGAGAGCATTACTTCGATTTGTGCTTAGCAAGAATGAAAGACAGAATGGGCATAGAATTCAAAGATAATATTGTTTACAAGCGCTCATTTGCACACAAAGATTTTGTGAAAGATTACAATGCCTTTAAAGGCAATGCCTACGGATTGGCCAATACACTGCGCCAAACCGCTATTTTAAAACCACAAATGACCAGCAAGAAATTGAGTAACTTATATTTTACTGGGCAACTTACAGTGCCAGGGCCAGGTGTGCCGCCAAGCCTTATTTCAGGTCAGGTGGTGGCCAAAGAAATTGTAAAGGATTTTGGTTAAACCTCGGAAGCAATTATTAGTTATTTTTAGATAATGGAATTATTTGACCAAACCACCCTAGAGTGCAGCAAGCTGATCACACAACGATACAGCACTTCGTTTACTTTAGGGATCAAGACTTTAGATAAAAAATTCCATTTACCAGTTTATGCCATCTATGGCTTTGTGCGCTATGCCGATGAAATCGTGGATACATTTCACGATAGCGACAAAAGAGCATTACTAGCCAGCTTCAAGAAGGATACTTATAAAGCCATTCAGGACAAAGTAAGTTTCAATCCCGTGTTGCATTCCTTTCAACTTATTGTAAACCAATACAAAATTGATTTGGCGCTTATTGAAGCCTTTTTGTACAGTATGGAACTGGATTTAGAGGAAACTGAGTACGACAAAGCTGGTTATGAAGAATACATTTATGGTTCGGCAGAGGTGGTGGGCTTGATGTGTTTACGGGTGTTTTGCGAAGGAGATGATGCTCAATATCAATCTTTGGTGGCTCCTGCCAAAAAGCTGGGATCGGCATTCCAGAAAGTGAATTTCATTCGAGATATTAAAAGTGATTTTGAAGAAAGAGGAAGAGTCTATTTTCCAGGGGTTGACTTCAATGACTTTACCAAAAGTGCGAAAGACCTGATTGAAGCGGATATCCAAAAGGATTTTGACGATGCCCTTGAAGGAATTTTAAGATTACCGCGTGGAGCCAGATTAGGAGTGTACTTGGCTTATAAGTACTACTTAAAACTGTTCAGCAAGATTAAAAATCTGCCCGCATCAAAAATCAAACAAGAGAGAATTCGAATACCCGATACGCGAAAAATGGTGATCCTGTGTACCACTTATTTGAAGCACAGCCTCGGGGTAATTTAAGAAATTGAAAATATTGACTGGGCTCATCAAACTTATTTGATCCATGATAGTTTCTAAACATATGTTGAATCTCACTGTCGAAATCGATCCAAGTTCGGGCTTTTGCTTTGGAGTGGTCTACGCCATTGAAATGGCGGAAGACATTCTGGACGAATTCGGTACCTTGTACTGTTTAGGCGACATTGTTCACAATGATGAGGAAGTGAGACGCTTAGAAGCCAAGGGTCTCCAAATCATCAATCACGATCAGATGGAGGCCATTACTGATGCTAAGGTTTTGATCAGAGCGCATGGTGAACCGCCTTCCACATACGAATTGGCATTGAAGAATAACTTGGAGCTTATTGACGCCTCTTGCCCAGTGGTTTTAAAACTTCAGAATAGAATCAAAAACTCTTTCGATAAAGAAGACAAGATTTATATCTATGGCAAGCATGGTCATGCAGAAGTTGTCGGCCTTTTGGGCCAGACTAACAATGAGGCAGTAGTTTTTCAAAGTTTAGAGGAGTTGGATTTAGCGTCCATGCCCCGAGAAATAACCCTGTACAGCCAAACGACTAAAAGCACCGATAGCTTTTATGAGATCAACAAAGTGCTGTCGGAAAACGGTATCACCGTGAATACCAATGACACCATTTGCCGCCAAGTTTCTAATCGAGACAAAGAATTAAGAGACTTTGCAAGAAAGTATGACCGCATCATCTTTGTAAGTGGCACTAAGTCATCCAATGGAAAGGTACTTTACAACGTTTGTAAGGATCAAAATCCAAACACTTATTTTGTCTCTTCTACGGAAGATGTAAAACCAGAATGGTTTACAGAAAAAGAAAAAATTGGCATTTGCGGAGCAACCTCCACTCCTATGTGGTTAATGGAACAAGTGAAAGCTCATTTAGAGCAACTCTAATCTTAATATCCTTTACTTTGTAGTATGAATTTGCTCAAGCAGCATACTGGTGTGGTTATAGCCCTTACAATTATTGGGCTATGGTTTTTTGCGCTAATTCTGGGGCTTAATTGGACGATTGACTATTCAAATCCTCTGCTTTATGTGCTCATTTTAGTCCAAATGCACTTGTATACAGGTTTGTTCATCACGGCCCATGATGCAATGCATGGCACAGTTTCCAAAAACAAGCAAACCAACAAAATGATAGGCACCGTTTCCGCCTTACTTTTTAGCTACAATTTCTACGCTCGACTTTTCCCGAAACATCACGAACACCACAGGTTTGTCGCGACTGACAAGGATCCTGATTATCACAAAGGCTCCTTCTTTCCATGGTACTTTAGTTTTCTGCGGCAATATATCAGTTGGCAACAAGTCCTTTTGATGGCCATTACCTACAATGTTCTGAAACTCTTTTTACCCATCGAGAACCTTGTTCTTATCTGGATGCTACCTGCTGTGTTGTCCACTTTTCAATTGTTTTATTTCGGCACCTATACCCCGCACAAAGGGCATCATGAGCCTTTAAACCAACATGCTTCGCGAAGCCAAAGTAAAAATCACCTTTGGGCATTTTTGAGCTGCTACTTTTTTGGATATCACTACGAACATCATGCTGCGCCAGCAACACCTTGGTGGCAATTGTATAAAGTAAAAGAAAAGTATGCGTTGAAAGGTTACGGAAAGTAGCCAACTCAGCCTGGAGCATCGCTAGTTCAATTTAGAACCCATTCATGCTCAAATAGTCCTGATAAAAGCCTTCCGATTTACCATCGTTGGATTTATTTAAATGCCTAAGCAAAGTAGAAGCATCTGCATAAAGGCCGCGATTGTTGAAAATTATTGCTTTGGTTAAGCCAATGATCAAATCGTTTTCTTTTGGAAAAATGCGCAGTAGTTGTTCCAGTAATTCCTTTTCAGGAGGAGGCATTTGATCGAAAACCGTAACGCCCGAACTCCTTTTAGCCTTTAAAGCAGTGACCCTTACACCAATAAAATCTTTAAAAGCCAACGGCTGGCTTAAAAGATCAATTCTGAAATTTGTAGCCTCTGTTTCAACCTGAAGAATGATCTGATCATATTCATCGTATAAAGTAACCTGATAGCGATCCTTCAAATCTGGCCATTGAAGATCAATATAGCGACCATAAACTTCTATTGAGGACGGAAAGTCCAATTGGAATTCTTCTGAAACCGGTTCATCATCAATTACGGAGGCAAGAATTTGTCGCTTAGGGCTGTAGTAGTTTTCCCATTCTTGATAAATCAGTTCCGAAGGTGAAGATAAATTCGAAAGATCAAGCCCAGAAATAATGTAGCGGCCCTCCAGTTCCAGTTGTAAAAGCCTTCCTTCGCTGTCCATCAAAATCACAATGCCATTGGGCATCACCTCAATTTCATCCTCTGGATGAAGTAAAGTACCATTTTTCAATTGAAAGAACCCCCTTTCGTTCTTCTCATAGTTAGTGCCGGCCGAAAAAATCACACGAAACGGGCCTTGGCCAAAAGACCAAGAAAATGTGATGACCAACAAAATTAAGGAGAGCAAAAGCCGATTCATTGCTGGCAATTTACAAGACTATGCTTATCAAAAAAACCACTTCTGCAAGGAACGGCCAGTCGACTCGTAAAGAGCAAAAACACCCACCACCGCATATTCGGCAATTACAATTTCTAGCCATTCAAAATATTCTCCCGACATGTAATTGGCATAGGTAAGAAAGATCATAAAGGTCCAAATAAAAGCAAAACGCTTCTCGGTAAATACGCTTAAGGCCAACAAAGGAATAATGTACCAAGGATGAACTGTGGTGGCAAAAAGTAGGTAAAGCGACCAAACCCAAACCATTTTTATTGGGAGAGATTTCTTGCTGGGAAGCAAAGCGTAAAGGGTAATGCTCACCAAAGTAGCCATCATCATCCATTGCCCTGACTTGGCTATGATATTATGACCTTCTGTTTCGAATCCATACCAACGGGCTAAGTAGTAAATGCTTCCATTGAATTCGAATTTTTGGAAGTAGAGCGCCAAACTATCCTTAATTGCCCAAATATGGGCTGTGTTTATGAGCGGAAGAAAAGAAATGACTAAAACACCCACCACAATTAACCCATACAACATGGTTTTTTTGAAGCCGATTTTTCTGAAAAGTAAGGGCAAAAATATGAGTGGCAAAAACTTAGTAGCCACGGAAAGGCCAAAAAACACTGCTGACCAATGGAGTTTCTTTTGTTCGAAATACCATAGTGCCAACAGCAAAAAATAGATCATTATGCCTTCAAAGTGAAGATTTCCTGTCAGCTCTAAAATTACCATTGGGTTCAAAGCATAAAAAAGACCATACCGATCTGGTAGCTTGTAATGCTTCAAAAGCTTTCGAATCAGACGAATATTTCCGATTTCAAAAACAAAAATCACGAGCCTCAGAATCACAATTGACCAAAATTCTGATCCTGGACTTATGAGGGCTGCTAGAAAGAAAAAGACTTGATTGAATGGCGGATAAACCGAAAAGTATTCCGGTGAATTTAGCTTAAGAAACAGCTCTGGAGTAATTCCTTCGATTCCTTGCGATAAATAATCGGTCGGAAGTTGTTTATACGGATCAACAAACTGAGTGATCAATCGGCCATCCCATATAAAACGATAGACATCATCGGATAAGGCTGGAATCGAAAACAGTAACAAAAGCCTCAGCAGCATTGACCAATAATACGGCAAGTCAGCCTCTTTTTCAGATGTGGTTTTCAGGATGTAAACCATTGCCCCAACCATGACAGCAAAAATCGATAGCAAGGATATCGTTTGAGTGCGATCAATATAATAGCCCATGACCAAGGTGAGTACGGCCAGCAGAATGTAAGCAAATGATTGTTTCGTATTATTCTCAGGCATTTCGCGTATGCTGCACGGTATAATAGAATACCAACATAAAGCCTAAGCTAAGCAAAATATGAAAGGGGAGTAAAGCAAAATCTTGAAAGTAAAAGGCAAAGCCCAAACCTGCCATAAAATAGAGGGAAAGTAAGCCTTCAATCGCAGTAAGTCCGTTGATCTTTTTGTTAAAGTACTTGTTGCCCTTCCATCCTATTTTCTTATCCGTAATATTGAATTTAGGCGTTCTAATAAACGGAGTTTTCTTTCCGATAAACCCCTCGAAAACGGCAACAGCATTATGAAAACTCAAGCCTAAAAAGACTGAAAGCAGCATAAACATTTGCGGAATAAATTCTTTTAAAGTCTTCCAAAAACCTTCTCTGTTTTCTTTAAAACCATTCCAATAAAAGATGATTAAGAATACATAACCCAACAAGAATATGGTGGATACATTAATCAATACTTGCCAGCCTGTGGTCAGATTTCTGATAAACAGCACAGGAACGCTGAGCAATGCTGTGATCACTATGCAAATGAAAATGGCTGAATTCAACAGGTGAAAAGTTGCATGGAATTTCGTTCCGAAGGAAAGTTTCGATCTCAAAACCTGAGGCAGCAATTTTCGGCTGGTTTCCGCAGCACCCTTTGTCCAACGGTATTGCTGAGATTTAATAGCACTCATGGCTGCAGGTAATTCGGCAGGCGCCACAGTGTTTGAAACATAAAAAATTTGCCAGCCTTTGAGCTGCGCTCTATAGCTTAAATCAAGGTCTTCTGTCAGCGTATCTGCCTTCCAGCCACCCGCATCTGTGATGCAGGTTTTTCGCCAAATCCCAGCAGTACCATTAAAATTCAAGAAATGGCCTCCACTCGATCGTCCGTTCTGCTCAACAAAAAAGTGAGTATTCAGGCCAAAAGCTTGAAGTTTGGTGAGCATGGAATAATTTTCATTGATATGCCCCCAGCGTGATTGAACCACCCCAATTTTTTCATCCTTGGCAAAGTGCGGTACCGTATTCTTTAAAAAATCAGGCTCGGGAATAAAGTCAGCATCGAAAATGGCAATGAATTCGCCTTTGGCAATATTCAAGCCGTATTGCAAAGCTCCAGCCTTAAATCCTTTTCTTTCTGCTCTTCTGATTTGGATTATGTCAATACCTTCGGCCTTCCATTTTGCAACTGCCACAGCAATGAGTTCAACGGTTTCGTCATTAGAATCATCAAGCACCTGAATTTCCAGTTTTTCGCTTGGCCAATCTAGGCCAGCAACCGAATCGATAAGCCTTTCTACCACATAAAGTTCATTGTATACTGGTAGTTGTACGGTGACTTTAGGGTAGCTATAATTCGCAGGGATGATGGGTTTTTCGGGCAGTAGATTTTTACGCTGAGCCTTACGGTATTTGTATACCAAGTTCAGTTGGGATATGCTGTAGATGAAAATAAACGACAGCGCTCCTGTATAAAGAGTAAGTACGATCAGTTCCAACCAGTACATTATAAGTATTTAAAAATCGTAAAAATTATTTTATAACCTGCCAAAACAGTCCCTTTTACCGTTCCCGATACCTTGCTAACCCCAATTCTCTTTTTATAGTTTACAGGTACCTCTGTTGACCTCAGTTTATGCTTAGCAGCTTTCAATTGCATTTCTACAGTCCAACCAAAAGTCTTGTCCTTCATATCGATTTTGATCAGATCATTGAATCGAATGGCGCGGAAAGGACCTAAATCCGTAAACCTAATGCCATAAAACCAGCGCATCATTGATGTCGCCAACCAATTTCCAAAAATCTGTGGAAATGTCATTGAGCCATTTTCCCTGTTTCCCAAAGCCCTTGATCCAATTACGAAATCCGCCTTTCCATCTAAAATGGGTTGTATTACTTCAGGCAATTGTTCGGGATAGTCGGAATAATCACCATCCATAAATACCAAAATATCAGGCGGAGTTGCTGAGTTCTTAAGGTAGTCAATGCCCATCAAACAAGCATTTCCGTATCCGGGCTTCGGTTGATTGAGCACCGTTGCTCCATTTGCCGCAGCAACCACAGCCGTTTTATCTTTCGATCCATTATTCACCACCACAATTTCAGCAACCCACTCCTTTGGAATATCATTGATCACATGCCCGATGGACTGCTCTTCGTTGTAAGCCGGAATAACAACCTTGACTATTGGATTCATCTGTTCGATCTCGGACAAAATTAGGAATATTCAGACATGACTAAGACCCTTTCAGAAACATTAGTTCATTTACTCGGTAATTGATAGGCTCAAATGTTCTCGAACTGACTTATTGGTTAAATTTACGCTCGAAATTTTAGTCTGGGTTTTGGAACTCTTTAATGGGCAGAAAAGTTAGTTGTATGTATGTACATACATTTAACTTAAAAAAAGGAAAGTATCATGAAAACGATAGTACATTCATCAGCATCAAGAGGTTTAGCGAATCATGGCTGGTTAAAAAGCCGCCACACTTTCAGCTTCGCTGGCTATCACAATCCAGAACGCGTTCATTTTGGCGCACTTAGGGTACTGAACGATGATCAGGTAGCGGGGGGCCAAGGTTTCGGAACACATCCTCATGACAATATGGAGATCGTTTCTATCCCTTTGCAAGGCGATTTAGCCCATCAAGACAGTACTGGCCGAAGTGAAGTGATCCGTGAAGGTGATGTTCAAATCATGTCGGCTGGCACAGGAATTAGACATTCAGAATTCAACTATAATAAAGATGAGGAGGTTCACTTTCTTCAAATTTGGGTTTTCCCGAAGGAAAGAAACATCGCTCCGCGCTATGAGCAAAAGTCATATTCCGCTGAAGATCGCGTGAACAAATTTCAAACTGTAGTTTCACCAGAAGGTGGCGATGCGGTTTGGATCAATCAAGATGCATTTTTCAGCTTGGCCAATTTAGATGCTGGTGTTAAACTGAATTATGAAGTAAAAAAACCGGGCAATGGCGTATATGTGTTTGTCTTGAATGGTGAACTCAACGCAGCAGGCGAAAGCCTAGACACACGCGATGCAGTCGCCATTACAGAAGCTGAAAGCTTCGAAATCAAAGCCAAATCTTACGCTGAGGTTTTAGTGATTGAAGTACCAATGGAATTTTAATAGTGAAGGGGGAAATTAAGTTTCCCCTTTTCCTTTCTTCCATCAACCTCTTTACGATTACCATATAATATTTCATAGTAGAGATCAAGAGGCTTCATTATATTGAAGCCTGAAATACTATTGCTATGAATACCCCTCAACTCGATCTCAATTTTGTAAGAAGCTACTTTCCCGCTTTAAAAAGTGGTTTTGTCTACATGGACAATGCTGGAGGCTCTCAAACCCTTAAACCGGTTGTCGATCGACTGTCGGAATACCTGCTCAATTACGATGTGCAGCATGGCGCTTCTTATGAAATTTCGCGTTTAGCCGTAGAAAAAGTAGACTACGCCACAAACGAAATGGCCAAGTTGATCAATGCAAATGACCCCAAAGAAATCGTCATGGGCCATTCCTCTACCATGATGTTTAGAATTTTGAGTCTAACCATTTCCAAAAACTGGGAAGCTGGTGATGAAGTGATCACCACCAATTCCGAACATGAATCCAACTGTTCGCCATGGATGGATTTGCAAGAAAGAGGCATTGTGGTTAAAATCTGGAAGGTAAATCCCGATAGCCTTGAATTCGAAATTGAAGATCTTAAAAAACTACTTAGCCCAAAAACCAAATTGGTGACCATGGTGCATGCCTCCAATATTTTAGGCACCATCAACCCTATTGCCGAAGTAGCCAAAGTGGTGCATCAAGGAGGCGCATTACTTTGCGTGGATGGTGTTGCGCTGGCTCCTCACCGCTTGGTAGATGTTCAAGCTTTGGATGTAGATTTTTATGTGTTCAGTTGCTATAAGGTATATGGCCCTCATTGCTCGCTGATGTATGGAAAACTACATTTACTGGAAGCCCTGGCGGGAATTAACCATTACTTTATCAACGAAGTACCCTATAAGCTGCAACCAGGGAATCGGAACTTTGAGCTCACTTACAGCATGGCTGGGCTGACGGATTATTTAAAAGAAGTCCACGACCATCATTATCCTAACGACACTAAGATTGACGACCAAGAAAAATTCCAAAAGAGCTTCGATTTATTCACAGCGCATGAAGAGCTTTTGGCCAATAGATTTATTGATTTCTTAAAGACTAAAAAATCCATCACCTTATTAGGTGTTCAAAGTGGTGATCGCAAAAAGAGAGTGCCTACCATTGCATTTCATCATGCGAGCTTGAAAAGCGAAGCCATTGTAAAGCAAGTTGACCCGCACCGCATCGGTATCCGTTTTGGTGATTTTTATGCCAAAAAACTAGTGCAATCCCTCAATCTAGAAGCCAAAGGCGGCCCAGTGCGCGTCAGCTTTGTGCATTATAACACATTGGAAGAAGTGGATAGATTGATTGGGGTTTTGGATAAATTTTTATAGTATCTGTTTGCCTTTTGAAATTAAAAAGTAACGGAATTGTAATAATAAATACTATTTTAGTTCAGCGTAAATTCTCAAGGCACAAAACCTAAGTAGTTTGAAAATACAGTAAAAGAACATAGCGGTGAATAAAAAATCTAAAATCATCGAAGTCCAAAGTATCCCGATATCAGTAATTACTGAAAAAGGCAATGACTTTATATGCCTGACCGATATGGCCAAGGCAAAAGATGGAGATGCAAGAGCTGCCGATATTATAAAAAACTGGATTAGAACACGTACCACCCTTGAATTTTTAGGCACTTGGGAAGAGATGTATAACCCAAATTTTAAAGTGGTCGAATTTGACCACTTTAAAATGCAAGCGGGTTTACCCTCTTTCGTATTAAGCCCTGGTCAGTGGATTGATAAAACAGGGGCCATTGGTATATATGTGAATTCCGGCAGATACGGTGGGACTTTTGCTCACAAGGATATAGCCTTTGAGTTTGGTTCAGCCATTAGCCCTGTGTTCAAACTCTACCTTATAAAAGAGTATCAAAGGCTGAAAGAAGATGAAAACGATCGTTTACAACTTCAGTGGAACTTTCAACGCACTCTAGCGAAAGTTAATTACCATATTCATACCGATGCTATTAAAGAAAAACTACTCCCAATTAGCCTAAGCAAAGGCCAGATCAATTATGTTTACGCCAGTGAAGCTGATTTGCTGAACATGGCACTTTTTGGAAAAACAGCAAAGCAATGGAGAGAGGAGAACCCTGAGGCGGACGGTAATATCCGTGACCAAGCTACTCTAGAACAATTGGTAGTGCTTTCCAATTTGGAGAGTATCAATGCCATGTTGATTCATCAAGGGTTAGGCCAGCCCAAACGACTAGGGCAACTCAACCAAATTGCCATCACACAAATGACTTCTTTGCTCAACTCAAAGACAATTAAGAAACTGAACTAGTCGAATTAGAAGACTCATGAAAATAGGTCTAAAATGAAACCTCTGATATTACTGCTTTTTCTTGTTGCTGGAAACGCATTATATGGTTCTATCAAACTAGATACCATCGCGAATTGGCAAATTTATTATGATTCAGAATTGATCACTTCAGGCAATGAATATGCACATAGAGTTCCCGATACTGGTGTCCTTAAATTTGGTGAGGAAAGAAAAAATCTAGTAATCCATTATGGATATGATTTTGATAAACCAGAATGGCGTGAGATTACTATCAAATCTGGAGATGAGATAATCTACAGCGCCAAAGAGGAATTAAAAGACAACCATCCTGCAAAAATAGATTTTTCAAAAATCAGACAAATAGGCGAAGGGAAAATTAAGGGGATTCAAGTCTACTATTCGGATGATATTACTACTGAAAAAAATAGATTGATCAGTAAGATTAACTTGATTTACCCTTAACAAAAAAACCACCCCTTTTCAGAGGTGGTTTTCCATTATAATCAAGATTTAGCATCTTACTTTCCTGCGTTGAAGCGTTTATTTACTTCGTCCCAGTTAATAACGTTAAAGAAGGCTGCAATATAATCAGGTCTTCTGTTCTGGTAATTGAGGTAATAGGCATGTTCCCAAACATCGAGGCCTAAAATTGGAGTACCTCCGCAACCCACATTGGGCATTAGCGAATTGTCTTGGTTAGCAGAAGAACAAACCTCTACTTTTCCGCCAGCATGTACACAAAGCCAAGCCCAACCCGAACCGAATCGAGTAGCCGCAGCTTTCGAGAATGCTTCTTTAAAACCATCGAATGAGCCATAAGCCGCATTGATAGCCTCTGCTAATTCTCCTGTAGGTTGCCCGCCACCATTTGGCGACATTACCGTCCAAAATAAGCTATGGTTGTAAAAACCACCACCATTGTTTCTAACAGCAGCGTTGTCGGTATGATTGGCCAAAAGCTCTTCGATACTTTTGCCCTCCATGTCTGTGCCAGCAATGGCAGCATTCAAATTATTAGTATAGCCAGCATGGTGCTTGTCGTGATGGATCTCCATCGTTCTTGCATCTACATGTGGTTCAAGTGCGTCAAACGCGTATGGTAAATCTGGAAGTTTAAAAGCCATTTTATATCTATTTAAAAATTCAACAAAAATTTATTACGGTCTTAATTTAGAAAAAAACTCTTTGAGTAGTGCCTCGCTCTCCTTTTCCAACAAGCCAGCTACGACTTCTGTTTTCGGATGGAGCAAGTTTTTTTGGTGTTGGCTGAAGCCACGCTTTTCATCGCTAGCCGCATACACCAATTTTCCTAACTGTGCCCAATATTGTGCTCCTGCACACATGGTGCATGGCTCTAGTGTAACATATAATGTGCACTCTTTCAAATATTTTGCCCCTAAATAATTAAAGGCAGACGTCAATGCCAACATTTCGGCATGCGCAGTTACATCATTTAGTTGCTCGGTTTGATTATGTGCCCTGGCAATGATCCGCTTTTCGGCCACTACTACGGCCCCAACGGGCACCTCGCCTTTTTCGAAAGCCAATTTAGCTTGTTTCAAGGCCTCACCCATGAAAAACTCGTCTTTATGTACGGATAGTTCCAAATTTCTTAAAGTTTTGGTTCAACGGCCCAATAACAGCCAATATTTACGCAACGATTGCAGCATAATATTAGCCCCATTTGCTAAAACAATTGCTAAATTTACCGCTCATTTTTATTGAAGCATACGATGTTAAGAACGCATACTTGTGGCGAATTAAGAGAAAGTAATATCAACGAGCAGGTAACACTTTGCGGATGGGTTCAGCGCCAACGCGATAAAGGTGGCCTTATGTGGATTGATTTAAGGGACCGATACGGCATTACTCAGCTTTCTTTCGAAGAAGGGGTGAGCACTCCCGAAGTATTGGAAACCGCCAGAAAATCGGGAAGAGAATTCGTGGTTAAAGCCACTGGAACGGTCGTAGAGCGCTTTTCTAAAAATGACAAAATCCCAACTGGAGCAATAGAAATTAAGGTTGAAAACCTTGAAATTTTGAACGCTTCTAAAGTTCCTCCATTCTTGATCGAGGATGATACTGACGGTGGCGAAGAACTTCGCATGAAGTACCGCTATTTAGATTTGAGAAGAAATGAAGTGAGAAGCAAACTTCAACTTCGCTCTAAATTGGCCATGGCCGTTCGCAATTACCTCGACCAACAAAATTTTATTGAGGTAGAAACGCCTGTACTCATCAAGTCTACCCCAGAAGGAGCCCGTGATTTCGTGGTGCCATCGCGCATGAACCAAGGCGAATTCTACGCTTTACCTCAATCGCCTCAAACCTTTAAGCAATTGCTAATGGTTTCCGGTTTCGATCGTTATTTCCAAATCGTGAAATGTTTTAGGGACGAAGATTTAAGGGCCGATCGTCAGCCTGAGTTCACGCAAATAGACTGTGAAATGTCCTTCATTTCGCAAGAAGATATTCTCAATACTTTCGAGGGATTAACCCGCCATTTATTCTCCACCGTTCGTGGTGTTGAATTGGGTGAATTCCCAAGAATGACCTTTGACACGGCAATGACCAAATACGGAAACGACAAACCAGACATCCGTTTTGGTATGGAGTTTTTTGAATTGAATGATTTAGCACAAAACAAAGGCTTTGGCGTTTTCGATGCCGCTGAATTAGTGGTTGGAATTTGTGCCGAAGGTTGTGGCGAGTATACCCGCAAACAATTAGATGCTTTGACTGACTTTGTAAAACGTCCACAAATTGGTGCTAAGGGCTTGGTTCATGTTAAATGCAACGAAGACGGTACTTTCAAATCTTCTGTAGATAAATTCTACAGCCAAGAAGACCTTAAAGCTTGGGCAGACAGAGCTGGAGCAAAACCTGGTGATTTACTTTTGATTTTGAGTGGATCGGCAAACGAGGCACGCAAGCAAATGAGTGAATTACGTTTGCAAATGGGTAAAGAATTGGGCTTAAGAGATAAAACTACCTTCCAACCACTTTGGGTAGTAGACTTCCCTTTATTAGAGTGGGATGAAGAAAGCAAACGCTTCCACGCCATGCACCACCCATTCACTTCTCCAAAAACAGAGGATATTGCTTTGCTTGATACTGACCCTGGAAAAGTAAGGGCCAATGCCTATGATTTGGTCATCAATGGCGTTGAAATTGGTGGCGGGTCTATCAGGATCCATGATAAAACCACTCAACAATTAATGTTCAAACACTTAGGCTTTACCGAAGAGGAAGCGAAAGCTCAGTTTGGATTCTTGATGGATGCGTTCGAATTTGGTGCGCCTCCACATGGCGGTATTGCCTTTGGTTTCGATAGGCTTTGTGCCATGTTTGGTGGGTCAGATAGTATCAGAGATTACATCGCCTTCCCGAAAAACACTTCTGGTCGAGACGTAATGATTGATTCTCCTTCTAACATCGATGAGGCTCAATTGAAAGAATTAGGGATTAAACTGCGTTAGGCAGCCATTCCTATATATCTGATTTCGAAGGCTATCCGTATTGTTTAATTTGTAAATTCGGACTTTGATTGAAGGCCAAAGCGCCTGCTGTAGTCTATAAGTACAGCAGCTAGAACAGATCAAATTCAAATGAAAGGTAAGCTAACACCTAGATTCTATATGCGATTCAGTTTCGCCATAGCCTTGTTGCTATGGCTGGCGCTTACGCTTTTAGATGTATTGCAGGTGCTAGCCTCACGCAGTCAGGTAGATTTGGGTCTGTCGCCATTGGTGCCGCTTTTATTGATCGATCTGTTTTTTCTCTTCGTAGGGTTTCATTTTCGGTTCAGGATCAAGAAAATCGAAAGCGGAAATTTCATTGATTTTCTTTGGCAAGTATTTGCCATTGGCTTATTGGCTACCCTTATTTCGTTGGCAATAGGTTTGTTCAAAGAGTCTATAGACGGCTCAGCTTTAGCGAATAATCCATTTCTGGACGCTGTGCTTTATAGTATCCGTTTTGGCTTAATTTCAATTTTCCTTATCTCCACTTTTACGGTTTGGAAAAAGCTCATCCTTTATCAAAAGTCAAAACGACTTTTGATTTGGTGGAACATCTTTGAAGGAACAATCCTCCTTTCCATTTTCTATAATTTCACAGGCCAAGTTTTTCAAGAGAGTGCTGTTTTTCAGGTGCTTTTTGGAGCAATGGCGCTCATGGGGCTTATTCTTTCTGCCAATTTAAAATGGGTGGCTTATCTCAATTTTAAACAAAAGTGGAAAAGCATTTTATTGATTCTTTTGGTGGCCATTTATTTGGGCTACTTTTTTACCTCCATCTATGTTCCTGGCGCTGATACTCCAGACATGCTGGCGCCAATCGACAATCTATTTATTTTGTCGCTCTTTGTTTTCTTGCTTTTCTACAGCATTTTCTCACTCCTTGTCATCGTTTTTAACCTTCCTACCTCTTCTGTTTTTGAGAAGAAAATGGAAGAGGCGATCAATTTCCAGCGACTGAGCCAATCCATTCAACAAGGGGAAAATGAAAATCAAATCTTCGACATTTTATTGGCGAGCTCGATGAGCGCGGTATATGCCGATGCGGGCTGGTTAGAAATTGAAAGAAGGGGTTCCGATGAACCTGAAATCCGAAGAAAGAACATTAGCCCAACCAATAGGCTTGAAGTGCTCAGCCAAATTAGCTTGAGCAAGCAGAAAACGGTACTCAAAAATCCACTTTCCAAGGCGAGCATCCATGACCAAACGCTGGTGGTGTTGAAGAAAACGAATTTCAAATCTGCACTTATTGTTCCATTGGCCATTCAGGAAGAAATAGTGGGCAAAATGTACTTGGTGAACGAGCTAAGCGATGGCTTTAACAAAGAGATGATCAACATCATCAACACCTTCGCAAGCCAAGCCAGCATCTCCATTGAAAACTTTAGGCTTTTGGGCGAAGCTTTAGAAAACGAGCGATATAAAAAGGAATTAAACATTGCCAAGAAAGTACAAAGAGCCTTGCTACCAACGCAGCTTGACCATGATGATGCCTTTCAAATCCATGCCTTTACCCAAGCTGCTGCCGAAGTTGGGGGTGATTATTACGATACTTTTAGATTAGGTGAGCACAAGTTCGCTGTGGTAATTGGTGACGTTTCTGGAAAAGGAACTTCAGCAGCATTTCACATGTCGCAAATGAAGGGGATTTTTCAAAGCCTTGTTCAGCTGGATTTGTCAGCCACTGAATTTTTAGTCAAGGCCAATAAAGCTTTGAGTGCTTGTTTGGAAAAAACTTCATTCATCACGCTTACCTACTTCGTAATCGATACCAAAAAGAAAAGTCTTGAATTCTCGAGAGCAGGCCATTGTCCAACGCTTTATTACTCAAGCAAAAATGGCAAGGCCGAATTTTTAGAGAATAAAGGCTTAGGATTGGGCATCCTTCGCAATGATAATTTCAAGCACTATGTGTTCAAAAATGAGATGGCTTTTCAAAAGGATGATGTCTTGGTGCTATACACCGATGGCATTTCTGAGGCGGCCAATCATGATGGTGAGGAATTTGGGTATGATCGTATGGAACGTATTTTGAATGAAAATGCTAAGTATGATGCCGTTTCTATTCAAAAAATGATGATTCAAAAGCTCTATGAGTTTTGCGAGAATAAAGATTTAGATGATGACTACACGATGGTAGTGATCAAGTTTAAATAAAGGACGTATACAAAAGAGGCTATGCTAGATATTTTACAATCTTCAGAAAACAATTACATCTCCATTACCGTAACTGGTGATGCGGATGCGAGTTCATCTATTAAACTTGACAAGGCCATTCGCTGGGCATTCGATGAAAGTCTTCAAAAGATCATCATTGATTGTACTCATCTCAACTACATTTCTTCGGCTGGACTTGGCGTGTTCATGTCGTACATCGAAGAAATCAACCAAACCAATACCACATTTATTATTTATGGACTATCCGAAAAGGTATTGAAGGTTTTTGGTATTCTGGGATTAGACCAACTATTAAAGATCGTAGGTACAAAAGAAGAGGCTTTAGCTCAAATAAATGGCATATAGTTTTAACATACCGTACAGTAAAAACAAGCTCAGGCTCATGCGCAAGTTCGTCACAGACGTGCTGCACGAACATCACGTGTCTGACATTGAAACCAACATGATGGTATTGGCAGTGGATGAAGTTTGCGCCAATATCATTATCCACGGGCAACCCTCCAACCTTGAAGACAATGTAAAGATTACCATAAAGGTTGATCAAGATCGCGTGTGTTTTGAGATTGTCGATCAAGGAGCGGCATTCGATATTCTTAAATATTCAGAACCTATTATTGGTGACCTGATAAAAATGAAACAAAAAGGAGGCGTAGGTATAATGCTGGTGAAGAAAATCATGGATGAAATTGAATTCCAATCTGGCCCAAAGCAAAATATTCTAAGACTTTGCAAAAACGTTGAATTCGAAAAGTAACTCGACTTACCCCCTATGCGATCATTACTCCTGCTCTTTTTCACTTTATTTTCGGTTACTCAAATCTTTGCTTTTCAAAAAAACGAAGCTGTGGCAACCATAAACGATAGGCCGATCTCAAAAGGCGAGTTGTTATATGCGTACAAAAAGAATCGCCCTAAAAATGAGAAAATTCAGGTGGATTCTCTGGAAAAATACCTGGAGCAGTACATCAATTTTAAGCTAAAAGTACAGCAAGCTGAAAAGCTAGGAATTGATACCACTAAAGCCTTTAAAGAGGAATTCGAAGGCTATATAAGCCAGGTCCAAAAGCCTTACTTGCAAAACCCAATCAGCGAATTGGATTTGGTACAAGAGGCTTATGATCGAATGAAATATGAAATAAACGCCTCCCATATCCTTATCATAATCGATAATGCCAATAGCCCAGCAGATACGCTACAGGCCTATCAAAAAATAGATTCCGTTCGAAACCTGGCGCTGAATGGAGATCCGTTTGAGGAGTTGGCCAAAAAATACTCTAGCGATGGATCTAGCCGCAATGGCGGCAACTTGGGTTGGTTTAGCTCCATGGCCATGGTCTACCCTTTCGAAAGTGGCGCTTACAATACACCAAAAGGCGGAATATCAGAGATTGTAAGATCACAGTTCGGCTATCATATCATTAAGGTAAATGATAAAAGAGAAAGCAGAGGAAAAGTGAAAACCTCACATATTTTTCTTTCAAAAAATGGAAAGTCGCTTGAAAGCGGAAGACAACTGATCAAAACCATTTATGATTCAATCCAAAACGGAGGAGATTGGCGACAGCTCTGTATCAAATATTCGGAAGATGCACAGACCAAACTCAACAGTGGGGCACTTCCATTCGCGGGAACAGGTGAATTGCCCGATGAATTCTTGAATGGTGCCTACAGCATCGCGCAACCTGGCATCATCCGAGAGCCTTTAGAAACATCGTATGGTTGGCATATTATCCGCCTTGATGCTAAGCAAGAGTTGCCCTCTTTTGCCAGTTTGAAAGATGAAATTTCAGAGAAAATCAGAAGGTCGGGTAGAAATCAACTCGACAGCGAAGCATTGGTCAAAAAGCTGAAAGCAGAAAACGGCTTTGAGCAAGACCTCAAGTTATTGGAAACCACCATCGAAAGCGCTTCTAAGGTTGGATTGGCAAACATTGACCTTTCAAAAATAGGAAGTCAGACGATTTTCAAAATCGGTAATAGGACCATTACTTACGAAGCTTACTTTGCGAGTTTAGGCAATGCCAATCAATTGAATTCAACTGCGCTTTGGAGCAGGTACAAGACTTTTGAAAGGGAAGAAATCATGACGTATGAAGACAGTCAGTTGACAAGCAAATACCCTGAGTTCGGCTATCTATTGAATGAATACAAAGAGGGGCTCATGCTTTTCGAAATCATGGAAAAAGAAATCTGGAACAAAGCCAGCGAAGACAGCATTGGTTTAGCTCAGTTTTTTGCAGCGAATATCAAGAACTTTCCTGCCCCGGAACGCGGAGATTTTTTGGTTATAGAAAGCAGCAATCCAGCCCTATATCATAAAATTCTCGACTCCTTGCAAGTCAATTGGGATGCTGATGTTGAAAACCAGCTAAAATCTAAGCTTGATGCCAGAGCGCTTAGCGCGTTAAAAATTGCTAAAAGAACTTTTGAACGGCATGAATTACCTAATTTCGATCAAAAATGGAAAGAAAAGGAAGTGCAAGGCGATCGTTCTAACCTAAAGATATACAGCCTTCAACAGATAATTGAAGCCGGTTATTATCGTTTGGAGGAAGTAAAAGGCTTAGTAATTTCAAATTATCAAGACCATTTAGAGCAGGAGTGGGTAAAGCGACTTCGCGCTCAAAATAGAGTAAAAATTGACCACAAAATTTTGAAGCAGTTAGCTTCTGATGAAAACTAGTAAGACCTACATATTAACAGCGCTTATACTCACCCTTTGTGGTTGCGAGTTTTTAGGGATGGAATCCGAGAGCAAAACGGAAGACACTTCTAATTTAGTTGCGCGTGTGGGAAATACCTACTTGTATAAAACAGACATTGCCAACCTTACTAATAATCAAATATCAACGAAAGACAGTATAGAAATAGTCAACAAGTTTATAGACAACTGGATCAGAAAAGAGCTTTTTATAAAAGAGGCTACAAGTAATAAACGCATAGATCAGTCCGAAATTCAAAGAAAAGTAGAAGCCTACCGCTATACCTTGATTTCGTACGAATACCAAAGGCTTAAGGTAGAAGAGCAGCTGAACAAGGAAGTAAGCGAAGAAGAAATTTTTCAATATTATGAGGACAACATAGAGAATTTTCAATTGCGGCAGAACATTCTTCGGGGGCGCTATCTCAAAATCTCTCAAAAAGCACCAAAAAAAGCCGATGTTCGCAGATGGATAAAATCAGATCGGCCAGTTGACCTGGAAGAGCTGAAATCTTATAGCTTCCAATTTGCGAGTGACTATTCGATTCAAGATTCCACTTGGCTAAACTTCGATGAACTCACTAAAAACTCACCCTTCTCTACTGTTGAAAACAAAGTTCAGTTTCTTAGAAGGAATCGTTATGTCGAAGAATCTGATTCTCTCTATCTTTACCTCTTCAGAATACATGAATTTAAACTGTCTGAACAGGTTTCGCCCTTAGAATATGTAAAAGACGATATCAAGAACATAATCATAAACAAGCGAAAGGTAGAAATAGCAAAGAGTTTGGAGAATACAGTGTATGAAAGAGCAAAAAGAAATGATGATTACGAAATATATAAATAGAGTCCTGACGATTACACTTTTAGCCGCTATTTCAATGAACTTGGCCAAGGCTCAGGGCGAAGTTGTAGATAAAATTGTGGCTAAGGTAGATGACTACATTATACTTAAAAGTGAGGTTGAACAAACCTATGCCAGCTTTTTGGCCAGCGGCCAAGCTTCTTCTTTTACCGGTGATGCCCGTTGTCTTGTAATCAATAAATTGGTAGAAGATAAGTTGATGCTCGCCATGGCAGAAATCGACTCGGTTGAGTTAGATCCTGGAAGAGTCGATTATGAACTACAAGGCAGAATGCAAAGAATATTGCAACAGTTTGGCTCTGAGCGAGCTATTCAACAAGCATATGGCAAATCCATCGACCAATTTATGGACGAATTAAGGCCATCCATCGAAGAACAATTAAAAATCAAAGAACAGGAAAATAATATCCTTAGCTCAGTAACGGTTACCCCTGCCGATATCAGAAGATTCTACAATGGGATTCCAAAGGATAGTTTACCGCTTTATAGTATTGAGTATGAAGTCGGGGTAATTATTAAAGAGCCCACTCCAAGTGAAGCTGAAATCCAACGCATTAAAAACCAGTTGCTAAGCTTAAGAGAGCGAGTGCTCAAAGGTGAAGATTTTGAAATTTTGGCCATTGAATTTTCTGAAGGCCCCTCTGCCCCCAAAGGTGGTAATCTAGGCTTTTCCAAAAGAGGCAGCTTTGACCCAGCCTTCGAGGCAGGTGCTTTGGCCCTAAAACCAGGAGAAATATCGATGCCAATCGTTTCTTCTTTTGGTATACATTTGATTCAATTGCTCGAAAAGCGAGGAAATGAATTCAATACCCGCCATATCATCATGATTCCCAAAGCAACACAATCAGACATTGAAGACACTAGGCACTTTTTGGATAGCCTTAGGGAACAAATTTTGGCCGACAGTATAACTTTTGCAGATGCCGCGAAACAATTTTCAGACGATGAGGGTACTAGCTCTAACGGTGGATTTTTGAGTGGTCAGTTTGGTTCAAGTAAAATACCTGCAGATGCATTGGATCCTGCTATGTTTTTCAAGTTGGATGAAATGAAAGAAGGCGAAATTTCGAAGGCCGAGGTAATCGATCTTGACCCTGCAACCAAAGCACTTCAACTCCTTTATTTCAAGTCGAGAACAGCCCCTCATAGGGCCAATATGACGGATGATTACGAAAAACTCAGGGCTGCCACGCTCCAAATGAAAAGAGCTCAAAAAAGAGCCGATTACATCAAACAAAAAATGCAAGAGGTTTATGTCCTTGTCGATCCAGAATTCAATCGCTGTGGCATAACTAACAACTAATAAGCATGAAAGAAAAAATATCGGAAGTAGCCTTAGCAGACCAATTTTTTGAAGATTTTGGCCTCTTAAAAAAAGAAATATCTAAAATCATTATTGGCCAAGAAGAAGTAGTCAATCTCCTATTGACTTCGGTTTTTTGCCAAGGACATAGTTTATTGGTTGGGGTGCCAGGCTTAGCAAAAACGCTGTTGATCCATACCATTTCTTCCGCCTTGGACCTCACTTTCAGCAGGATCCAGTTCACGCCTGACCTTATGCCTTCAGACATTCTAGGCGCTGAAACTCTCGATAAAGACCGGAATTTTAAATTTATTCAAGGCCCTATTTTCGCCAATATCGTTCTGGCAGATGAAATTAACAGAACTCCCCCTAAAACACAGGCGGCCCTTTTAGAGGCCATGCAGGAATATTCCGTGACCATCGCGGGCCAACATTTTCCGTTGCAAAAGCCGTTCTTCGTTTTGGCCACTCAAAACCCGATTGAACAAGAGGGAACTTACCCATTGCCTGAAGCGCAACTTGACCGTTTTTTGTTTAACATTCAGTTGAACTACCCCTCCTTCCAGTCGGAAGTTGACATTGTAAAAGGAACAACGACTGATGTACAAAAAGTGGTGAATAAGGTACTCGACCAAAAACAGGTGTTAGAATACCAGCATTTGGTCCGAAGAGTGCCCGTAGCGGATAATGTGATTGAATATGCGGTTGGCTTAGTACACAAAACACGTATTGATTCAGATTTGGCTCCTGCCATTACCAAAGACTATGTGGAATGGGGGGCTGGCCCACGTGCTTCGCAAAACTTGATCATAGCGGCCAAGTGCAATGCCCTTTTGAACCACAAGTATTCTCCTGACATAGAAGACGTTAAAGCTGTTGCGAAACCAATCTTAAGACATAGAATAGTGCGTAACTTCAAGGCCGAAGCAGAAGGCATTACTATTGACAAACTGATTGAAGCCCTGCTTTAATTGGAGTAATCGTAAAAACCTTTGCCTGATTTTCGGCCAATGTGTCCGGCATCTACTTTCTGCTCTTGAATTCTTGAAGGCCTAAATTTTGGGTCCTGATGAAAGGCGTTGTACATCGAAGTGGTCACCGAAAAATTAGTGTCCACCCCAATTAAATCCATCAGCCTAAAAGGTCCCATTTTAAAACCAGAAGATTCTAAGAGTCTGTCGATTCCTTTAACATCTGAAACCTGCTCTTCTAAAACTTTGAGTCCTTCGACATAGAAATTTCTAGCTACGCGATTCACTATAAAGCCTGGGGCATCTTTTGCTAAAACGGGTACTTTTCCCAATTGCTTGGCCAACTCAAAAATTACTTTTGCGGTATTCTCAGATGTGGAAGCACCAGAAATTACCTCCACCAGTTTCATAATGTGAGCTGGGTTAAAAAAGTGCATGCCTGCAAAACGTTCAGGATGCTTTAAATCCTTTGCAATTCTGGTAATGGGAATAGAGGAAGTGTTTGAAGCCAAAATTGTTTCCATTTTGTTCTGAGCTTCCAACTTGGCAAACAATTCCTTTTTGATTTCTAACTTCTCCAGAATGGCTTCAATAATTACATCTGCGATTAAATCAGAAAAGTGCTCGCTGAAAGTAATTTTCGTGAGCGCTTGCTCCTTCTCGATCACAGTCAGTTTTCCTATTTCTATTCCCTTCTGAAGATTGGAAACAATATTTTGACGGGCAGATTTTAAGGATTTTGAATTCAAATCATACAATACGACCTCAAACCCAGCCATTGCCGCAATTTGAGCGATACCTTGCCCCATGGTACCAGCACCAACAACTCCAATTTTCTTTATCTCGTCTAGTCTCATTAAAGTGAGTTGAATTGTTTCAGAAAGCGAATATCATTTTCTGTAAAAAGTCGCAAATCCTTAATGCCATAGCGTAACATGGTAATTCTTTCAATACCCATTCCGAAGGCAAAACCAGAATATACAGTGGAATCTATTCCGCAGTTTTCAAGCACGTTGGGATCAACCATTCCTGCGCCACCAATTTCTACCCAACCGCTGTGCTTGCAAATATTGCAGCCATCTCCATGGCATATTTGGCACGAAATATCAATCTCGGCACTTGGCTCAGTAAAAGGAAAGTAAGATGGTCTAAAGCGCACTTGAGTGTCTTTAGTGTACATTTCTTTGGCAAAATGATATAGGGTTTGCTTTAAGTCGGTAAAAGAAACCCCTTTGTCTACATAAAGTCCTTCCATTTGATGGAAAACACAATGAGCCCTTGCTGAAATGGCCTCATTTCTGAACACTCTCCCTGGCGACAACGTTCTTATGGGGGGCTTTTCATTTTCCATGACTCTAATCTGAACCGAAGAGGTATGGGTGCGAAGCGCGATATCTGGGTTCTTTTCCAGAAAGAAAGTATCCTGCATTTCTCTGGCAGGGTGATTCTCTGGAAAGTTAAGGGCAGTGAAATTATGCCAGTCGTCTTCAATCTCAGGACCAGATGATACATTGAAGCCTATGCGTTCAAAAATCTCAATAAACCTTTGGCGAGTGGCCGTTAGTGGGTGAATCGATCCAAATGAGTCCTCAATAGAAGGTAACGTTAGGTCTGGATGAGCCTCATGACTTTCAGCACTTCCCTTTAAGCTATCAATATGAAATTGAAATTTCTCATCAGCCAAATTTTTGAGTGCGTTCACCTCTTGACCATAGGCCTTCCTCTCTTCTGCCGGAACATCCTTCATGTTTCCAAACAGTTCGCCAATAACGCTTTTCCGACTGATGTACCTCATTCTGAAGTTTTCTAAATCGGACTCTGAGTTCACTATGCTGACTTCTAATTCCCTTTTTATCTCCTCGATCAAATTCGACATACACTGCTAATAATAATTCCGTACAAAAATAGGGTTTGGCATGAATTAATCCCTCTAAGCTTATATTTTTGTCTATGATGAAAAATATACTTGTGACAGGAGGTGCTGGCTATATAGGTTCGCACACTGTGGTAGAACTTCACAATGCAGGCTACGAACCTATTATTGTGGATAATTTATCGAATTCGAGCATCACAGTGTTACAAGGTCTAAAGAATATTACTGGCAAAGAATTTCCCTTTTATCAAATTGATTGCAATGATAAAGAAGCCTTAAGGTCAGTATTCAAAGAAAATAAGATAGATGGCATCATACATTTCGCTGCTTTTAAGGCAGTTGGAGAATCCGTAGCCAAGCCACTCAACTATTACGAAAATAATGTAGGCTCACTTATGACCTTGATCAGGCTTATGAAAGAAGAAAATGTAAGTCAGCTTATTTTTTCATCATCGTGTACGGTATATGGCCAACCCGATCAACTCCCGGTCACTGAGAAGAGCCCAAAAAAGGTGGCGGAATCGCCTTATGGGAATACAAAACAGATTTGTGAAGAAATAATTGAAGACACTACAATCTCAGATAAAAATTTTAGGGCCATTGCGTTGCGATATTTCAATCCCATCGGTGCTCATCCGACTTCCGAAATTGGAGAATTACCATTGGGCGTTCCTAACAACCTAGTTCCATTTATTACTCAAACTGCCGCAGGATGGAGAGAGGAACTGACCGTTTTCGGTGATGACTATGACACACCAGACGGAACTTGCATTAGAGATTACATTCATGTTGTTGACCTTGCAAAAGCACATGTTAAAAGTTTAGATTTTTTAAACAAGCATAGAGAGGTCTCATTTGACATTTTCAACTTGGGAACAGGCAATGGGAATACTGTGCTTGAGATCGTCAATTCCTTTGAAAAAGTGACAGGAGTAAAGTTAAACTATAAAATTGGAGCAAGACGCAGTGGGGACATTGAGAAAGTTTACGCTGACGTAACTAAATCTTCCGAAGGTTTGGGCTGGAAAACAGAGAAAACTCTTGACGAATCACTTCTTGACTCTTGGAACTGGCAATTAAGACTTACTAAACCTTGATTTCTCTGTTGATCTAATAAAATCAACATTTCGGCTACCTTTTTTGTCAAATGGACTTAATTTCGTGGTGTAAATCGTCTATTTGTTAACCTTTGTAAAAAAAATAAAGACATGAAAATAGCAGTAATAGGTACTGGTTATGTAGGATTGGTAACAGGAACATGTTTTGCCGAAGTGGGTATCGATGTGACTTGTATCGACATAGACCAGAAGAAAATTGACGGTTTAAAAAATGGCATTATGCCTATTTACGAACCTGGCCTCGAAACCATGGTTAAAAAGAACTTCGAGAAAGGTCGTTTACATTTTTCCACTGATTTGGCAGCCAGCATTCAAGGTTGTGAAACCGCCTTTATTGCGGTTGGAACCCCTCCTGGCGAAGATGGCAGTGCAGATTTAAAATATGTACTTGCTGTGGCTAAAGCAATCGGTGAAAACATGAACAACTACATGGTAGTGGTAACAAAAAGTACCGTACCCGTAGGCACTGCACAAAAAGTAAAAAAAGAAGTTAGCGAGGCTTTAAAGAGAAGAGGCCAAAACATTGAATTTGATGTTGCATCAAATCCAGAGTTTCTGAAAGAAGGCGCTGCAATTGCGGACTTTTTAAAGCCAGACAGAATCGTTGTCGGAGTAGAATCTGAAAAGGCTGAGGAAATGATGAAGAAGCTCTATAAGCCATTCTTACTCAACGGCCATCCTACCATTTTTATGGATGTTCCATCCGCAGAAATGACCAAGTATGCCGCCAACTCAATGCTCGCTACAAAGATCAGTTTCATGAACGACATCGCCAATCTTTGCGAAATCATGGGAGCCGATGTGAACATGGTGAGAAAAGGAATAGGCAGTGATAATAGAATTGGCAATAAATTCATTTATCCAGGAGTTGGTTACGGTGGCTCATGCTTCCCTAAAGATGTAAAAGCGCTGATCAAGACAGCACAGGAAAACGGGTATACAATGTCTGTTTTAAAAGCAGTCGAAGAGGTCAACGATCGTCAAAAATCAGTGATGGTGAACAAAGTGAAAAAGCACTTTGGAAACGATTTAACTGGAAGAACATTCGCCATGTGGGGGCTTTCTTTTAAGCCAAAAACTGACGACATGCGCGAGGCGCCTTCAGTGGTGATTATCAACGCGCTTTTGGCGGCTGGAGCGAAGGTCAAAGTTTATGATCCAATCGCAATGGAAGAAGCTAAACACGATTTGCATGATACTGTGACTTATGCAAAAGATGAGTATGATACATTGATTGATGCTGATGCACTTCTTGTCGTTACAGAATGGCCAGAATTCAGACTTCCAAATTTTGATGTGGTATCGCGCTTGTTGAAGTCTAAAGTGGTGTTTGATGGTAGAAATATCTATGACAAAAATGAGCTCGTTGCGCAAGGTTACTCATACTACGGAATAGGCATCTGATGAAAAGAGTTTTAATCACAGGGGCTGCGGGCTTCTTAGGATCCCATTTATGTGATCGTTTTATCAAGGAAGGCTATTATGTAATCGGAATGGATAACCTCATTACAGGTCATCTTTCAAATATTGAGCACTTAATGCCCTTAGCCAACTTCGAATTTCATCATCATGACGTTTCGAATTTCGTTCACGTTTCAGGCGAACTGGACTATATACTACATTTTGCATCGCCTGCTAGCCCGATAGACTATCTAAAAATTCCGATCCAAACTTTGAAAGTTGGTTCTTTAGGAACACATAATTTATTAGGTCTAGCCAGAGTAAAAGGTGCCAGAATGCTTATCGCTTCAACTTCAGAAGTGTATGGAGATCCCTTGATACACCCACAAACAGAAGAGTATTACGGAAACGTAAACCCAGTGGGACCAAGAGGTGTATACGATGAAGCCAAGAGATTCCAAGAAGCCATCACAATGGCCTATCACACCTATCATGGCTTAGAAACCCGTATTGTAAGAATTTTCAATACTTACGGCCCAAGAATGAGACTGAATGACGGCCGCGTACTTCCTGCATTCATAGGCCAAGCCCTTCGGGGAGAAGACCTAACCATTTTTGGAGACGGTTCTCAAACCAGGTCGTTTTGTTATGTAGATGATCAGGTAGAAGGTATATTTAGACTTTTGTTGTCAGACTATCCTTATCCTGTGAACATTGGCAACCCAGATGAAATCACCATCTCTCAATTTGCCGAAGAGATCATTGCACTGACTGGAACGAATCAAAAAGTGGTTTATAAGCCTCTTCCCAAAGATGACCCTATGCAAAGGCAGCCCAATACAACCAAGGCAAGAGAAATACTAGGTTGGGAAGCTAAGGTATCAAGGGCCGAAGGCTTAAAAATTACTTATGATTACTTTAAATCTCTGCCTAAGGAAAAGCTGTTCGAAAAAGACCATAAAAACTTTGACGGTTATATCCGATAAACTTACAACCCGAAAGGAGATGATAGTGTCTTCTATGCATGACCCTAAGAATACTTTTTATACTCCTTTCATTTATATCGATTTATAAGGCATCTGCATACCAAACCGATAATGATTCAGTACATTTTGTTCATAATCTAACCATCAATCAGGGGGCACTTATTTCTTACCAGAATAAGGCTCCTTTTTGGTTAACCAACAACAATAGTGGACGATTTGAAGATACAGGTGCTTCAAATGCTTTTACAAATGTCCACTTTGTAAAACACGGTGATCAAACCAAACCAATAGACTACTTTTACGGAGGAGAACTCAATCTCTTGGCATCGGATAAAGTCACGTTATCCACAATACAAGGATATGCAGGACTGCAATTCAAGTTCCTAAATCTCCGAATTGGTAAAAAGGAAGAGTTTTTTGGTCTTAGCGACTCCACGCTCACCATTGGTAATTTAACCTACGGCAACAATGCTAGGCCTATTCCAAAGATAGTACTGACAACTAACGACTGGATAAACGCTCCAATCTTACCAAGGCTCTTCAGTTTCAAAGCATATTTGGCCCATGGTTGGTTCGAAAAAAACCGATTCCAAAGTAGTGCCCTTCTTCATGAGAAGTATGCCTATCTGAGAGCAAAAATTTATAAAGGCAAAGTAGAATTCATTTTTGGATTGCACCACAATGCACAGTGGGGCGGAATAAATGCGAGCGATAATTCGTCTCAGCCCACTGGCCTCAAAAACTTCAAAAGGATATTCCTTGGCGGATCAGGTGGAGGAGATGCCCTTCAAACAGACCAACAAAATGCCTTGGGTAACCATCTTGGAAGCTATGATTTAAGTACATCGTTGCAATTCAGAACATTCAAGGTAATCAACTATTGGCAATTCCTTTGGGAAGATAGCTCTGGGCTAAACCCATTAAACTGGCGCGATGGGCTCTTTGGTATAAGTGTAATTTTGGAAAATAAAAAAGCCCTGATTTCCAGGGTCAATCTCGAGATTATCCGAACGAATGACCAAGACGCTCTAAAAACAGGCAAAGATGGCAATCCATTCATAGAACCCGACAGCTTCTTTAATAATGGTGTTTATCGGTCTGGTTGGACTTACCAAAATCGTGGAATAGGCAATCCCGTCTTTCTCTTGCTTAATCCAGGGTCTACCTCTGGTAACTCCATAAAAAACATGGTAAATGGAGTTAATATAGGCCTTTCTGGAAAAAGAGGTTCAATCCAATATCGACTCAACTATCGATGGTTTAAAAATCAAGGTACATATACCGAAAGAATTGAGCCAAGTATAAAGCATAACGCTTTCATTGGCCAACTCATTTTGAATCGAAACAGAAATATAATCAATTTAAAAGGAGCGCTGGAATGGGGTAATTACTTAGGTGGGAACTTTGGTTTGCAGCTCAGTTATGGTTACCGCTTGGGACTAAATTAATTATTCAATTTTGTTTCAAAACGAAAAATAAACCAAAATCTTTGGCAACTCAATAGGCCTTTTCATTACCCTTAATTAGGGACATAAGTGTTAGCCCAATGATTTTGATATCTAACAAAAACGACCAATTCTGAAGATAGAAACGATCTAACCTTACGCGTGAACTCATCTGATAATAATCGGTTATTTCTCCCCTATAGCCCATGGACTGCGCCAAACCTGTAACCCCTGGTTTATAGGCATGGCGTTTTGCGTATTTCTCGACTTTATCTTGGTAAGAATGATTTAAAGAGATTGGGTGTGGACGTGGCCCAACAATCGACATATTACCGATAATGACATTAAAAAATTGAGGAAACTCATCAAGACTCGTCTTTCTTAGGAAAGCACCAAACTTGGTGATTCTTTCGTCATCTCGACTCGCCCATAAATAGTCTGCTTCCTTGTTTTTCACCATTGTCCTGAATTTGTAGCAATAGAATGGCACATTCCCCTTTCCATGTCTAGATTGTTTGAATAACACAGGCCCCTTTGATTCCAACTTTATGATCAGACCAAATAAAGGGTACATCCAACTCAAAAAGAAAACTAGTATTACAGAGGCGAACGCAATATCAAAACCACGTTTAACGAATTTATTTGCCCTTGAATCTAGAGGAAGGTTGTTAATATCAATAATTGGAACAGAGTCGTAGCGCCTCAAAACGAAGGTTTTAATGGCCTCTGTTTTGAACTCAGGCAATAACTTTACCTTTTTAAGGCTCGATTCTCCAATTTCGATTGCGCGTTCCAATACGTCACTAGGAACTCTTTCACTTACGTAGATATGATCAATATCTTCAATATTGGACGCATTGAAATCGTTGAACTGGCCAAGGTGGGGATGTATATGCGAGTCGGTGGATGCTCCATAAAAACCCTTCACCCTAATTCCATAATGACTCTTCTTCCGAAGTGTTTCAAAGAGCTTCATTCCAAGATCGTCATAACCAAGAATGACGGCATACCTAATATTTCCTCCAAAAGTCCTGTATTTATCGAGAATCAAATGAACAAAAACCCTGTAAATAGTAAGCCACACGAATAGCAAAAGGACTAAAGCAATAAAGAAGTGTCGGTCGATAAATTGGATTTCGGCAAAAAGCCAGAAAATTGAGATGATAGAAACAAAAATAAAAACGCTGATAAAGGCCTTTTTGAATGTATTATAATAGCTTACTGCCCTACCGATTTTGTAGTCTTTGTTTAAGTATGAGATAATGGGCCATGAAGTAAGGTAAACTGCCAAAGATATACCGTAGGTACGATCAAGGTTAAAATTACCCTCTGCAATATAAATCGATCCGAAAAAAATAAGCGTTAAAACGATCATTTCTCCGAGAACAAATAAATAAGGAAAGTATTTATTAAACCTTTTCTTCATTCCAACCGACTTGATTCTCTATTAATTAAACTATAAAAAATTACACTGCATCAAAGATATAAAACAAGTTTGACCTTTCTGAGCGATAAACTTGATTTAACGATTTAGCAACGTATAAGAAATAGAAACCTGTATACCCAAAGCATTATAAAGTTCGCCTCTATCGTATGCAAATTTGGTATCAAAGCTTAACTCCTCTTTATTGAATGCATTTTTCCATTGCAGCTCAATAACAGAATAAAACTGCTTGAGTGCCGGTAAGTAAACATATTCAAAATCAGGGTTGTTAGTTATACCCGCCCAGTTAAATCTACCCTCATAGATACCCGCATAAGTACCAAAATTCTTGGAGTATGTAAATAACCCTTTATAGGTAATTTGTCTCGAAAGCATGCCTTCAAAACCGAGATGCACCGCAGAAATTCTATTATTAGCAATGGCCACACCATAGTCTGGATACGGATTCATAAAATTGAGTGTGTACTTATAGGTTAGGAAAAGCGGATTGCCCATCACCCTTTCATTGTAAGTCCATCCAGACCTGTAGAGATAATTATTATAGTAGTCATCTCTTTCTCCAAATTCATACCCCATATTGTCTTCTACAGTTTGAACCGTTTCCGTAGGATCTGGAAAACCCATCCCACTTTGCCATTTTGATTGCAGCCACTCTATATGAACTTTGCTGATCAACTTCTCTTTATTTCCCAAATCCCATTCCAAACCCATCAAAAAATCCTTGAGACTGATATATTGAATACTCCCTTCATCTTCGAACTGTTTCTGGTAATTGAAACTTAAGCTTTGGTTGCCTATTATCTGTTTGAAAGTGAATTCTGTGATCCCCAGATGATTGCCCAAGCCATTCCCTTCTCCCCTGCCAATATCATCTGGATCGGGAATACCAGCGCCCACAAACACTTTCAAATAATCTGCAAAATCACTTGGCTGCCTAACACCTTGTGGAGAAACTCCACCGTACTGAGCAAAATGAACTACACCAGACGATATTTGGAGACCGATCACATCCTTAAGATCTAGAACCATATAAAAAGATTTACCATGCAATTGAGCTTTGGAAATGTATCGGTCCTCCTCAAGCCATCTATGACTGAATGATCCCTTGTATTTCAAATAACCGTGAGTAAAAGGTATCGGTTTGTATTCTTTCAAACTCAAACTCACCATAGGAACAGGCAAGGCATTTTCGCTTAAGGCTAGTGATCCTGAAGAAAGGCCCGAGCCAAAACCACCAAATGTTTGAGGAACACGGCCTGTCTCCAAATGCCAGTCCTTAAAGCTCAAGCTCAAATAATACTTCGAGAAGATATCATTCCTAAAACCAAATCCAGAACTCAATTTGAAATTTTTGCCAAGGCGCTTTTGATATTGAAGTTGACCAGATAGAAAAAAGGAGTCATTTGGGTCAACCTCTCCGAATTGATTGTTCACCAAATAGAATGGCACAACTTTATCATGGGTAGAGCCCAAGAACCCTGTTGAAATTGTAGCATGAATACTATCTCCTTTTATTTGCTCTTCTTGTGCAAACATGGCTATCCCATGACAGAACAAAACACCAAAAAAGAGCACTCTAATTTTCCGCATGGCAAACTCAAAGCCCCAAAGATATTAATCAAAAATCCAATTCGCTGAATTCGAAATTGATTTTAAGTTCAATTGAGCCTTTAGCTGCGAATACTTTGGTAGGCTTCGCTAAAATCATGCTCTATTTATCGAAATTTCCCGCCTTAAGTCGTGCAAAATAATCCTTGGCTGCGGCCATAGCCTTTGGCGCAAGAATCAGTGCCGAAACCATGGTTGGAATTGCCATTAAAGCAAAGCCACCGTCTATCAAGCTCACTACGAAACCGAGCGAAGCAACCGCCCCAACAACAATGGTTGCTATGTAGATGTAATTATAATAATTGCCGCGCTTGGCTCCGAACATGTAAGACATGCTCTTTACTCCATAATAAGAATAGGAAAGGAGCGTGGAAACAGCAAAAACCAAAATACATAAACCTAAAAGATACCCTCCAACACCTGGAATGGCCGTATTAAACGCCTCTAGCGTCAGGGTTACCCCCAAAAGACCAGTATCTGCCGCTCCTACATATTGATCGTAAACCCCAGTGCCCAAAATCACAAACGCGGTTAAGGAACATACCAAAAGCGTATCAATCGCAGGCCCGAGCATAGCAACCAAACCTTCTCTTACAGGTTCATCGGTTTTTGTATCACCGTGCACCATTGGGGCTGTTCCAATGCCAGCTTCATTCGAAAATGCAGCTCTTTTAGCACCAGTAATAATCACGGCTCCAATACCTCCACCCAAAATTGCATTGCCAGTAAAGGCTTCGTCAAGAATGGAAATAAAAATGCCCGGAATACCCGAAACATTCTGAAGCAAAATGTACACTACTAAAACGAAATAAAGTACTACCATGGAAGGGACAAGCTTAGATGCCACTTTACTTATCCTTTTAATTCCACCAAAGATTACTAGCGATACCAAAAACATCAATACCAGCCCCGTGATTAGCGAAGAAGTTTTAATGGACGAGCCAAAAATAGCAATTGAAGCCTCTGTATCGTAACCTATTGCAGGCCCCAAAATAGTGTTTAGTGCAGCCGTCAATTGATTGGCTTGAAAAATAGGCAAGGCACCCACCAAAGCGACTACACAGAAAAATGTGGCCATGGGTTTCCATTTTGGGCCTAAACCTTCGGTAATTACATACATGGGTCCGCCACGTACTTCACCTTCTGAATCCTTTCCCCGGTACATCACCGCGAGGGTACAAGTAAAAAATTTGGTCGCCATTCCAAAAAAAGCCGATATCCACATCCAGAAAATGGCACCAGGGCCGCCCATGGTAATGGCTACAGCTACTCCGCTAATATTACCCATTCCTACCGTGGCAGCAATGGCGGTTGAAAGCGCCTCGTAGTGCGTTATTTGACCTGCTTCATCTTTATTATCGTACTTTCCACGCAATACATTTACGGCATGGCCAAGGTATTTGAATGGCAAAAATCTAGAGTAGATAAGGAAGATCAATCCACCACCCATGACCAGAATGAGCAATGGAACGCCCCAAATCCAGCCTGCAAAACCCGTTACTGCATCTTCAATTATACCCAAGGAATTAAATTTTAGTTAAGCTACTATATTAGGTGAAACCATTTAACCTTACAAGTAGTATGGTGATTTTGTAGACTAAAGAGTTATTCCCCTAGCCAATCACTAATAAAAAAACTGAAAATTCAAGCCTAAAACCCTTATTTCCTTATTTTAAAACCTTGAAATACTTAGCCTCTGTAAAAATTTGACTAAAATTGAATCAAAAGTAAACATCAATAGAAAAACAAAATCAATGATCAACAAGGTAGTATCAAATGCCGAAGAGGCTGTAAAAGACATACCTGATAATGCAGTGCTCATGCTGGGAGGATTTGGGCTTTGCGGTATTCCTGAGAATTGCATCAGTGCTTTGCTCAAAACAGGTGTAAAAGGACTCACTTGTATTTCGAACAATGCAGGAGTCGATGATTTTGGAATTGGCTTAATGCTCAAAACCCGTCAGGTCAAGAAAATGATTTCAAGCTATGTAGGCGAAAATGCCGAGTTCGAAAGACAATTACTGTCTGGCGAATTGGAAGTAGACCTTATTCCGCAAGGCACCCTTGCCGAACGTATCAGGGCTGGCGGAGCGGGCATACCAGCATTCTATACCCCAGCAGGCTATGGAACAGAGGTAGCTGAAGGTAAAGAAACCAGAGAATATCATGGGAAAATGTACCTACTGGAACAGTGGCTTAAAGCAGATTTTGCCTTGGTAAAAGCTTGGAAAGGGGATACATCTGGTAACTTGATTTTTAAAGGCACAGCCAGAAATTTCAATCCTATGATGGCCATGGCGGGTAAAATCACGATTGCCGAGGTGGAAGAGCTGGTTGAACCCGGTGAACTTGATCCGAATATGATCCACACTCCTGGCATCTACGTTCAGCGTATTTTTCAAGGAAAGGACTACGAGAAAAGAATCGAACAACGAACTACTAAGTTGAAATAGCATGGCACTCGATAAAATAGGAATAGCGAAAAGAATAGCACAAGAAGTTCAAGATGGCACCTATATCAATCTTGGTATTGGCATTCCAACATTAGTCGCGAATTTTATCCCAGACAATATCAATGTGGTACTGCAGTCTGAAAATGGATTATTGGGCATTGGCCCTTTTCCAGATGAGTCCGAAGTAGACGCGGACTTAATCAATGCTGGAAAGCAAACTGTGACTACCACCAAAGGTTCTTCCCTGTTTAGCTCAGCCGAAAGCTTTGAGATGATCAGAGGTGGTCATGTTGACCTTACTATTTTAGGTGCAATGGAAGTTTCAGAGAATGGAGACATTTCTAACTGGAAAATCCCGGGCAAAATGGTGAAGGGCATGGGCGGTGCCATGGACTTAGTAGCTTCAGCAGAAAACATCATTGTAGCCATGCAGCATTGCAGCCGAGATGGCGAATCCAAGCTGCTCTCAGAAAATACGCTTCCAATTACGGGACTGCGCTGTGTAAAGAAAGTCGTTACTGATATGGCCGTTTTGGATGTCCTTCCCGAAGGTGGTTTTAAATTATTAGAACGCGCTCCAGGCGTTTCGGTAGAAGAGATTAAAGCTGCCACGGCAGGGAAATTGATTATTGAAGGAGAAATTCCTGAGATGAGGATTTGATCTTATTGTTCATTTGGGGCGTCATCCTTTGATTAATTCGAAAGTGTCTTTTTAGACCCTTCGCAAACTCAGGGAAGAAAACAGGCTAATATGGTCTTATTGAACTTGTTCTGTTGACCAATCCTATTAGTTGCACACTCCTTTTTATCCTGAGTGGCAGCGAAGGAACTAATTAAGGAAAGTAATAAGCAAATTTAAGGCAAGGGAGGCTGGACATTAGTGCCAATTTTTAAGTCCAATGTAATTTAGAGCAGTCATTCCGCAGGAATCTTTTCACGAATCACAAATCAATTCCTACTGCATAACTGAAAAAGACCTCTTCAAGGTGACTTAGCATACGCTTTTAGCCGCTTCACCTTCATCCCGATTGGTAGCGAAGGAGCTAAAAATCTGTATACATAATTTTCTTATGCATAAGAAAATTATGTATACTTGTGCATGTCATCAAGTAAACTGCTTAAAGGAAGTCTAGCCACCATTATTCTCAAGTTATTAGAAGAGAATGAAAAAATGTATGGCTACGAAATCACTCAAAGGGTTAAAGAGATCACGGCAGGTGAATTCAAGATCACCGAAGGTGCCCTTTACCCTTCTCTACATAAATTAGAAGCCGAGGGCCTGCTCTCTACCGAAACCCAAATGGTAGAAAATAGAGTAAGAAAATATTACTCGCTTACCAAAGAAGGCAATGCCGAAGCACATACCAAAGTGGCTGAACTCGAAGACTTTCTAGTGAACCTTCAAAAATTGTTGAACCCAAAACTTGGCTTAGGATGAAACTTAGTCAGGAACAGCACGAGCAAATAGTATTCCATTTGCAGCATTTGGATATTGACTCTCAGGAGTTATTCGAAGAATTCTATGATCATATTGTCAGTTCTTATGAAAAGCATTTACAGGTTAATCCCGACCTGAGTCTTAAATCTCATATATGGGATTACTTACAGCCAGAGTTTGGGGGAGTGGGTGGTTTCAAAGATGTGATCAAGAAACACGAGAAAACCATCGCTTGGAATGTAAGCAAGAAAATTGTAATCACTGCCTTATCAGCATTCAAAGGCAAAAATCTTCTCTACTCTGCAGGAGTATTTCTCTCAACTTGGGGTCTAATGGCAACTTCTAAAAACCTAACCGTCATGGTTGGTTTAATCATTGCCTGCTTTTGTATTCCTATGACCATAGTAATTAAAAAACATTATCAGTTCAAAAAATCATTACGAGAAAGTAATCCTGGTTATTACCGAAACCTGCGCAATGGCACAATTATGCTGTACACTACGCTGTCTTTGTCTACACTTTATAACCTTGGGCATCTTGTCAGCAAAAGTCTAGACAGTCATGCTGGATTTAACCATCTATATACTCAGACCGCACTGTTTCAAGCAACCTTAATTGGCCTCGCCATACTCTACTGCTATACTATGCTCACAGTAATGAAACATGATTTCAAAACCAAACTACTGACAACATGAGCCTAACCACCACACAGCATGATGTATTAGTAAAGTACCTCAAGGATGTAGGCATTAGAAATCAAGAGCCTTTCGAGGAGTTTTACGACCACATTGTAACCGCCTTTGAAAAAAGTGATATTACCGATATTAGGTTATTTATCAAAGAAGTGATTGAACCAGCTTTTGGCGGTGAAACAGGGATTCAAAAAATTCTTAAAGAAGATTCTAAATCAGTCACAAGGCATTACCGAAAAGTAATGAGAAGGAAAATCATTTCTTACTTCAATGGGTACTTAGTAGTGATCCCTTTGAGTTTATTTCTTCTGATCTATCTATCCTTCACATTAGCAGAACCCAAGAAGATTCTCGCATGGATATTGATTCTGACATCTACCCCGCCAATGGTCTTCTCTATTTATTTGTTTTTAAAATTCAGAATTCACTCAAAGCGAAATAAAACACAGTTCAAACCCTCACTCAAACATGAGGAATTACATAGGCTAAGTGTTATTGGGCTGTTTACTCTAATCTTACACAACATTCTTTTACTGGATGTGGAAGCGAATATGCTCAATGAATGGCTCATAACATGGCTTCCCATCTTGGCCTTTAGTTTTACTGTTTTCAGTCTATTATCTCTCAGCTGCATTCGGTTAATAAAGGAAGAAATCGTACCTAAACTGATTATCCAATGAGCCTAACCACAGCACAGCACGATATATTGGTGAAGTACCTCAAGGAGATAGAAATCAAAACTCAGGAGCCTTTCGAAGAATTCTATGATCATATTGCTACAGCAATTGAAAAAGAGCAACCTGACGACATTAATGAATTTATAAGGGAAGTTATTCAGCCCTCTTTTGGGGGAGTAAAAGGGATCAAAAGAATATTACTCAATCAAAGAGAGTTGAGACAAAAGCTCATATGGAAAAGGGCAAAAAAGATATTCTGGAGTCTTTTTGGATGGCCATCAATTGTGCTTATAATGATCGGTTTTATACTCGTTCAAATTAGTTTTAATCAATTCGGTCTAAAATTCACTATGGGATTAACGCTAAGCTTGGGTTTGTTTTTACCTTTCCTTATTTACTTGATTGCAGCTATACGGTTATTTATTTTATTTGGATATGAGAACAAACCCTATAATAGTACAGAATCTTTAAAAGCAATTTTCACTCTTATCCATTTACCTATCGCTCTACTTAATGTCCTAAATTTCTTGATTGTGCCGATCATATTTGGTCGAGGGGCTTTTACCACTTTCTTACTCAATAATGTTTGGGCAAACACTTTGCTATGCGCTTTTGCCCTCCTTTATGGCTTTACCTGCTTAAAGCTTCTGAAAGAGAACTTCACCTTTAAACTAGAGTTGAAATGAAACTAGCACACTATCAAATCGAGCATATCAAGGCTTATATAGAGGATCAGGGCATTTGTTACTACGATGTTCGGGATGAATTAGTAGACCATATTGCCTCTTCTGTTGAAGATGGTATGAGCAGAGAAAACTTGACCTTTGCAAAAGCATTTGCCCAAAGTATTGAGGCTATAAATTGCAAAACCATACAGCGCAAGAGAATGCAAGCTTCCACTTATGCCGTACATCGCGAACTGCTGAGAGAATTGGTGGCCACATCAACAAGCATTCGAATTCTGGCTTTGGGGTTTATCTTTGGGGTTTGTTATCTCATATTCAATAGCGCATTACCCACGGAAAGTGTTGTGAAACTGTTAAAGACTTTAAGCATATGTGCTGTTATAATCCCTCTGTTACTCTCCCTCTTCGATAGAAAAAATAGGCCTTATAACTACACAGCATTTATCAGCATCTTCAACACTTTATTCCTTTATGTTATTATTCTAAATGGTGCAGAAAACCATGGTGCCCTTGACGGTCTCAAACTTCAACCTCTGTTCTACCCCATTTACTTTACTATTATTTTCACCTGTATTTACTTAAGCTATTCTATTGCCTTTAAACAGTATCAAAAAATAAAGAACCATGTCGCTTACCGTTGAGCAAATAGCAGCAATCAAAGCCTTTATTAATAAGCGCGGCTTTAATACCATTGAGGTGGAGATGGAAATTCTAGACCACGTTGCCTCTGCGGTTGAAGCCAAATTAGAAGCAGACCCTAAAAAGGCACTAGAAAAGGCAATTCAAGAAGTTCATGCTGGTTTTGGTGTATTTGGTTTTGCTACTATTGAAGAGGAAAAAGCAAAATACTTCCATACCATAATAAGGAAGCAGTTATGGAAAGAGCTTAAAAATTACTTTGTAGGTCGTAAAATTTGGATTACCCTCTTAACGCTATTCACGTTATCCCTATCGACAAAATGGTTTCTTTCAAATGAAATTTATTTGAGAACTTTTCCTTTTGCCGCGGGTATTGTACTTGTAATCTACGCATACCTCACCAACTACTTAAAGTATAGGAAGTGGAGGAACCGGTCATTGATGCTCTCAGTGGCAGGGCTACCTTTGTTAGTTCTTCAACCTAATCTTGGAAATTTTATCGGGATCATATCTGAAGAAGTTGCCGCGTCAAATACCTTGTTAGCATCAGGACTTTACGTAGGTCTATTTCTGTTGATGATTATTGCCACCTTAGCAATCAAGGATACAATGACATGGGCTTTTCACTGGACCAATGAGCGATATTTGAAATACGCCTAAAAAAATGCCATTGACCTATCCGAAGATTGATCAATGGCAACCAATTGTATGAAAATTGATTCTTAGTTCTTTATAACTCAAGAAAACTTTCAAGCTTTATGGTTCTTGATGAATTTCCTAAACGAATGGTATAAGCACCCGGCTCTAGCATCCAGCCCGAAATACTTTCATTCCAATAACTCAATTCTTTGATAGGGACTTTCAATGCAATGACCTCAGTTTCTCCAGCGCCAAGCATCTTTGTTTTAGCAAATGCCTTTAACTCTTTCTCAGGTCGATCGATGGTGGAATTTGGTTTGGAAACATAGACTTGAGCGACTTCTTTACCCGGCAGTTCACCCGTATTTTGAATACTGAAACTGATGTTAATCGTATCATTTACCACGACCACATTCAAATCGCTGAAACCGAAATCGGTATAAGAAAGACCGTAACCAAACGGATAAGCGACTTCTAATCCAGCCCGATCGAAATGTCGGTAACCCACATAAATGCCTTCTTCATAAAGCGTATAATCCCTGTTCCTTACTTTGTCCTCTTCCTTCAC
>PCUU01000006.1 GCA_002786855.1 Cytophagales bacterium CG12_big_fil_rev_8_21_14_0_65_40_12
TCCTTTTGGTCTCTCAATAAACGCACTCTCAAGTACTGCTCCTTTAAGTAAACCGAACAACTTCAAATACAACGGCTTCGAAGAACAAACGGAGTTCGACCTCGGCTGGTACGATTACCAAGCAAGGTTCTATGATCCACAATTAGGACGCTTTATGCAAGTAGACCCTGCTGCTGATTTTATGCGTAGGCATTCACCCTACAACTATGCTTTTGACAATCCGATCAGGTTCATTGATCCTGATGGGATGGTGCCTACTGAGGGTGGGCAATGTCCTACAGGAGATTGTAAAGAGGGCGAGGGCTCTTCTGCTCATGAACAGTATATAAAAGCAGAGAAAGAAAGGTGTAAAACGGGAGATTGTGGTTACGCTGATCCTACTACACTTAAAACTACCAATGATGGTAATGGAAAAGTGGGTGCACATGTTGCGAAGCTTGATACCCGCAATAAGGGTGAGGGTTATGATGTAAAATTTAATATGAGTGCTGGCGAGGTTTCGGCAGAAGCTAAGAGTGATGTAGGCTTTTTTGGTGAGAGTGGTACAGAAGGTAGTAAGGGTCCTGTAGGCATTAAAGGGACTGTAAGTGCTTCAGCCTCGGTTCTTCAAATGGGCCTTGAATCCAAAGTAGGAAGTGATGATCTAAGTCTAACTACAGATTTAAATGCTCAGGTTCTGGGAGGCAAGGCTGAAGGATCTATATATGGTTCTACAAAAGATGGGGTAGGAGTTAAAGGCGAAGCAATGGTGTATGCGGCCAAAGTTGAAGGAGATTTTACAATCTCCATTGGTAGTTTGAAAATACAGTTATCAGGTGAGGCTACTGCAGCATCATTAGGAATTGGCGGAGAATTAAGTGGTGGTAAAAGAGGGGGCTCTGCTGGGTTTAAGTTTGGAGCTCTTGCAGGAGGGCTCGGGGGTAAAGTTAAGGTTAGTTGGTAGATTTAATTATGATGGAAAAGCTGTTTTTAGCATTGACTTATTTAACTCTAAATTTAGGGTTGTATATTCTTTTCGTAAGTCCTTTAAAGCAACGTTTTAATAAAGTGGTCAAAGTGGCTTTTGTGGCCATTTTCCTACTTGTGTGCATCCTTTTTGGGGTGTTGGGTGGTCAAAGTAAAGAAGAATTTAATCTTTCCTTTTCATTACTAGTTTTCTATTTTGTGGGATATGTCTTTTACAAGATTGCTATGCCATTTTTTGACAGTCAGGGATTTAAAATTTCTAAAAAACAAAGAGCAAAATTCGCCATGATATTTTTAGGAGCTTTTACACTCTTCGTCACGGTGGTTCAGCTTTTGATACTGTATGATTCACTTTAATATTTTTGAAAAGTCATAGAAATAAAAAGAGGTTATTTTTTATAGAGTAACCTCTTTTTGTGTATTTGGACTATTTACCAGAAGTGTTTTCGGGTAGTCTATGTGCTTTTATGGCCTCATCAAGCTCATCATCTAAGGAATCATCAAACTTAAAATTATAGAGCCTCCAACTGTCATTAGGCTTATAAAAAGTCATTATGAACCTCAATGGTTGGCGGTCATATTTTATGAGGTAGGAATACATCACAATATCAGATGCTATCGAGGCTTTTGTAATCAGTTTTTCTCCATGAAAGTCACCAATAACACTAATTAAATTCTTGAGTTTCAATCCAAGAGCATCGGTTTGATCCTTAGAGCCAGACATCCAAGGGTTGGTAGAGAAGATATACTCAAGAGCACTGTCTGTAGATTTATTTTTGTATAGCTGAAAAAACTCTTTAATGATGCTCTCAGGGTCTTTGACCGTATTCTGAGCTTTAACTGAAAAACCAGAAGTCATAATAATGAGCATTACCACTAAAATTTTCTTTGTCATGATGTTTAGATTTTAAGTTTAAGAATAAGCCTGTCTAGCTTTGGCATCCCTGATGAGAGCGTCCACCATTCTAAAGATGTAGTGTTTGTCCTCTTGGGGGAGTTTGGAAACCTCTTTCAATCTATCGAAGGTCTCCTTGTCCAGTTCAATGTCCGCTTTGCCCACTAGGTAATCAATAGAAACTTCCAGCGCATCGGCCAGTTTAATGATAGCCTCGATGGACGGGGCCATAAGCCCACGTTCGTAGCGTCCCACCACATCCCCAGAAGTGCCGATCACCTTTCCAAGGGCAGATTGGGAAAGCCCCTTTTTCTTGCGCAGTAACATGAGTTGTTCACCTAAAGCCATACGGATAAGCAGTTAAAAAGACCTTTAAAAGAGGTTTTGTCAAAAATAGGAGACTTATCTGTCTTAAACAATCCTTATAGTGATTGTTTAATTAAGACTTATCAATTAGATTTACGACTTATAGGTCTTGAAAAATAATTTTTAGTCCATGGAAATAAAATCAACAAAGCTCGACACCACCAACAACCAGCACCTTATTTACAAACACCCACCTTTAGAAATAGCCGTGCTCGGGGGAATCAGATTAGATGGTCTTGATCGGATGCGTACCACTTTAAAAGTAACGGTAGAACATTTATCACTCAGGCACTCACTCGACCTTTACAACCATGGACAAGTGGAAAAACTGATCAGGACAACGGCCGAGAAACTGGAAGTGGGAACAAGCGTGATCGCATCCGCTTTGGACATGCTCACCGATGAACTGGAAAAGTACAGATTGGCAGAAATGGAAAAGGAGCTGCAGGAAACAGACAAGAGGAAGTTCCCAAACCCCGAAGAGATCAAGAAAGCAAAGCTCTACCTGTCCAGTCCAAACCTGATGGGGCGAACAAACCAGGACATAGGCAGAGCTGGTGTCATAGGTGAGGAAACCAACAGGCTGTTAATGTACCTGATCTTTACATCAAGAAAGAGGGACAACCCCTTGCACGTGATCAGCCTTGGGGCTTCCGGCATAGGAAAAACCCATTTACAGGAAAAATTAAGTTCACTGATCCCAGAAGAAGACAAACTTGAAATCACCTCACTGTCGGGCAACGCCTTTTATTATTTTGGAAGACAGGAACTGAGGAACAAACTGATATTGATCGAGGACCTGGACGGAGCAGAAGATGTATTGTACCCACTTCGGGAAATCAAGTCCAAGAAGCAGGTCACCAAAACGGTAGTGATCAAAAACACCAAAGGAGAAACAAGGACAGTCACCCTGAAAGTAGAAGGGCCCGTTTGCGTGTCGGGCTGCACCACCAAAGAAAGCCTCTATGAAGACAATGCCAACAGATCATTCCTGATCTACATAGATGAAAGCAAGGCACAGGACAACAAGATCATGGACCACCAAAGGGCGATGTCAGCAGGCAAAGTGGACCTTGCCGAAGAACACAAACTCCAAGAACAGTTCAAGGACATGCAGCGGATCCTGCAGCCAGTACAGATCAGAAACCCCTTTGCAGAATCCTTGCGCATCCCCGAAGAAGTGTTCAAGCCAAGAAGATCAAACGCCCACTACCTCGCCTTCATAGAAGCCGTCACCTTTTACCATCAGTACCAGCGTGAGAAATGCCACGATCAGGACACAGGAGAAGAATACATCGAAACAACGATAGAAGACATCAAAGAAGCCAATGGCCTGATGAAAGAAGTACTGATCAGGAAGTCAGACCCATTGAATGCCCCATGCAGAAAATACCTCGAACAGCTCAAAACATGGTGCAGGGCAGAAGGGAAAACCAGCTTTACCAATAAAGAGATCAGACAGTCGATCAGGATCAACCCAAGCAATCAAAAGCGGTACATGGTAGAACTGCAGGCCTATGACTATGTGCAGAAAGTACAGGGAGAGAAAGGCAAGACCCACCATTACGAAATCACAGACCTGGAAGAATACGAGAAACTGAAACTGGGCATAGGCAGTATACTGGACGAAATACTGGAAAGGATCAAGGAAAAAGAGCCTACCAGTTCAAGCAAGTTCACAACCAGTTCAAAGCAGAAATGAACCACTAAAAGCCCAATCAGTCAACCCGTTACAACAAAAGTTCAAAAGTTCTGAAAACACCAACCGAAGCAAAAAAGAAATGAAGAACCTCAATCTAGAAAACGCCTCCTTCCGCTACATCGAGCAAAGTTTTAGAGAATGGCTTGACATCCTCGGCTACTCAGAAATCACGGTTTACAACCTTCCCAACATGATCAGGGAGCTGCTGTTCTACATGGAAAAACAAAGGCTCAACAACATCAAAGACCTGACTGTCCACACGATAGAAGAATATTATACCCAACTCAAAGAGAGAAGCAATCAGCGAAAGATCGGGGGCGCTCTGAGCAGTGGCCACCTGAACAAACATATCCAAGCACTCAGGAAGTTTACGGAGTACCTGAGGACAGTAGGCCGTGTGCAGATCGGAAACCCCAACCTGGAGAATGAAGAAGCAGCCCACAAGATCACTTGGCTCACCACCGATGAAATCCAAGACCTGTTCAAGGCCAGCCACAAAGAGACCATGGCCAACGGCAGGGCAGAAGCCTACAACTTTTGGGAACAGCAAGAAGCCTTTAGAAGCCGTGATCGTGCCATGCTTGCCATCTTCTATGGCTGTGGCCTGAGAAGAAATGAAGGTGTAAATGTAGATGTATCGGACATCAACTTTGACAGGTCAATACTGCATGTACGCAAAGGAAAGAACTACAAAGAAAGACTCGTACCCATTAGTAAAACCAGTCTCAAACACCTAGAGGACTATATTTACAACTACAGATCAATATTGCTGAAGGAAAAGACAGACGCACTTTTCGTCAGTACCTACGGCACAAGAATGCAAGGCCAGAGCCTGAATTTAAGACTTGGGTACTTGATCCAAAAAACGGAGAATCCAGAAATCATAGATAAAGAAGTGGGCTTGCATACGCTTCGCCATAGCATAGCCACACACCTTTTACAAGCAGGCATGAAACTGGAATCCATCAGCCTATTTTTAGGCCATGGCAGTCTGGAAAGCACACAGATCTACACACATTTATCTGCCGAAACCTTGGTGAAGGCAGGCTTAACAACCGAAGCCACAGGCGAAGGTGTTCTATCCAAAACAGAGAATCAACCCTATTCCAACATCCCAAAGTACAACCACTATGAAAACCGAGAAAGCCAGCTTTGAAACCTACCTCAAGCAGCAGGGTTTTACCAAATCAAGCATAAAAACAAGGCTTGCCGTGATCGGCTGTTACCTCAAATGGCTTGAAAAACAAGGACTGCAGGCCGAAGAAGTTACTTACAATGACCTTTTAATCTACATCAAACACAGCCAGAGAAAAGGTGTTAGCCAAAGAACAGTACAGAGCTATCTAGGTACTATAAAACACTACTATGACCATCTGATCAGGGAAGGCAAAACAACAGTCAACCCAGCTGAAGACATCAAAATAAAAGGGGTCAAAAGAAAAACACTCTATCACATTTTTGAACCACACGAGCTGCACCAACTCTACAACAGCTATAAAGATGAATCATTGATCGGCAAACGGAACAAAGTAATGCTCGGTTTATTGATCTATCAAGGGTTAAAAACAGAAGAACTGGCCAAACTGGAAACAACAGACATCAAACTCAGGGAAGGAAAAATAGAAGTACCAGGAGGTAGAAGGAGCAACCACAGGACAATGAATTTAGAAAGCCATCAAGTCTTGGAAATGTACGACTACATATTACAAGCAAGGCCAGAGATCCTCATGGAATCAGGCCAACAAACAGACAAGCTCTTTATCAGCCTTACAGGAAAAGAAAGCACGATCAGCAACCTGACCAATAGTTTTATCAAGCCATTAAAAGCCCAGAACAAAAACCTGTTGAATACCAAGCAGATCAGGGCATCAGTGATCACAAAATGGCTCAAGCAATACAACCTAAGAGAAACCCAATATCTGGCAGGTCATAGATATATCAGTACTACAGAAGGCTACAAACAAAACGATATGGAAGGATTGGTAGAAGAAGTGAATATGTTCCATCCTTTGGGGTAAGTGCGGAGAGAGGGGGATTCGAACCCCTTATTCCACCCATAATTTTGTAACTCTGTAACCGCTGATTAAATCAGCTATACCATTTTGATTTTCAAAGGCTTAAGTGGTTACAGTTTTGAAATCTACTCCATGAATCGACCTTTCCAGCTTTGTAACCTCTTAAAAGCTCTACTACTGGTTACAATCTTTTTGTAACTGACCTTTAAAGAAAAGAAGAAGTGTAACCCATAACTATATAAAAATCAGTCACTTGAAACAAAGGTTACAGAGTTACAAAAATATGCAGCAAAAAGCCGAAGCATTATCAGTTGCTCCTGTTGGTCGCAAAGCAAACATCATCTGTAACGGTACTTTATCAGGTAAATCGGCATTCGTGCGCTGCTCGCTTCGGGTTCGGGGCCCAGCCCTGACAAGGCTGTACAAGCTCGGTCGTGCCTCCCTCGGCCTTGCAGGGGCGTTGCGCCCTTGCCGCCTTCCGTGCCTACAGGCCGCAAGTTCCCCACTCTGTACCACCTCCCTTGCTGCGGCTGCTCCTCATGGCAGCTACCATGTCCTGTCTGGCGCTTCTCTCCGTTGCCCTTCGCTCATCCCCAGATCAGTCCATCCGCTGCCCGAGTTTGTGCGGGCCTGCTGGCCACAGCCTAGCGTGGCATTTATTGAAGTTTATCGAATGGATTAAAGTTGGATCAAAAATGCCACTCACTGCCAGACGTTCACCCTCACGGGTGCCCTTCTCCTGGCAGGCAGTCTGTGGCACCCGCTGGCGGCCCGCGAAGGGCAGTGTTCCAAACGGTCATTATCAGTTACGAAATGAAACAAGAAAGTCTTTTGAACAACCTTCCGCGCGAAACCAGCCCATGAATCCCCAATCAACTTAACCAGTCGCTTGGATCATTTTTTTGAACGCCAAAAGCCTGTGGACAAAGAAGAAAGAACAGCTTTTATGAAAGTCTTTTAGCCTTCAAAAAAACGGATGATCATTAAAAAGTACGAATACAGGCTATAAACGCATCTTTTTTCTATGTCCTTTAGAGTACCATCTGGACAGGGTATCTTCAAAGCGGGGAGCGGATTGAAGTTTTAATTAAACATAAATCCGATGATTGAGATCGAAAAAATTAAGATCAAGTTACCTAATTGGAAATGGTGGCAGTTTACAATACTGGGCGTAGCTTTTATCCTTGCTTTAAAAGTTGACCCGAATAAAGCCTTCGAATTATTGAAGTCTATTATTGGTTGGATTAAAGGTTCATGAGTTTAGACGTTTTTGCAGTTGATGTAAAACGGCTCGAATCTTTAATCAGCAATCCAAAGATCATGTTTTGCATCAAGTGCAAAAATGAGCCTCCGGCAGGGATAGAAAATGGGTAACCGTTACCCATGTTGTGTTATGTTATAAGCAAAACACAACTATTGGTCGTTAAGTATAACGACCATTTACTTGACAGAAATCAGGTGTGAAATACCGTCAAAATCAATCACTATTAACTGTAATGGGTGTTTTTAAATGAAAATCACGTTTACCAACGTGAATCGGTGTAAATCACCCTAAAGCTGACATGGACTGGAAACGTGCAGACGCTCAAAGCGGATGCTTTACATAATATGCTTATATAACCCGCAAGCAACCAAATCAAATAGACAATCAGCGAGGAGTTGTATAAGAGCATGTTATGTAAAAGTGAATCAGGACAGGGATGCTTTAGGGGAAGAGATCATTAACTTAGTTGCAAAAATAAACAGCAAAACCATGTCAGATAAAACAAGTGCCTTTGATAGTCTAATGCTAAAAATGGTAAATGGATACGCTTCGGCTTTAGCAGTTGAAGAAGACTATATCAAAGTGATGTCCGAAATGCAGGGAGTTAGTCCAGAAGAAATCAAAACTAGATTAGGAGTCAGGAAAAAAGAGTTGCTCAGAGAAATGAGGGAAGAAGCAGAAGCAGCGAAAGCTAAAAAGTAAAAAAGTCAGTTCTGTTAATCGTCTAAAACTACTATCTTGAACCTGTCTTTGGAAGGAAGGCAAGCTTTGTTGAAATACTGAAAACCAGCAGGGGAAGGCTTAGGAAACTTTACTGTTTTTTTGGGAAGGGCACTAGGGAAAAAATGGTCGACCGTTAAAAAAACGCAATCAT
>PCUU01000066.1 GCA_002786855.1 Cytophagales bacterium CG12_big_fil_rev_8_21_14_0_65_40_12
CGAAGCATCGGAGCGAACCTACGACCGGTTAGTTTAAGGGGGTTGAAAACCAAAAAAGCCCTTGATTGCTCAAAGGCTTCTTAAGTCGGGGTGGCAGGATTCGAACCTACGACCTCCTCGTCCCAAACGAGGCGCGATACCGGGCTACGCTACACCCCGAGTGTTCCTAATCTTACGACCTAGGTCTCAAACGGGAGTGCAAATATAGAGGGAATTTTAATTCTACCATACCTGTCCAAGTATTTTTTTGAGTTTGATTGAAAAAAATATTTTGGAGTAAAAAACACTACCTTTAAACGACCTATGGTGCTCATTTCGACTTTATAATTAGCTCTATTTCCATGAAATCAACTATTCGCCTGATTATCAATTGGCTAGGAGTGAAATAAAAATTATGCTGAGAAAATATTTTAAATGTCGTCTCTATTGCAGGTCATGGGCGTGGGGACAGGCGCATAAATCTAGCTTGTGGCTAGGGTTGCGTTAATGTACGAAATCAGCTCTATTTATAACAATTCTAAATAAATGGAACGCAAAGATTTAGGTAAATAAAGCAATGATAATGAGGTAGTTGAGTGTTTAAAATGACTTGTTTTTCACTCAATAATGTATCTAAACATTAGTTTGAAATAAAGCATTCCGATACTACCTTTGTCACGATTTTACGTGATGAGACAATTTGTGACTCTAACTATTGATTACATGTTATCGAAAAAATTCCTAATTCGCTTCTCCTCGGCATTCTTATTTGTTTGCTGTTTTGTTTTTGCTGCTAATACATCGTATGGTCAGCGAGACTTGGTTCCAACTGATGAAGCAATCATTAAAAAAGGTGAAGCGCTCTGGACAGAGTATGTGTGTAATACCTGTCACAAAGTAGAGACCAAACTTGTAGGCCCGGCATTGGCAGGTGTTTATGACAGAAGAAGTATCGACTGGATATATTCTTGGGTGAAAAACTCTCAGAAGATGATTGCTGATGGAGATCCTCAAGCAGTAGCCTTGTACAATGAAAATAACAAGTTATTGATGCAAAGCTTCGATTTGGAAAATGACCAAATCTTGGCCATCATGGCTTATGTCAGAAATGTGGAGGAAAATCCTCCTGTACCGGCAACCACGGCTACTGATGCTGGTTCCGAAGCTGGAACTGCTCAAGAGTCTGGTATTCCTTCTGAATACCTGAATATCATTATGATTACTTTAATGGCGGTTTTAGTGTTGCTACTGATCGTTTTGGTAATCATCATTAATTTTGTCCGCAGGTACTTAAGCGATAAAAAAGAACTTACAGAAGCAGATGCTGAAATTGTCAATGAGAAATTCAGTCTGTTGGCATTCTTAAAAAGCCCGACCGTGATAGGGATTGTCACATTCTTAGTCGTTGCTTTAGGAGCAAAGAATGTGATTGATGGTTTGTACACCGTAGGTGTTCATCAAGGCTATGCCCCAACCCAACCTATTGCTTTCTCACACAAATTACATGCAGGACAATACGAAATCGCTTGTCAGTATTGCCACACTGGGGTAGAAATTGCAAAATCCGCCAATATTCCTTCTGTCAACATTTGTATGAATTGCCACTCCTCTATCCAGAATGTTGGAGGTAAAGAAGGAATGTCTCCTCAAATTCAAAAGATATATGATGCCGCTGAGTCAGGGCAGCCAATTGAGTGGGTAAGGATTCACAATTTACCTGACTTGGCTTATTTCAATCACTCGCAACATGTTAAAGTAGGTGAAGTCGCCTGCCAAACTTGCCATGGTGAAATTCAAGAAATGGAAGTAGTACAACAACATGCCCCACTAACAATGGGCTGGTGTATTGATTGTCATAGAAATACTGATGTGAACACACAAGGCAATGGTTATTATGACCGATTGGTAGAAATGCACAATGCAACTTCTGCCAAGCCGATGAAAGTGTCGGATATCGGTGGACTTGAGTGTGCTAAGTGTCATTATTAATTATAGAATACAATTTCGATTTCTGATTGATATACAATGAAAGAAAATCAAAAAACATACTGGAAAGGGATTGAGCAATTGACCAACGAGCCTTCGTTTGTTAAAAATGCGGAAAAGGAATTTCCAGAATACCTGCCAATCAATGAGAACGGTGAAGGTAACAGCAATAGAAGGGACTTCTTGAAATTAATGGGTTTTGGAATTGCAGCTGCTTCCTTGGCGGCCTGTGAAGCACCTGTAAGAAAGGCTATTCCTTACTTGAACAAACCAGTTGACGTTGATCCATCTGTTCCAAATTATTATGCATCAACCTATGTAAATGGTGGTGATGCGGTAAGTATTGTAGTAAAGACCAGAGAAGGTCGTCCTATCAAAATTGAAGGAAACAAGTTTTCTTCAATGACTTTAGGAGGTACCAACGCTCAGGTAGAAGCTTCTGTACTTTCATTGTATGACAAAGAAAGGTTGACAGGGCCAATGAAATCTGGCGCAAGCACAGATTGGGCTACTTTGGACAAAGAAGTAACTGCGAAACTAAATGCTATCGCTGAGCAAGGTGGCCAAATTGCTATTGTAAGCAATACAGTGGTGAGCCCAACTACCAAGAAGGCAGTTGGAGAGTTTATCGCCAAGTACCCAACTGCGCAGCATATTACATATGATGCTGTTTCTGCTTACGGTATTGCTGAGGCCAACAGACTTTCATTTGGTGAGGCAATGGTGCCTTCTTATGATTTTAGCAAAGCAAAAACGATTGTAAGTGTGGCGGCTGATTTCTTAGGCACTTGGATCTCTCCAATCGAATTCACGAAGCAGTATTCTAAAACAAGAAAAATTAACGCGAAGCATCGCGAAATGTCTAGACACTATCAATTTGAGTCTAACCTTTCGTTGACAGGTGCGAACGCAGATTATAGAACGGGAATTAGGCCTTCACAAGCGGGTTCAGTGGTAACAGCTATCTATAATGGTATTGCTGCTAAAGCTGGTCAAAGCAAAGTGAGTGGAGGAAATGCTGCGGATGTTGCTCATTTGAGTGCCGCAATCAATGAACTATGGGCGAATAGAGGAGCTTCTCTTTTAGTCGCAGGTTCTAACGATCCAGCCATCCAAGTTTTAGTGAATGGTATCAATGCCATGCTCGAAAACTACGGAACGACTATCAATGCGAATGCTCCAGTTCATTTCCGTCAAGGAAATGACCAAGCGATGAGCACAATGGTAAAGGATTTGAATGCAGGCAAAGTGAAGGCGGTGATTTTCTTCAACTGTAATCCTTTATATGATTCAGCAGAAGCACAAGCTTTGGCTGCGGGTCTAGCTAAGGCTACGCTAAAAGTTTCGACTTCTGATAGAATGGATGAAACGTCTAAGGCGGTAGATTACATCGCCCCAGATCATCATTACTTAGAGCAGTGGAACGATGCTGAATTAAGATCAGGCCATTACAGCTTAACACAACCTACAATTGCTCCTTTGTTTGACACTCGTCAAGCACCAGAGTCATTCTTGCAATGGGCAGGAATTACGGTGGAGTATTATCAATACCTTCAAGAAAATTGGAAATCAAATTTCTTTACCAAGCAATCTGATACTTCGAATTTCCAAATGTTCTGGGATAAGTCATTATTTGATGGAGTATTCGAGACAGGTGGTAATACGAACACATATACTTATGATTATGCAGCGGCTGCTTCGGCTGGAACTCTCATTGCTCAAAACTACAAGACTTCAGGTGAAGGCCTAGAGTTGGCACTGTATCAGAAACTTTCAATTGGAACTGGTGCTCAAGCCAACAACCCATGGTTGCAAGAAACTTCGGATGCGGTAACTAAAGCGACTTGGGATAATTATTTGACGGTTTCTCAAGCACAAGCTGCGGAATGGGGAATTCAAATGATCGAAGGCAATACCGAAACGGTGACTTTGACAGTTGGCAATTCTTCGGTGGTAGTGCCTGTGTTAGTTCAACCAGGTCAGGCCGCTGGTACTGTAGGTTTGGCTTTAGGTTATGGAAGAACAAGTGCGGGTAGAGTAGGTAATGAGGTAGGGGTGAATGCTTATCCTTTCATTACTAAACTGAATGGCGCTAATGTTTATGATGTATTCGCAGGTGTTTCAGTAGCGAAAACAGGTCAGGCTTATAGAATTGCACAGACGCAAACGCATCAGACTTACATGAACAGATCTAATGTGATTCAGGAGTCTGTGCTTTCAGAATACAAAAAAGATACAAAAGCAGGCAGAGAGTATCCTCAAATTTATAAAGATGGTGAATTCGTAAAGCCTTCTAAAATTTCGCTTTGGAAAGGTCACGATTACAATAACCACCACTGGGGATTAGCGATTGACATGAATTCATGTACAGGTTGTTCAGCTTGTACGGTGGCTTGTCAGGCTGAGAATAACATTCCTGTTGTTGGAAAAGAAGAAGTTTTGAACAGAAGAGAAATGGCTTGGATCAGAATTGATCGTTACTATAGCTCTGATGCTCCTGTAGATGATCAAAAAGCGCTTGAAAAAGCCTCAGAAAATCCAGAAGTGACTTTCCAACCAATGATGTGTCAGCATTGTAACAACGCTCCTTGCGAGACTGTTTGTCCAGTAGCTGCAACGACACATAGCTCTGAAGGGCTAAATCAAATGACTTACAACAGATGTATTGGTACAAGATATTGTGCCAACAACTGTCCTTATAAAGTAAGAAGATTCAACTGGTTTAAATACCACGATAATACGCAGTTCGACAAGAACTTATCAATGAACAACGATTTGGGTAAAATGGTATTGAACCCAGATGTAACTGTTCGTGCGAGAGGTGTAATGGAAAAATGTACCATGTGTGTGCAGAGAATCCAGTCAGGTAAACTGGCCGCTAAGCGTGAAGATAGAAGACCTGTTGATGGTGAAATCAATACAGCTTGTGCTTCGGCATGTCCGGCAGATGCGATTGTGTTTGGTGACATGAACGATCCTAACTCAAGAATTACTGCAATGCTACAACTTCAAGAAGAAAAAGACGAGAAGGGTAGAATCGAAAAAGTGGTGAATGAGGACAGAGCTTACCATGTTTTGGAAGAAATCAACGTGAATCCGAACGTTTGGTACTTCACCAAAATCAGAAATAAGGAAAAACAAACAACTGAAGCTTAATTTTTAAAAGTATACACTATGCAGGTTACTTCATCAGTAAGAAAACCTTTGATAACAGGCGGTAAGACTGTCCATGACGTTACCGAAGATATCTGCAGGCAAGTAGAAGGAAAACCATCAAAATCGTGGCTATTGGCATTCGGTGCAGCAGCTACTGCTTTCGTGATTGGTTTTGTTGCTGTTGCCTATACACTTTGGGAGGGTATTGGAATGTGGGGTCTCAATAAAACCGTTGGTTGGGCTTGGGATATTACCAACTTCGTTTGGTGGGTTGGTATTGGTCACGCGGGAACTTTGATTTCTGCAGTACTTTTGCTCTTCCGTCAAAAATGGAGAATGGCGATTAACAGAGCAGCAGAAGCGATGACCATCTTCGCGGTAATTTGTGCAGCGATGTTCCCTGTACTTCACATGGGTCGTCCTTGGTTAGGTGCTTATTGGGCTTTGCCTTTGCCTAATACCTTTGGTTCGTTATGGGTAAACTTTAACTCACCGTTGCTTTGGGACGTTTTCGCGATTTCAACTTACTTCTCCGTATCTCTTGTTTTCTGGTACTTAGGGCTTGTACCTGATTTTGCTACCATTAGAGATAGAGCAACTGGCATAAGAAAAACTATTTATGGTGCACTTAGCTTAGGCTGGGACGGTGCTGCAAGAACGTGGGGACGTTACGAAAGTGTTTCGTTGATCCTTGCTGGTTTGGCCACACCGCTAGTACTTTCAGTACACACGATTGTATCCTTTGACTTTGCTACCTCGGTAATTCCAGGATGGCACACCACGATTTTCCCTCCATACTTCGTTGCTGGAGCGATTTTCTCAGGTTTCGCCATGGTATTGACTTTGATGTTGGTAACAAGAAAGGTTTTCAAATTAGAAGATTATATCACTATAGAGCATATCGAGTTGATGAACATTGTAATTATCGTTACAGGTTCTATTGTAGGTATCGCTTATATCACTGAGTTCTTTATTTCTTGGTATTCTGGTGTTCCTGCAGAGCAATATGCTTTCTTTAACAGGATGCAAGGGCCATACTGGTGGGCTTATTGGTCAATGATGACTTGTAATGTGATTTCCCCTCAATTATTCTGGTCAAAGAAAATCAGGACAAATATTGCCGCAACCTTTATCATCTCTATTGTAGTGAACATTGGTATGTGGTTCGAGCGTTTTGTAATCATCGTAACATCTCTTCACAGAGATTACTTACCGTCATCATGGGCGATGTTCTACCCAACACTGACCGATATGGGTATTTATTTATTCACATTTGGATTGTTCTTTACTGCATTCTTGCTTTTCGCTAAGTTCTTCCCAGTGATCAACATGGCAGAGGTCAAGAGTATTGTTAAATCTTCATCTGAAAAAAAGGCTGCTTAAATTATGAGTGATTCTAGAAACTTTGTTCTTGGTGTTTTTGATGACGAGGACGTATTGCTAAAAGCAGTGCGAACTGTTAGAGGTGCCGGTGTCAAAATTGACGAGGTATATTCACCTTTTCCAGTGCACGGCTTAGATGAAGAGTTAGGTTATAAGCGATCTAGACTTCCAATTGCTGCCTTTATGTTTGGTGCCTTAGGTACTAGTTTGGCTTTGACCATGCAGTATTGGATGCTGGGTGTAGATTGGCCAATGATTATTGGTGGTAAAGACTTTACTCCGCTACCTGACTTTGTTCCTGTTACTTTCGAATTAACGGTATTACTTGCAGCCTTCGGTATGGTAGGTACTTTCTTAGTAAGTAGCGATTTGAAACCATGGAAAAACCCTAAAATGCTCGATTTGAGAATTACAGATGATAAGCACGTAATGGCGATAGACTTGGGTAAGAATAAATCAATTGATGCCAAGACAATCAATAGTGTTTTGAGAAATTCTGGCGCCATTGAAGTGAACGATAAAGAAGTTGAAGACTAAGCTGAAGATGATCATGTCAAATAAATTGAAAGCATTATTACCTCTTGTAGCCATCTTCATTTTAGCCTCTTGTGGAGCTAGTGGGGATAATCCTGGGTTGGAGTATGCACCTCAAATGTATCATTCAATCCCTTATGAGCCATTGACTCAAATCACAGATAAGGACAGAGGCGAATGGTTAAGTAATAGAGAGGATGGATTAGGAGAATTTTATAACTCAAATCCAAACAATCAGTACGAACAAAATGTAAGACAACCAGTCGAAGGAACGGTAAGAAGAACAAGTAATAATGTGCTTCCTTACAGGATCCAGAAAGACGATGTTATGATGGCAAACGAACTGATTAATCCTTTAGAAAATACTCCTGAAATACTGGCCGAAGGCAAGAGATTGTACTCTTTGTACTGTCAGCATTGCCACGGAGAAAAAGGAGATGGTCAAGGCACTGTGGGAGTAGTTTACGCTGGTGTTCCTCCTTACAATCGCGGTGCGGTAAAGGATTTGACTGAAGGTCATATTTATCATGTAATTACGCACGGTATTAGAAGAATGGGAGCTCATGGTTCTCAGGTAAGCGATGAAAACCGTTGGAAGATTGTTAAGTACGTTCAACAATTGCAAAATCAATAACACACGAATTTTTTAAGAAATGGCAAAAGAAAGATTTGAATTTACGGGAGCTTTAAAAAGAAAGCTATACATCGTAGCCATCGTAGGGTTTGCTTTGTTATTGATTGGCAGTTTACTACCAAGCGGTGAGCATGAAAGCGAAGAGCATGGTGGAGAACACGCTACGGAAGAACATGTTTCAACTGACCACGCTGAAGCTACGGATCATGCCGAGGCCGCTGACCATGCAGTAGCAGAAGAGCATCATGACGAGCCAGCTGCTGAACATGCTGGTGGATGGTTTAAAAGAGTAAAAATTGATCTGTGGATCAACAATGTGTAT
>PCUU01000094.1 GCA_002786855.1 Cytophagales bacterium CG12_big_fil_rev_8_21_14_0_65_40_12
CGCAATTAGCCGTAGTTCTTGTTCTGGCAATCTTCATTAGTATTTATTTCTACCATCGATTCAACAAAAAAAGAATCGAAGCTGCTCTTGCCTCAGATGAAGTCGAAGATTTAAATCAGCAAATCGAAGAACTACAAAACATCAAAGAAAAGGAAAGTAAAAAATTCATCAGCCTTAAAAGTAAAGCAGTCATTCAATTGGATGATCTTATGTTTGTGCAATCTGATGGACATTATCTTGAGTTTTACTTAGAGAGCAAAACAAACCCTGAAATTGACAGAGGTACCCTAAAAGAACTGTTATCTGATTTGCCAGAAAACGTCTTTATTCAGATTCATAGGTCATGCATCGTAAACATCCTCTTTGTACGCGAAGCTTACTCTAACAAATTGGTGCTTTTGAATAATCAAGAGTTGAACATTTCCAGAAGTTTCAAGGCCAATATTGACCAAGTATTAAAAAGCAAAAGCTAACCAAACGATCTTCAAGTTTTCTCCACCCTATTAATGCATGCTACTCATGCCCGATTGATTGTCGTTCATGACATTCAAGGTCTTTTCATTCCAATTTGATTTAGAATACCACATGTCATTCGTGTACAAAGGCATGCCACCCACGACATTTTTTTTTCTCGCGGCAAATGATTCCCCAACTTCCATGGCAATTATCACTACCCAAAGTCGGGGACACTTTAAAGTATAAAATATGGCATTTGGAAAATTTCGAGAGACTCGAAAGACCATAGAGAATAAGTTATCTACCAGAGAAATGGAAGTTCTTCAAGCTTTAGCCCATGGCCATTCAAGAAAAGCCATTTCAGAAAAACTTTCGATTTCGGTACTCACCTATGATGAACACCGAAAAAACATCAAAATAAAGCTTGGCCTTAATAGTCAAGCGGACTGGGCTTCGGCACTGGTGCTGTTTAGACAGATTAGAGTAGATAAAACGATTTAAAAACCAATAAAATAAAACGATCCATAACCATTTCACTCATGAAGAAACATTTACAGCTACTTACTATGATTTGTGCCCTCCTGATGTTTTCAGGACTAAGTCTTTATTCGTTTCCATTTCAGGAAACAGCAGTGCAAGACAACGGGCGAAAGATGAATTTCCAAGGTACTTTGTACGAAAACGGAGAACCTGTTAATGGTGATCGCTCCATGACTTTCAGCATTGAATTGGACGAAGACATCTGGACAGAAACTCAAACGGTTCAGGTGATAGAAGGACTTTATTCCGTGATTTTGGGCTCCATTTCTCCAATTCCAACGGATCTTTTCTACGGAGTTGAGGGAAGAACTTTAACCATAAGTGTTGGAAGTACAGTTTTAGGCTCTACAGAATTGCTTTCTCCCTTTTCTCCACAACCTATTGGCCCAGTGGATGATTTACCAAGAAGAATACTCATCGACAATTCCGAAGTTGATTCAGATACAATCTTCTACTTTAAAATATCAGCCGATAACTTGACGCAAGGCTCACAAAAAGGAATTCAGGTAGACATGACAGGCCAAGGTTTCAAAATGGCCTTGAGAGGCAATACACTCTCGCAAGCTGGTGATCCTTCGGGAGCAATTGCTATAATAGGAAGCGCCACAGGTGAAGGAACTGGTAATCATGAAGGCGTTAGAGGACAAGCTTTTGGAAAAGGAAGATACAATAACGGAGTACTTGGGTTGGCAGGTGGACCAGGAAATGGTGCAACTGGATTTGAAGAAGGCTCCTACAACACAGGAGTTGTTGGTTATGGACAAAATAATCCTTGGGGCAACATTGGAGTTACTGGCTTTGCAGTGGGTCAACCAGGGATAGACAACATTGGTGTTTCTGGAATAGCCTCTGTAGGTGCCGAAGGAAACCTAACGGTAGAGAACAAAGGTGTATTGGGCAGGGCCGAAGGATTAGGGATCAATAAAGCCATTTGGGGTCGTGCTATAAACGGTGTAGAAAACTGGGCAGGATGGTTTGAGGGCAACGTATCACTTAGGAATGGAGGTGACCTCACTATTTACAACGCCAACAATCAACTTAGATTAGACCTTAATTTCTTTGAAGATAATGATGCTGGATCACTTGTTACCTATGGTCATAACAATACTAGAAGGTCCATTTTGGGCAGCTCCTCTGATCGCTCTGGTGGCCTTTTAAATCTTTATGATTCATTGGACAGGTCTGCTCTTCAACTCAGAGCAACTTCAAGAACGGAACCTTGGGTAACTGACAAAAGACCTCATGGTCAACTAAGACTAAATGGTCCAACTTCGCAAAATATATCTTTTGGTTCAAGAGTTTGGGAAGAGGGCGGTGCTGACAGACCAACTTTCCAAATGTTTGGAACCAGAGTAGATAATCCTAATAACCCAGGGAATTTAATAGACTCTGAGATGATATTTATGTCGGTCCAAGACAATGGTGACGGGGAACAAGGTCTATTGCAATTTGGAAAAGCCGGAGCTGGCAATGCCATCTTGAACTATGACAATACAAAAAGACTGCTTGACCTTGTTGAAGGAGGAAAGTTTAGGTTCCTTGTAAATCAGCAAAATTCAGGAAGTTTACAACTGTTAAGCACTGTAGACTCTGTTAATGTATTGATCGATTCGAATGGAGAAAAGGCTGGATTGATTCATATTAATGATTCGTTAGGACGGGCAAATCTTAAATTATTAAGCTACGCAGGTGGTGGTTCTTATCTGGAACAGTCCGCTGGATTACCCGACATTAAAGAAACAAGGGTGACCTATCAATTAGTTGGAGATGCCAACCCTTGGACAAACATGATCGCCAGAAATGCCGATGGAACTGCTAAAGGAAGAGTGCAATCAGGTTGGTTGCCCAATGGCGGAGAAAATGTTGGCCAGTTTAGAATTTCAGATGGTGCGAATAGAACATTGGCCCAAATGTTGGCCAATGACACTCAAGGAGCATCTCTCCTTTTAGAAGGCCCTAATTCATCGAACTTTTGGTTAGGAAATAAAAACTGGGAAAATTCTAACTTACCCTATTTCGCAATGCGGGGTGCCGATTCAAAAACAGATGGCAATGGGAATAGTTATAACCCAGATTTGATCATCATGGAAATCAGCAAGGACCAGGAGGGGAAGGATTACGGTCAACTTCAATTAAAGTCTGACGATCGAACGGTCATCAATGCTGGTGTAAAAGGATGGGAAGCCAACGGAACGGCAAAGCCATTTTTTCACATGATGAGTACTCATCAGCAAACAGATGGAAATGGTAATACTTATAATCCAGCGCTTGTAAATGCCGAGATCAGCATATCAGATGCTAACACATTTACTGGAAACCTCAATCTTACCGGTTCTGCTCCTAATGTTGGCATTAGAATGTACGGAGCATCAGATTTTAGTAATGATGGATCGGATATTAAGGCACACATTGCGCTAGATGGCACAAATGGCAATCATATATTTCTCGATGGCACAGGCAATGCTGACTTTACAGGCACAGTTAGCGCAGCTTCATTGAACCAAACTTCTGATGCTCGTTTGAAGAAAAATATCTCTACGCTTACTTCAGGCTTAGCTACCATTAATAGACTGAGAGGAGTGCGCTACAATTGGAAAGATGATTCGAAACCCGAAAATAAAATTGGTTTCATCGCACAAGAAGTGGAAGAAGTTCTTCCGGAGTTGGTACATACAAAAGCAGACGGTTTCAAAGCTGTTAATTATGCTGAAATGACTGCGGTTTTGGTGGAAGCTGTTAAAGAGCTGACTCAACAAATCGAAGACCTGAAAAAGGAAAACACATCGCTTAAAGCAGAGCTTTCTACAGTGAAAGATATGGAAGACCGATTGTCCAAAATTGAGGCATTACTCGGTTCTTCAGAAAAAAGCACGCAATCAACCCATAAAAAATAATCCGAAATGATGTATTCAAAAGGAATATCAACATTCCTGAAATCCATTTCTTTACTCCTTCTTCTGTGCATTGGCATCGCCATTCATGCGCAAGAAAGTGACAAGCGAAACCTACGGGTGAAAGCAACAAGTGGAGGTGAATGGATTTCGGGAGGGATTTACGCAGGATATAGCGCGATTGGGCAATATGGAGCCTCCACACTGCTCACCGTTACTGCAGGACAAACAACTATTAGTGGGTCGATCGGTTTTGTACCACCCTTATTAACCACTGTTGTCAATAATGCTCCAATAGCGATTGTACCAGATTTTGAGACTTTTTTAGCAGAAGGTGATGAAATCATACTCGATGGCTTTGATCCGGATGGTGATGAAATAGAATTCATAGTTACAGCAAATCCGACATTAGGTACCATTGTGCCTTCAACTATTGAAGCTGGAGTTTATACATTCACTCCTTCGGGCAGTTTGCTACCCAAAAGTGGCTATCAAGATGTGATATCATTCAAGGTTAAGGAAGTAGGCGGTACTTTAGAGTCAGAAATCAAGGCCTATCCGTTTACATTCAATGTTGAAGATAAACCACACACCATTAATGATTTCGTAGTAAGCAGCAGCACCGATGATGCCATGACTCTTGGGCTTTCAATCAAGGATCCTCAATTCAACAGCGGCTATAAAGTCAAACTTAGCTATATCGACCTTTCTGTACCTACTTCACCCTCGGTAGTTACCGTGATTGATCAGGAGTATCCTTTGGCCAACTTAACAGCGAACAATGATATCTTAACAGCAAGTATCAACGCAAGCAAGGCGCAATTCCCTTACTTGTTCAATGCGAACCAAGTATTTGTAACCGTTGACGTATCTGTTAACTCTGGTTTTTCAGATGATGATGCTTTTATACTGGAAAATTCAGCCGATGGTGGTTCAAGTGGGAATGTTTTGAATGAAGATGCATTAACTGATTTATACACCAGTTTGACGGACAATACGAATCTTCCATTGGCTTCACAGGCTTCAAGCGATGGTCAGTTTTTTACCTTCGCAACGAGAAAAATAACGCCAGAAAATTCCACTGTTGAATTGAATCTTTTTGCGATTGAACTTGGATCATTCGATTTAAGCACGGCTACTTTGGGGATTTCAATAAACCCCAAAGTTGGCACTAACTCCGCACCAGCGAAAGTAAAAAGCACGGCCAACCTTGCACAATGGACTGTAAACTATTCGCCTTCTGGAGAAAAAGGTTATTTAGACTCTCTCGAATTCTCAGTGCTGAATACTAGTCGAAACTTTACTTCTAAGGCCTACGCGGTCGTTCAAGTAGTTGACGTGAATGATCCACCACAGCTTAAAACCATTGCCAATCAGCAACTTAATGAAGATGTAGTCCTTACCATTGATCTTGAAGGTACTGACTTAGACAACAATCTTACCTACACGGCTACCTCTTCAGACGGCACCAACCTTCCTGTTTCAGTAAGTGGAAACAAGTTGACGATAACTCCTAAGGGTGACTTTAATGGCAGGGGAAATATTACTGTACAAGTTAGCGAAGTAGGAACTACGGAGGCTTATAAAGTATTCCGAACTTTTGAAGTCACCGTTTTACCAGTAAATGATAAACCTGTGTTGGCCAGCATTGATGACAAATTGATCAATGAAGACAATCCGCTCACCATAAATTTGAGTGCAACAGATGTGGATTCAAGGTTAGCTGTCTTTAGTTATAGTGCCACTCCAGATGTTATTGGAGTTTTGGACATCGCCATTAATGGCAATACCATGCAAATCGTGCCTAAAAAAGACTTCAATGGAGTGGTTAATTTGTCGGTAACTGCTGACGATAGGTTGGGTACAGTTAATTCCATCTCTGATGCAAAAACCTTTAAAATCACGATCAGTGCGGTGAATGACGTTCCTGAAATTGAGCAAGCCATACCCACACAAAAGGTATTGAAAGGATTCCCAACTTATACGCTAAGCCTGGGTAGTTTCTTCAAAGACATCGAAACTCCAGATAACCAATTGACCTATACCGTTTCGAATAGCACATTATTCACGCTATCCGAAAGCAGTGGTGTTTTGAGCATATCGCCAAAAAATGTCGCAGCTGGATCGGAAGTGGTAAATATAACGGCTAGCGATGGAGTGGCCACTGTAACTCAGGCTGTCACTTTTTCTTTGGATGATCTAAGCGCTGATATCCAAATCGCGAATGCTATTGCCGATAGAACTGCGAATGAAGACTTTGGTCAGGTTCAAATTGATTTGAGTACAGTTTTCACCGATGTAAATAATAATGCGGCCGTATTTAGCTACGAAGTTTCAGGAAGTTCATCCATACCGGCCCAAATTGCAGCCGATGGAAAAACCCTTGTCCTCACTTCGCCAAGCAATTTTTCGGGAAGCGACAAGTTCTTCATCATAGGTAAATCAGGGGTAAAATCAGCATTCGCACAATTTAATTTGACGGTTAATGCTGTAAACGATGCCCCAACACTCAATTCGATACAGGACCAAACTACGCAAGAGGATACCCAATTGACGGGCATTGTAACCCAATTCTCAGATATTGATACCGATTTAACTGGATTGACCTTTACGACCAGTTCGTCAAATCAAGCCTTGGTTAAAGATGCTGGCATTGCGCTGAACTCAACTGTAAATGGGGTTGAAGTTAGCCTTACTCCTGAAGCCAATGCTTCTGGGACTGCAAATATTACCTTGAATCTATCCGATGGTGAATATACCGCTTCGCGCACATTTAAGGTAACCGTTCAATCGGTGAATGATAAGCCAACAGTTGTCAGTAGCACGCTGGCAAATGCCACTGAGGACATTGTTTATTCTGTTGATTTGAAAAGCCTTTTCAATGATATTGACAATGACCCATTGACATTCACCTTAGAAAATAGACCAAGTTGGCTAACCCTTACTGGATCTATATTATCAGGAACGCCTTTGAATGACAATGTCGGCACAGCCTCATTCTTCATCACTGCAAATGATGGAGGCGGTGGTACTGTCCGTCAATCTTTCAGTCTTATCACCGCGAATGTAAATGATGCCCCAATTTTAGCATCTGCCTTACCAAACATAACCGCAACTGAAGATGTGCTTTTAAGCTCATTGCTGAATACTGCCTCTTTCGCTGATGTTGACGGGGACGCATTGTCATATTCCGCAACGTTTAACGGTGCTACATGGCTCACTTTCGACCAATCAAGCAACAGATTTACGGGGACTCCTACCAATAGCGATGTTGGTGCAGTAACAGTAACAGTGACTGCAACAGACGGAAGCGCAACCAATGCTACAGGTAGCTTCACATTATCAATTGCCAATGTTAATGATGCGCCTGCAGATGTTAGCTTAGCCAACTTGAGTATTTCAGAAAATTCAAATGCTGGATTAGTTTTGAGCACCCTGAGTACAACCGATGTAGATGCCAACGACTCGCATACCTACAGCTTTGCAAGCGGAACAGGAAGCGATGACAATAGTCTTTTCAACATTACTGGAGCAAATCTAGTGACCGCATCAAGCTTTGATTTTGAAACAAAACCAACTTTAAAAGTCAGAATTAAATCAACGGATGCTCAAGGAGCTAGCTTTGAAAAAGCTTTTGTAATCAATATTACGGATGTGAACGAAAGCCCAACCGCTTTGAATTTAAGTGCGCTTACAATTGCTGAAAACAACACTTCAGGAGCTCCAATAGGCATTTTATCCACCACTGATCCAGACAATGGCGATAGTCATACTTACACATTTGCCACGGGAACAGGCGACACGGATAATGCTTCTTTTGATCTAAGTGCTGGCAGTTTGGTCGCTAAGAATGTGCTGAATTTCGAAGAGAAATCTTCTTACTCAGTGCTACTTACCTCCACAGATGCAAAAGGATTGAATATTACTCAAAATCTCATAATTGTAGTCAGCAACGTGAATGAAGCACCTTCGAACTTAAGCTTAAGCAACCTTAGTGTGCT
>PCUU01000009.1:0-6752 GCA_002786855.1 Cytophagales bacterium CG12_big_fil_rev_8_21_14_0_65_40_12
CAGGTCATGAACAAAAGGACTCTGTCTGATAACTCTTAGCCAACCAAAATTAGACCCTTCCTGCGTCAGGGAAAGAAACCCGTCATTTGTAGTTAGCCCAATCATGTACTTCTGAAAAAGACCTCTGTGAGGTGACTTAACTATTGAGAATGTTAATTCTTGAAAGCCTTTGCGTTACTCAACGCACATTGCGGTAAAGTTAACCACTGTCGTAGGTGCTTTGATTTATCTGCCAAAGTCTGAGATCTGTACCCACTCAAGTTCAATACTGAGATTTTAAGCAAAAACAGCTTCAAAACGGCACTTCTTCTCCTGTGATCAAATAGTGTATGTACTTTTTATCCAAAACCAAAGGACTGCTCATCAGTGGCTCTCCATTTTCTATTCCTCTCAAGAGTATAATTTCATTTTGCCTAAAAGGGTGATTGAGGTCAAAATAAGCCTGTGCTTCTACCCTTTTGGAAAGGTCGTTCAAGGCAACAATGAAAAGTGCTGTTTCAGCAGTAGGTAAAAAACCCTTGTGGTATTTACCCAAATATCCTCCAAATTCTGTGAATTCACGATCGTAAGGAACATTCTTGATAAAAAACAAGTCTAACACTTGAGGCTTCAGGTGAGGAGCCAAGGTGAGCATTAGGATCAGTCTTTCATCCGTATTAAAGCCATTTTGCCTTACCAATTTCGCATAAGCAGATGGATCTTCATCAAGGTTTGGTGGTTGAATTAAATCTATCTCAGGTTGATTGAAATAGGCCTGAAAGCGTTGGTTGAGCACATGCTCAAACCACACCAATTCTTTTTGCAGGGCTTCGATATTTTCGTTGTTTAGCATCATCTCCAACTTACGATTAAACCCTGATTTTGCAAAAGCAATTATGATGAGGACTTGAGCAAAGCCACTGTCGCGAGTCCTCCATTTCCCAAAATATTTAAGCACTTTGGTGGCCAATCCAACGCTTTATGACTTGGCAATGGTCAAACCTTCGTGGGCTATTTCGATCGTGTCGACCGCCACTTCGTTGCCATCCGATTTTAGGTCTGTTCCAGTAATTTTAGTTGGCCATGCGTTATTAAGTGTCCAAGTCATTGTTGGTTGACCACTTTCATCCAATAGCTTGATGGTGACGGTTTGCCTTTTAATGGTGTTCATTTCAATTTCACTATACCATTTCCAAAAGTTATTGTCTTTTGCGAAAAGCCCTCTCTTCATTGTCACATTGCCATATTTCGCAATTCCAGGCATTTTTATGGTACTGAATATAGGGCTGTTACTAGCTCTGTATTCTATGACCTGAGTTTCCGTTTCTAAGCCAGAAATCTCTTGAAAGGCAACGTTTTGAGCTCCACCACCAAAATTTACTTCGAACCTAAACTTGGGCATTGGCCAAGTACTTCCTTCTTTTGATCCGTCATCTGTTGCCATAATTTCTAATTTTAATGATTTATGATTTTGCCATTTCTTGTTCAACCTGAATAATGATAAATTCAGCAGGATGTGTAACGGCAAGATTCACTGACACCCTCATAATGCCATCCAAAATATCTTGGGCGGTCATAGTTACCCCAAGTCCTATTGCCACGCTGAAAGCATCCGCTGGTTTAGCACCTTGCAAAGCACCTTCTTTCCATACATTGGTAAGAAAGTTTTCAACCATACCTTTTACAGCAACCCAAGTATTGGCATCATTTGGCGCAAAAACATAAGCCCTTATTGCAAGCTTAATTGATTGTTCAATCATGGTGACCGTTCTTCTCACATTGATATAGCGCCAATCTTGGCTGTTTCCGTCTAAAGTTCTTGCCCCCCAAACCAACACCCCTCGTCCAATAAAAAAACGAAAAGCATTGATTGATTTTCCACTTACCGCATCCAAGTTAAGGCCTGCTTGCATCGAATTATTAATCTTCAATGTTAATCCCGACACTCCCACCGGGCTGACATTTGCAGGTGCATTCCACACTCCCAGAGTATTATCGATCCTGGTGTAAATACCCGCCATAGCTCCACTAGGAGGTAAAATATTGATTTGTTGCTGGACGATCCCCATAAGCTGTTTATAGGCCTTGCTAGCATTCATCAAGGCTTGATTCAGTTGTACTGTGGTCATCCCAGAAGTAGGGTTTTGTATTTCATTCAAAATTTGCTCGGCTACTGGATTAGGTGCCGAAGGAGGATTTACAATAGGTGCCCACGCATTGATATCTCCCCCATTAAGATTGAGATAGCTTATTTCATCGCTTTCCGTAATGGTAGTTTCTAAAAAGGGATAATAAGCCGCGCCATATTTTAATGAATTATTGCCTGTACTGTTCCTGAAATTCTGAATGTCCTGTGTATACAAAATCGGATCAGGTGCATTTCCACCAATCACATCAAAAATAGACATGGCGGTGGCCATATCTCCATTTTGAAGTAGCATAGACTCCATAAGAGTGCCATTTTCATCGGAGTTTAAAAGTGTGGCTTCCGGCACTACATAAAGTGTCACCTCTTCTTCTTTCTTTAGTAAAGCCAATCCAGCAAGCAACTCAGAAAGTTTCACATTGGGATTTACGATTTGATCTCCCTGATTTATCGGACTCCCAGTAGGCTCGCCATAGGCACCTACGGAAACTATATAAGCAGTGCCTCCTCCATTTTCATAAAACAACCTTACACTATTATAGAGGTAGTAAATTGTGCCTGGATCAGGATTTACAGTATAGGTCTGACCATTAAAGTTGTAAGAAGCTCCAACCGTTGGCACTTTCGATTGCACTTGCACATAATATTGCGGTTGATACTGAATCGCAGGCGGAGCAGGAGCTGGAGGGTTGGTCAACATAAAAAATGCCTGAAACTCCTGAAAAGAGGTGATCTTAACGGGGGTATTCAGGTACGATTTTCCTTCATAAGATGCTCTTGGGGTATATCCTATAAAAGCTGGAATCGCAGTGGCGACTGCCACTACTGAGTTAGGAAATGAGTTTATCTCGTTGATATAAACGCCTGGTGTTTGGCTTGCTAGTGGTGATAATGACATAATTAGATAATTATTAGCAATTAGCCTTCATCAAAAAAAATACACTTAAAGTACAATGAAAATCAGGATGAAGTCATTAAAGATAAGTAATAAAGTGAAATTTTTAGGCTCCAATAAAGATCCCCATCCTTGTTGGTGTTCTGCCTCACCAACAAGCGACATATGTATCGTCCTGAAATAAGTTGACAGTACTATTTAACCTGAACTCGATTAATAAAACAAGCTTAAGGTGATCGTAGAAAGGTTTTCTCATTGTTTGAACTCTCCAAAAGTGCTCATTCATAGTCCAGATGAATCTATTAGTTCCTTTTGTCATGAGAACATCAACTTTTGGAGAGGTATACAAATGTTTAAAGTCGAGCTCAGGTATTTATATTAAAGTGCCACTAAACCAATTAAAATCTATGATACTAACCCTTACGTCAAGGCCTTTCTGCAAAACTCCACGCAGGTCTGAACTTCCTTTACCGCAGTAGACCCTTCTGGAACACGGTATTCCAATTCTATAGTCGCAGGGAATTCGTATTTGTTCTTTTTCATCATTTGAAGCAGTTGAGGAATTGGCGTGTCTCCACTCCCCCAAACTAAATTGCCTTTTCCATTCGCTGGGGTTTGGCGGTCTTTAGTGTGCATACTGAGTATCCGTTTGTGCTGCTTTTCAATCAACTGAATCAAATCGGTATTACCAGCTGCTATATAATGACCCGCATCAAGGTTCAGTCCGTTCCTTTTACTCTGATCAAGAGCGGTATCCCAAAAGGTAAAGGTCTCCTGCTCGTGACCGTGGTAGCCAACCGACATACCGTTCTTCTCTCCCAATTTACCGAGTCTGAGTGTATGCTCATCATTCGAAGGGTGTTCTAAAGTAACATGAGAAGCACCCAAGGCTTTGGCGGCTTTCATACCGTAGGTTATATCGGCATCAGAGGCGTCCATTCCAAAAGCATTGGGCTTAAAGGCATAGATTGAAACTCCGGCATCATTATACATTTTTCTCACCTGTTCAAATTTACCCATGTCTACATTGGCTCTCCACTCACTCAGCTCTTTGGTATATGACTCACTTTGAGCTCTTAAATCGGCCAGTTGTTTCTTCTCATCTTCGGTCAGGGCTTCGTTGTTTCTTTCCTTGCGCATTAGAGGGAACATTTGTCTGAAGTCTACCGGATTCTTAGGCATTCCAGCAAAAGATTCTGCTGGGTCTCCCATCAATTCAATGGCAGAAATGCCGCAGTCCTTCACATATTGAAGTGTGGCTTCAGCACTTTGGTCTTCCATGGACCTGAACGAATAGGTGATACATCCAATTTGTACTCCATTAATTAAGGAGTCGGGTTTGTTATATGACTTAATGATTGATGGTGCTCCTTTGAGCCAGGCCGGTACGGCCACTAAGCCTGCAGCACTAAGTGCCGACTTGATGAGAAAATCGCGTCTATTTTCCATAAGTTCAATTTAAAGAGGTGAGTTGATACATTCCCAATTTACCATATCCCTGATGAATATAAAGCTAAATCAGACCATAGATGGATTCCTGCTATGGTCGGTCAATATTCGGTTTTAAAGCATCAATAAGACACGCTGGTTTTCCGGCACTTAAGCCCTATCTATACCGAAGCATCGGAATTCCCCTTGGGGAAGACTTTTTCACCTGAGCTTAATTAGAGCCTCTGAAATAATAATAGCTGATGATCTGATAAATCATAAGATTTGCCTTATTGATAAGGTTCGTCTATCTTCCTGTCATCGTCCTTGAAAATTGGGCAAAGTCAATCTATTCTATTGAAAAAACAATTATGAAAAAGTCATCGCCTCTAAAAATTCCAGCCTATTTTGCCTTGCTCTTTTTAGGCTTAACCTTCGCCACTTATGCTCAAAAAGCCGCTCCTGTTTTTGAGAATGGCGAAGCGCAAGTGGTTGAAGCTTTCAAAGACCCAAAAAACTGGGTGCGCCACGACCTTTGGGTAGCAACAGCATTTGATACAGACGGAGATGGCAAACCAGACCGCATGCATGTGGATGTAACCCGTCCGATGCAAACTGATACGGAAGGATTAAAACTGCCCATCATCTACGAATCGAGCCCCTATTTTGCGGGAACAGCCGCATTGTCAGATGGCGTAATGTGGAATGTTCAACATGAATTGGGCGCTACCCCACCACCAAGGGTAAACCCTACGGTAACCCGCAGAGGCGAAAGACCCATCATTTCAAATTCACAAATTGCAATTTGGGTACCTCGTGGTTATATCGTAGTGCATTCTTCATCACCGGGCACTGGCCTTTCTCAAGGCTCACCTACCGTAGGCGGAGACAACGAATCACTCGCACCAAAAGCGGTAATCGACTGGCTTTGTGGCAGAGCGAAAGGCTACACTAGTCCAGACGGAAACGAAGAAGTAAAAGCATTTTGGAGTACTGGCAAAGTGGGTATGACGGGTACTTCATACAATGGAACATTACCATTAGCTGCTGCTACCACTGGAGTAGAAGGTTTAGAAGCCATTATTCCAATCGCACCGAACACTTCCTATTACCATTATTACCGATCAAATGGCTTGGTAAGATCGCCAGGAGGCTATTTAGGCGAAGACATTGATGTACTTTATGATTTTATTCACAGCGGTGATGAATCAAAGCGTGCTTATGGCAACCGGGTAATTCGTGACACTGAAATGGCGCAAGGCCAAGACCGTATCACTGGCGATTACAATGATTTTTGGGCAGGAAGAGACTATTTGAATGATATGGAGCCAATGAAGGCAGCTTTGCTCATGTCACATGGTTTTAACGATTGGAATGTTGTGCCAGAACATAGTCTGCGGATTTATGAAGCAGCCAAGGCCAAAGGCATTCCAACGCAAATCTTCTATCATCAAGCGGGTCACGGTGGCCCTCCTCCATTGAGTATGATGAACCGCTGGTTCACGCGTTACTTACATGGCGTTGAAAACGGTGTGGAACAAGATGCCAAAGCTTGGATTGTAAGAGAAAACGATAAACAGAACGAGCCAACGCCCTATGCCGATTACCCTAACCCAGAAGCGAAAGACGTAACCCTTTACTTGACGAAAGGTGCTCCAAAAGCAGGTGGCTTGGCAACACAATCCAAATCTGGCCAAGGCAAAGAAACACTTGTAGACAATTATTCTTTCGATGGCGCTACCTTGGCTAAGGCAGATTTAACCAACCACAGGCTTTTATTTGTATCACCTACTTTGACTGCCCCTGTTCATATTTCTGGGAAGGCCAAAATCACCATTCGTTTAGCGAGCAGTAAACCAGCCGCTAACCTTTCGGTTTGGTTGGTCTCTTTACCATGGACAGAAGGCAGAGACAGTAAGATCAATGATAACCTGATTACCAGAGGTTGGGCCGACCCGCAGAACTATAAATCGATCAGAGAAAGTGAGCCTTTAGTCCCAGGCAAGTTTTATGAAATGACTTTCGAACTACAGCCCGATGACCAAATCATTCCAGCTGGCCAGCAAATTGGCTTAATGATCATGTCAAGCGACAGAGAGTTTACGCTATGGCCAACGCCAGGCACCGAGCTGACTGTAGATTTAGATGGCACAAGCATTAACCTCCCTATCGTGGGTGGAAAAGCAGCTTTTGAAAAGGCCGTGAAGAAGTAAGGCGTATTGAGTAACGGGTAGAGGGTAATGGGTATTGGGTATTGGGTATAAAGTACATAATAGGCCTGATTTTTATTTTACTTTCTTTTTG
>PCUU01000009.1:6773-7914 GCA_002786855.1 Cytophagales bacterium CG12_big_fil_rev_8_21_14_0_65_40_12
CAAGCCATGCAAACCATTTTTATCAAAAACGGGGCAGTTAAAAAAAGGCCAGTTGCCTTACTAGAGTTTCCATTTGACCAGCAGCTGATCGATGCGGTGAGGGCAATTCCGCATTCAAAATGGCAACCTGAATTGAAGGCTTGGACAATCCCATATTCAGAAACACTGATCAATGAATTGCTTTCTATTTTCAAAGGCATAGCCTGGCTGGACTACACTGGATTCAAAAAAGTGAAACTTCAACCCGAATTTGCTGCCCTACCCGATCTATCAAAAGAATTGAGTCTGGAAATCAGCAAATTCTCTGACTGGATGCGAAACCGCAGGTATTCTGAGTCCACTATAAAAAACTACAGCCAGGGAATCAGTTTGTTTTTTCGATTTATGGCAAACAAAAATCCTGAACTAATTACCAACGAGGACTTGGAACTCTTCAATAAAGATTATATCATTAATAGGAAATTCTCAGCATCCTTTCAGTCCGGAGTGATCAATGCGGTCAAGCTGTTTTTTTCGAACCGACTCAGGCGAAAACTGGAACCCGAACTGATAAAAAGACCGAAGCAACCGAAGATTTTGCCCCATGTACTAAGCAAAGCAGAAGTGAAACTGATCCTGCAAGCTCATCAAAATATCAAGCATCGCGCCATGCTTAGCCTGATCTATGCCTGTGGACTACGGAGGGGCGAACTGCTAAATCTGAAACTTACGGACATAGACTCCAAAAGAGGAGTCCTCCGAATAAATCAAGGCAAAGGGGCTAAGGACCGAATCATTCCGATTAGTGAAAAAGTGCTGGAATTGCTGCGGGAATACTATAAATACGAAAAACCAACCGAGTACTTGTTTGAAGGAGAGAAATTAGGTGAAAAATACAGCGAAGGAAGTCTTCAAAAAGTACTGAAATCAGCTTTAAAAAAGGCAAAAATAGCAAAGCCTGTTACGCTTCATTGGTTAAGGCACAGTTATGCTACACACCTTTTAGAAAGCGGTACAGACCTAAGGTTCATACAAGAACTTCTTGGCCATAATTCGAGTAAAACGACAGAAATCTATACTCACGTAAGTCAAAAAAGCTTACAGAATATAAAAAGCCCCTTTGACGACCTTTAGAAAAAAATACCAAAAGGTGCACAAATGC
>PCUU01000032.1 GCA_002786855.1 Cytophagales bacterium CG12_big_fil_rev_8_21_14_0_65_40_12
TCTTCCCTCTGGTCTCTCCCAAAGCGGATGCAAAGGTAAACTAATCTTTTCTAATTCCAACTAACTAAATCAAAAAATAATTTGAAGTTTCGTTCGAAATAATTTGCTCAGCTTTTCAAGAAAAATCCCCTTACTGCTTATCTGTAAGGGGATGCAAATGTACACTAATTTAATTGTAGTACACAACAGATTTAGGGCTAAAATATTGATTATTTACAATCTTCTGTAAACCAATACTTTGTAATTATCTCTGAATTGTTTCTTTTCTGTCGGGGCCTAAGGATACGATTTTGACAGCTACTTCTGTCTCCTTTTCTATGTATTCTATGTACTCAATCAGTTCTTTAGGCAGGTCATCATAAGAAGTAATATTTCTAACGTCAGTCATCCAGCCTTTAAACGATTTATATACTGGTGTGACTTCCTCATCTAATAATTGGAATGGCATCTCCTCAGTTAAAGTGCCATCGGCCAACTTGTAATGAGTACATATTTTAATTTCATCTAAGGTACTTAGTACATCGGCCTTCATCATAAAGAGCTGGGTAACGCCATTGAGCATGATCGCATACTTAAGTGCGGGCAGATCCAACCAACCACATCTTCTTGGTCTTCCCGTGGTTGCACCAAACTCATGTCCATCTTTTTGAATCTTAGCTCCAATCTCATCAAACAGTTCTGTTGGGAAAGGCCCACCTCCTACACGCGTGCAGTAAGCTTTAAAGATTCCGAAAACTTCTCCAATATTTCTTGGGGCAACACCTAAGCCGGTACAAGCACCAGCCGTCATTGTATTCGAGCTGGTTACAAAAGGATAGCTACCAAAGTCAATATCTAAGAGTGAGCCTTGAGCACCCTCTGCTAGCACAGTCTGGCTTGATCGAATGCAATCATTGATTACATACTCACTATTCACCAAGTTAAATTCTCGGAGGAAATTCACCGCCTCAATGAAAGGCGCCTCTGCTTCTTCTAGATTATATTCAAATTCGTAATGGCTCAGAATGTTCTCGTGTTTCTTAACTAGGTTTCTATACCTTCCTTCGAAATCAGGCGCCACAATGTCACCAACTCTAAGTCCATTTCTTGCTACTTTATCTTGGTAAGAAGGGCCTATGCCTTTTAAAGTAGAACCGATTTTATCCTTTCCTTTAGATTGCTCATAAGCTGCATCGAGTAGTTTGTGCGTAGGAAGAATAATTTGAGTCTTCTTTGAAATATAAAGGTTCTTTTTAAAATCAATATTGAACTTTGCGAGAGCTTCTATTTCTCTTTTGAAAACAATAGGATCTAGCACCACGCCATTTCCAATGATGTTTTTAATGTTCTCCCTGAAAATACCTGAAGGAATTTGATGCAAAACATGCTTGTGGCCGTCAAATTCTAAGGTATGGCCTGCATTGGGACCACCTTGAAAACGGGCAACAACATCGTATTTTGGAGCTAGTACATCAACTACTTTTCCTTTCCCTTCGTCTCCCCACTGGAGGCCTAAAAGTACATCAACCTTCATTCTGATTTATGATTTTAATTTTGACATGGCATCAGCCATTTTGTTTTCTATGTTGAAAATCGCATTCAACTTGGTAATGATCAACAGCTTCTTAACATGCTCTGATGGGTTGACTATACAAATCTCTCCATCCTGATTTCTAAATTTAGTAAGCATCGTAATCAATACGCCTATTCCGCTACTATTGATGTACTTTACATTACTTATATCTATTGCGCACAATTTCACTCCTTTGAGCAGCGCATTACTGACTTCCTCTAACAATGAAGCCCCAATTTCTTCACCTATCAGATTACCGGACAAAGCCAACACCAGAATATCAGATTCTATTTTTGAAGTATATTCCATAGTTCCTATTTTACTAATTCTTATCCTTCACTTTTGGCTTCGCAAAGAAATAAAGTGTATGATGCATGATTTCAATGTCAAACATCTCTTCCAAAGTATTCTTTATGTTCTGAATTCTGGGGTCACAAAACTCTAAAACCTCAGTTGAATCTAACATTAAAATATGGTCGTGTTGCTTAAAGCCATAAGACTTTTCGTACTGAGCCAGATTTTTACCGAATTGATGTTTGCTCACCAAATCGCACTCGACTAAAAGATCTAATGTATTATAAACTGTAGCTCTTGAAACACGATAGTTTTTATTCTTCATTGAAATGTAGAGCGACTCTACATCAAAGTGGCCATCTCTAGAATAAATCTCTTCAAGAATTGCGAACCTTTCGGGTGTTTTTCTAAGCGCCTTATTCTCTAAAAAGGCGGTGAAGATTTTCTTTACTTGTTCAAAGACCTCAGGCTTTAACGGCATTCTCGTTCGTGCATTAAATTGCAAAGATATAATTCTAAACTTATTTCACTCATTAAGTGAACAGGTATCGGAAAGGTAAGTTTTCGGAAATCTCAGAAACTGACTTTAAACAGTTTCAGTGTTATAAAAAAAATTCCACCAACACAGCATTACATATCCTTCGACTCAAACCTTGTTACTTTCATAATGCCCTGCACCTTTTCTAGCTTCCGGATGATATCATCTAAGTGCTTGGTATTATTTATAAATAGCATAATCTGTCCATCGAAGATGCCAGTTTCGGTATCAATACTAATGGAGCGCATATTCACTTTCAACTCGTTCGATATAATATCTGTTACATCCCTCATCAAACCGAGCCTATCTGTACCAATGATTCTCAAGCCAGCCAGAAAGGCATTTTGCTGCTCGGACATCCATTTGGCTTTTACTATTCGATTTCCATGGTTTGAAAGCAGTTCTGGTGCATTCGGGCATGTGGTTCTATGGACTTTAATCCCTTCATTGATGGTTACAAAGCCAAAAACATCATCTCCTGGGATCGGGTTGCAACACCTGGCCAGGCGATAATCCACCATGTCCATATCCTCACCGATGAGTAGTAGGTCTTTGTCAGTGGTCTTCATCTTACTGAAGTCGTCACTGAAATCGCTCAATTTCTCAGACTTGGCCCGAGGTGATTTAGATTTCACTTTGAGCTCCTTGTACTTTTTAATTTCAGTTGGATCTATAATCCCTTTTCCAACCTTATAATAAAACTCTGTAACTGTTTTCTCTTCGAAGAATGCCCTCAACTGATTTGCTATGTCGCTATCAAACGGAATTTTCATCTGTTTGAGCTTGCGCTGAACGATTTCCTTACCGTCCGACACGGCTTCTTTCTTAAATTCCTTTAGCGCATCTTTAATTTTTGCCCTCGCCTTAGAAGTAACCACAAAGCGCAGCCAATCTTCATTAGGCTTTTGTTTGGAAGAGGTTAGAATCTCAATTTGATCCCCATTTTTCAGTTCATAATTCAGCGGAACTAGCTTGTTGTTGACTTTTGCCCCGAGGCATTTTGCACCTACTTCGGTATGGATTTCAAAAGCAAAATCCAACGCAGTTGCCCCTGCCGGAAGAATTTTTAAATCGCCTTTTGGTGTGAAAATAAATACCTCTTCGGTGAACAAGTTGGCACGAAAATCATCTACAAACTCTATGGCACTTGTGTCGTTCTGTTCGAGCATTTCGCGGACTTTATGAATCCACTGCTCTAGACCAGATTCATGGGCGGTGGTTGGCCCGTCTTTGTACTTCCAATGTGCGGCATAGCCTTTCTCTGCAATTTCGTCCATCCGCTTTGCCCGGATTTGTACCTCAACCCACCTACCAGCCCGGCTCATGACTGTGGTATGCAATGATTCGTATCCATTTGCCTTTGGCGTACTAATCCAGTCTCTTAGTCTATCGGGATTGGGTGTGTAAAAATCTGTAACAATAGAATAGACTTGCCAGCAAGCAGCTTTTTCGTGATCGTGGTCGGTATCTACTATAATTCTTATTGCAAAAAGATCGTAGACCTCCTCAAAAGGAATGTTCTGTTTCTTCATTTTATTCCAGATGGAATAAATCGACTTTGGTCTTCCTTTAACCTCAAAACTCAGGCCTGTACGATTGAGCTCTTCTTGAATTGGAGCAATAAAAGTTCTGATAAACCTGTTTCTGGAGGATTTGCTCTCAGCAATTTTTGATGCTATATCAGCATAAACATCTTCCTCGGTATATTTCAACCACAAATCTTCGAGCTCTGATTTTATTGAATAAAGCCCTAAGCGGTGCGCCAGTGGCGCGTACAAGTAGATTGTTTCTGAGATAATCTTGAGCTGTTTGTGGCGCGGCATACTTTCCAGCGTCCGCATATTGTGCAACCTGTCTGCGAGTTTTACTAAAATGACCCGCACATCTTCAGAAAGAGTAAGGAGCATTTTTCGAAAATTCTCAGCTTGCTGCGAGCTACCATGATCGAAAACACCAGAGATTTTGGTAAGCCCATCTATAATCTTAGCCACCTTCGGTCCAAAGCCAGCATTGATTTCGTCAAGCTCTATTTCTGTATCTTCAACTACATCGTGCAATAAAGCGGCTATTATGGAAGTAGTTCCTAGCCCAATTTCTTCTACGCAAATCTGGGCAACCGCCAATGGATGGTAAATGTAGGGTTCTCCAGACTTTCTCCGCATTTCTTTGTGGGCATCCAATGACATGAAGAATGCCTTCTTGATCATTTTGGCATCATCATCTTTCAAAAAAGGTTTGGCTATTCGCAATAGCTTGCGGTACCTCCTTATGATTTCTTTCCTTTCCTCTTCTACATCAACCGCTATCATAAATTCATTTTATACTGTGCAATTTGGGATCAATAATTTTTACAAAAAAAGAATTTTGAACACTTGAATTCTATATCATTTCATTTACCTTTGCATTCCATTTTCCAAATACATGCGGATGTGGCGAAATTGGTAGACGCACTAGACTTAGGATCTAGCGCTGCGAGGCATGGGGGTTCGAGTCCCTTCATCCGCACATTACGAACCCTCGATCTAAGATTGAGGGTTTTTTTATAATTGACATCAAAAATTAACAGGTTTTGGACATTTCATTAGACAAAAAAGATTCGAACGTTGCTTCAATTAAAATTAAATTAATCGAAGCAGATTACCAATTGAAGGTAGAAGATAAAATCAGAGATTATGGCAAGAAAGCCCAAATCAAAGGTTTTAGAGCTGGAAAAGTGCCTTCTGGCTTGATTAGAAAGATGTATGGCAAATCAATTCTTGTTGATGAGATCAATCATATTGTTGGTCATGCGATTCAGGATTATATCAAAGACAATGACTTGAAGATTTTGGGCGATCCTCTTCCAAATCAAACGCAAGTTGAATCAGTCGATTGGGATGGTCAAAAGGACTTTGAATTCGAATACAATATCGGATTGGTAGAAGACTTCACGGTTGCTCTTGATAAAAACTTATCTGTCACTTCTTACAAGATCGAGGCTGACAAGGCGGTGATTGACGATGCCATTGACAATGTAAGAACGCAATTCGGCACCATGACCAATCCTGAGGTAAGCGAAGAAGGCGATATGCTTTATGGCACCTTGAAAAGTGCTGATGGAGCAATTGAACATGACACCACACTCGATCCTTCTACTTTTGCGAAGGACGAGGCCAAAAAATTCGTTGGTAAAAAATCAACAGACGAAATTGAAGTAGATTTAAGCAAGTTGTTTAAAAATGAGGCTGAAATTGCTTCTCACTTAGGTAAAACGGCTGATGAAATCACAGACTTAGACCCTTCTTTCGTTTTCGTTGTAAAAAACATTAACCGTAAGGAGAAGGCCGAATTGAATCAAGAACTTTTTGATAGGACTTTTGGACCTGACGTTGTAAAGGATGAGGCGGAATTCACACTTAAGGTGAAAGAAACCATTGAAGAGAACTACGCCAGAGAAACTGCTTCTTACTTGAACAAAACTGTTCAGGACAAACTAATGGAAGTGACTAAAATCAACCTCCCTGATGCCTTCTTGAAAGATTGGTTGAAAGTGACTGGCGAAGGCAAAGTGACTGATGCTGATATCGAAAGAGAGTACCATATGTATGCTGATCAATTGCGCTGGAACTTGATTTCAGGTCAGATTGCAAAAGACAATGAGATCCGAGCAGAGCATGAAGATATCAAAGAAGCTACGCGCGCTATGATTGCTCAGCAATTCGCAGGATCGGGAATGGGTCAATTTGCAGAGCAAATGGAATCATTCGTTGAGCACTATCTTCAAGGCGAAAAAGGCCAGAACTACATGAAAATGGCTGAACAAGTTCAAGAAAATAAAGTAATGACCTTTGTGAAGGAAAAAATTGACATCAAGGAAGAAGAAGTTGATGTCGAAAAATTTAAAGAGATTGTTCAGAACTAATCGGTTAATCACCCTGTTAAAATTAAAGTCCTTTGAACGAAGGGCTTTTTTTTTAAATTTGTTCAGCTCAATATTTCAAACAACATGATAGACAAAAACGAATTCAGAAAATACGCAATTCATAATAGAGGCATCAGCGGATCTAATATCGATCGTTATGCCAACGGAATTGAGAATATGACAAGGTCGGTTATCGAGGAAAGACCAACCAGATTTGCAGAGATTGATGTGTTTTCTCGACTAATCATGGATAGAATCATCTTCTTAGGAATGGGAGTGGATGACAATATCGCCAATATTATTACCGCTCAGCTTTTATTCTTAGAGTCGGTTGATCCAAGAAGAGATGTTTTGATGTACATCAATAGCCCAGGTGGTTCGGTTTATGCTGGTTTAGGGATTTATGACACTATGCATTATGTCGCTCCAGATGTTGCTACAATCTGTACCGGTTTAGCTGCTTCAATGGGTGCTGTTTTGCTTGCTGGAGGTGCTGCTAAGAAAAGAGCTGCCCTACCGCATTCAAGAATTATGATTCACCAACCAATGAGCGGAATGCAAGGCCAAGCTTCAGATATGGAGATTTCCTTGCGTCAAACTTTAGAAGTGAAGAAGGATCTCTATGATATTCTAGCCAAACATTCTGGCCAGACTTATGACAAAATAGAGAAAGATTCAGATAGAGATTATTGGATGAGAGCTGCGGAAGCCAAAGAATACGGCTTGATAGACGAAGTTCTTGTTAGACCAACAAAATAAGATTATGGCAGAAGTAACCTGTTCTTTTTGCGGAAGAAATAAGAAAGATGTAGACCTGATGATTTCAGGAATACACGCGCACATTTGTAATCACTGTATTACTCAGGCGAATCAAATCCTTTCCGAAGAACTAAAAACAAAAAGTAAAGAAGAGGCATCTCCGAAATTCAATGTGATTAAGCCGATCGAAATGAAAAAGCATTTGGATCAGTATGTTGTCGGTCAGGATGAAGCCAAAAAGGTTATTTCTGTTTCTGTTTACAATCACTATAAACGTTTGGTCCAAAAAAGATTGGACGATGATATCGTGATTGAGAAATCAAACATTATCATGGTAGGCGAAACGGGCACAGGCAAAACCTATATTGCCCGTACGCTTGCCAAAATTTTACAAGTTCCTTTCTGTATTGCTGACGCTACAGTTTTAACAGAGGCTGGCTATGTTGGTGAAGACGTTGAAAGCATCTTAACCCGTTTACTTCAAGCTGCTAATTACGATGTGGAAGCTGCGGAAAGAGGTATTATTTATATTGATGAGATTGATAAGATTGCTAGAAAATCAGACAATCCTTCAATTACAAGAGATGTAAGTGGAGAAGGTGTTCAGCAGGCTTTGCTTAAATTATTGGAAGGAACTCATGTGAATGTTCCGCCTCAAGGTGGTAGAAAGCATCCAGATCAGAAAATGATTTCTGTAAACACTGAAAATATCCTTTTCATTTGCGGTGGTGCTTTTGATGGCATCCAGCGCCATATCGCCAATAGATTGAATTCTCAGCCACTCGGTTTTATATCTGCAAAAGACGATAAAGAAGAGTTCGACAGAGAAAATCTACACCAGTACATC
>PCUU01000090.1 GCA_002786855.1 Cytophagales bacterium CG12_big_fil_rev_8_21_14_0_65_40_12
GGAATCTTAACCATTAATGAAAAATGGCAGAAATATGGTTTTGAAGTTGGTTTTGAAACCCAAGACTACCTGAGCAAAAAATTCCCATCGCTCATATCTAACATTAAAATCAACGGAGCACTTTGTCCAAATGCAAGTCTAGTTGAAGCCATTAAGTCTTTGAACCGTGATGAGCAACTTACAGCAGGCGAAACGGTTTTAGCAATCAATGGCAGCGCAACAAAGTCCATTAATTTTCATGGAGAATTTAGAATGATTCATCAACCTTGGGAGATTTTTCAATACAACAGAGAGCAAATCGAGGCTGATTTTAAATTGATTACTGCTGGCAGAAAATCACAACCGATTACCGATCCGCATACCATTGTTTATGGTGAGAAAAATATTTTTCTTGAGGAAGGCGCAAGCATAAAAGCCGCCATTATCAATGCCGAACATGGGCCAGTGTATATCGGCAAAAATGCCCAAATACACGAAGGAGCCATCATTCACGGTGCTTTTGCTTTGTGCGAAAGTGCTCACGTGAATATGGGCGCAAAAATCAAAGGAGATAGCACCGTTGGGCCATTTTCTAAAGTAGGGGGAGAAGTGAGCAATGCCGTAATCTTTGGTTATTCAAACAAAGGCCATGATGGCTTTTTAGGAAACTCGGTTATCGGTGAATGGTGCAACTTAGGAGCAGATACCAATACCTCGAACCTCAAAAACAACTATGCACACGTAAAACTGTGGCATTATGGCACCCAGCGCTTCGCCCAAACAGGGCTTCAATTTTGTGGCTTGATGATGGGCGATCACGCAAAATGCGGTATCAATACGATGTTCAATACGGGTACGGTGGTGGGTGTTGGTGCCAATGTTTTTGGCGCAGGCTTCCCTAAGAATTTCGTCCCCTCCTTCTCATGGGGGGGTGCTTCTGGCCTAATCACATTTCAAGTCAAGAAATTTTACGAAGTGGCCGATGCAGTCATGAAAAGAAGAGGCATCGAATTTTCAGAGATTGAAAAAGAAATTATAGACAAAGTATTTGAATTGACGGCTCAATACAGAACTTGGGAAAAAGCTTAACTATGCGTTTTCAGGATATTATTGGTTTAGAAGAGGTAAAGCGAAAGCTGATTGAAGCCGTCAATGCAGATCATGTTGCGCATGCCCAGCTCTTTTTAGGTGCAGAGGGCTCCGCTAACTTGGCCATGGCCTTGGCTTTTGCCAATTTCTTGAACTGCGAAAATCGTCAAAAAGACGATGCCTGTGGGCTTTGTGCCTCTTGCACCAAAAATGCCAAGTACATTCATCCCGATTTACACTTTGTTTTCCCGACAGCAGCAACGCTAAAAATCAAAAGAGAAGATGCTACGAGCGAGAAGTTTCTCAAAGAATGGCGCGATTACCTTATCAAAACGCCTTATGGCAACTTATCCGATTGGAGCTTCCATTTTGGATGGGAGAACAAGCAATTGCTTATTCCCAGGCAAGAAAGCCGTAATATCATTACCAATCTTTCTTTAAAGGCCTTTGAAGGTAAATTTAAAATCATGCTCATTTGGCTGCCCGAGCTAATGAATGGCAATGCCGCCAACGGAATTCTGAAAGTACTAGAAGAGCCACCTGCAAAAACCATTTTCCTAATGGTTTCGAACGATGAAAACAAGCTCTTGACCACCATTAGGTCCAGGGTTCAGTTGTTAAAAATCCCGTCTTTTTCTGACGAAAACATACAGCATAAATTGAAAGAAGAGGGTTTGGATGAAGCCAAAACACAAGAAATTGCCTATTTAGCAGAAGGCAATATGCGCGAGGCGCTGAATCTGGCCACAGGTGGTCAAAACCTAGGCAGCGATCAATTCAAACAATGGATGCGTTTCTGCTTTACTTTCGATTTTCAGGCTTTAGTAAAAATGGCCGATGAGTTTCAAAGCGGAGGAAAGGAATTCCAAAAAGCACTGCTCAACAGTGGAAATAAAGTAATGAGAGATACACTGATCCATCAATACGGCATTGAAAAGCTGGAGCGAATTCCCGAAGTCGAAAAAGGCTTTGTAGCGAACTTCAGCAAGGTTTTTTCGCCCGAAAAAATTGCTGAAGTGGTTCCTAAAATAGAGGAAGCCAATTACCACATCGAACGCAATGCCAACCCTAAAATCCTCTTTCTTGATTTATCTATCGCGATTGCGCAAATTGCACGGTCTAAGTAGACCGAATTGGAAAGAACGTTTCATGGTTTTCAGAGCGACTTGAAGTCAACTCCGAATTGAAATGATAAACTGACGATATACGATTTTAGATTTTCGTAAATCGAAATTCATAAATCGTACCACAGGATTTTAGAAACTTAAGTAAACTGAATTAAAGCCCATAGTTTTAACTCTTTTTGTTACCAAAAAATAGATGTCGAAACCACTTCAATTAATAGGCCGGCAAGAGTTTATCAATTTGCCCGAATTCGGACTTAAGGCCGTAGAGGCAAAAATTGATACGGGTGCTTATACGTCTGCGATCAATTGCTCCAAAGTAAAGTTGACCAAAGTGAATGGGGTGCCCACGCTTACCTTTCAATTATCGGGGATTAAAATTCACGAAAAGAAGGCTCGGAAATTTTCAACTACTACCTTTAAGAAAAAGAAAATCCGAAGCTCAAATGGCAATATCGAAGAGCGGTATATCGTGATGACCACTGCTGTGGTTTTTAGAAGAAGAATTAAAACTGAATTCTCACTTTCCGACCGAAGTAAAATGAAATTCCCTATCTTAATAGGGCGTAAATTATTGAAAAATAGATTTATAGTTGACGTAAGCAAAAAGAACCTTTCTTTAAATACAGACCCGAAAAAGTCGGTCGAAGAAATAATCCCTAAGCACTAGGCTATCATACACAAAGCACTGATCGAAATAAAGAACAGGTCGAAAGGTCTAAAAAACAAAAATCGAAACACATGAAAATTGCCGTACTATCAAGAAACTCAACCCTGTACAGCACCAAGCGATTGGTGGAGTCGATCAAAAGTAGAGGGCACGAGGCCGTAGTCTTAGATCATCTTTTATGTGATTTGATCATTGAGGCGTCTGGCCCAGCGGTTTATTACAAAGGCGAAAAAGTCGAGGACATTGATGCCGTAATTCCTAGAATTGGCGCCTCTGTTACCTTTTATGGTACTGCGGTAGTTCGCCAGTTCGAAATGATGGGTGTTTTTAGCGCAACCGAATCCCAAGCGATTGTTCGCTCTAGGGACAAACTGCGTTCTATGCAAATTCTTTCTGGAGCAAATTTACCCATGCCCAGAACAGCCTTCACCAATTATTCTAAAGAAGAAAAATCACTTATCGAACATGTGGGCGGTGCTCCCGTAATCATCAAATTATTAGAAGGAACACAAGGATTGGGTGTTGTTTTGGCAGAAACCAGAAAAGCCGCTCAATCTGTGGTTGAAGCTTTTCACGGACTCAAAGCGCGTATTATTGTGCAAGAATTCATCAAAGAAGCCAAAGCCACCGACATGCGAATTTTTATTGTGGATGGAAAAGTAGTGGGCGCTATGAGGCGCACTGGTATGGAAGGTGAGTTCCGTTCCAACCTCCACAGAGGTGGTTCGGCAGAGGTTATCAAATTGACAAGGATCGAAAAATCTGTTGCGATAAAAGCCGCTGCGGCCTTAGGCTTGTCCGTAGCAGGCGTGGATATGTTGCCTTCATCCAGAGGTCCATTAGTTTTGGAAGTCAATTCTTCTCCAGGTTTAGAAGGCATAGAAAAAGCCACTGGAGTTGATATCGCTGGCAAGATTGTAGAATATATCGAGCGCAACCAGCCTAAAAAAAGAAACACGGCTAAAATAAATGCCTGATGAAAATTAGAATTGGAACAAGGGGAAGCCAATTGGCCCTTTGGCAAGCTTATTTTGTAGAAGAAAAACTGAAAGCCGCTGGAGCGGAAACAGAAATAATTACCATAGAAACTAAAGGAGATAAAATTCTGGACGTTTCTATTGCCAAAATAGGCAGCAAAGGGGTTTTTACCGAAGAAATCGAAGAACAGCTGGCCAATGGCAGCATTGATATCGCAGTTCATAGCGCTAAAGACATGCAGTCTTCGCTTCCAGCCGACTTTGAATTGATTTCTTTTTCGGAAAGGGAATTGGCCAATGACGTATTGGTGAGCACTAACCAAAATATATCACTAAACGATAAGGATTTAGTGGTAGGCACCTCTTCTACCCGAAGAATTGCCACCCTCAAACATTTCTATCCGCATATTAAAACCGTACCCGTTCGGGGCAATCTTCAAACCCGAATCAGAAAAATGGAAGAAGGCGATTGCCAAGCCTTGCTACTTGCCTTTGCTGGTGTGCATCGCATGGGCTACGAACCTATGATTGCCGAATACTTGAGCTTTGACGAATTTACTCCCGCTGTGGGCCAAGGTTCGGTAGCAATCGAAGTGCATACCACTTTACCTGCTGAAAAAAAACATTTGGTCCGCCAAGCCCTGAACCACCCACCTACGGAAACCTGTCTTTTGGCCGAAAGAGCATTTCTTAAAACAATGGATGGCGGATGTTCAATACCCGTTTTCGGGATGGCAACTTTGAAAGATCAAGAAATTACGCTTACTGGTGGCATTATGAGCCTGGATGGCCAAAAAATCATTAAAAGGATGGTAAAAGGCCCTGAACATTCGGCCGAGGCTTTGGGTAAAAAACTTGCTGAGGAAGTATTATCTTCGGGAGGAAAAGAAATACTAGCTTCTATAAAATCAGAATTATCTAACTAAATGAAAAAGCACATTCAACTAGCATTCATCGCCCTATTCATTTTCGCACTAGCCTCTTGTGGAGGATCGGAAAACAAAACAGAAACTAAATCCGAGGCCGCCTTGGTCGGAAACGATTACCTGGTGACCATTAAAACCGATATGGGCGAAATGAAGGCCATTTTGTTTGATAAAACACCATTGCACAAAGAGAATTTCATCAAGCTCGTCAATGAAGGGTTTTACGATAGCCTCCTTTTCCACAGGGTAATTCAAGGCTTTATGATTCAAGGTGGTGACCCAAATTCCAAAGCAGCTGGCCCTCAAGACCGCCTCGGAAATGGTGGCCCTGGCTATACAATTCCTGCAGAATTTGATACTTCACTCTTCCACAAAAAAGGTGCATTATCAGCTGCTAGATTGGGGGATCAAGTCAACCCAGAAAGAGCATCTAGCGGAAGTCAGTTTTATATAGTGCAAGGGCAGGTTGTGCCTCAAGCAACTACCCAACTGAATATGCAAGCGCTTTCTCAATGTGTTACTGATTTAAGAAGAAATGACCCGGATAACCCTTTAAATAAACAATTAGAAGATGCTTTTAATGAAGGTGGAGACGAAATGTTTAGGGCGAAAGCGATGGAATTAGCAGAAGAATTGAGCAAAGCTACGGGGAACAAATTGAGAATGTCGGCTAAGGAAGTGGAGGTATACACAACCATAGGTGGAACCCCATTCTTAGATGGTGCTTACACGGTTTTCGGGCAAGTAATTCAAGGATTAGAAGTACTCGATCAAATTGCAGCAGTACAAACTGCGCCCGGAGATCGCCCAATCTCAGATGTCAGAATGTTTGTTTCAGTCGAAGAAATGCCCAAGGCAGAAATTGCCAAAAAATACGGATACACTTATCAGTAAATTATTATGAAAAAAACGCTCCATCTCTTAACAGCTGCCATTGCTTGCTGCCTCGTTTCTTGCCAAGCACCCGAAATGGATGAAGTAATTGTGATTTCAACCCCTTATGGCGAAATGAAGGCTATTCTATTCGATGACACGCCTCTGCATAAAGCCAACTTTTTGGAACTTACAAAAGCAGGGAAATACGATTCGGTGCTTTTTCATCGGGTGATCGAAAACTTCATGATTCAAACCGGAGATTTATCTACTGGCCAACAAGAAAAAGATGCGGATTATAGAATTGATGCCGAGTTTCTGCCAGAAAAATACTTTCATAAAAAGGGAGCTTTAGCCGCGGCAAGAATGGGCGATGCCCAGAATCCCATGAAACAATCCAGTGGATCGCAATTCTACATTGTGCAAGGTGAGGTTTATGATTTGGATGGACTGGAAGTGAGACGAGTAAGACGCGATTTTTTACGATTGAATGGGTTTTTCGAAAGAATGCGCAAAATGGACAAATACGTAGAGCTGAATGAAAAGTACAACTACCATGTGAATCTTGCCCAAGAAGACAGCACTTATGATTTCGCAGCAGCACAACAAGGCTTAGTTTTCGCTTCGCGCGAACTCATAGAAAAAGAATTTGGCCCGCAAACTGACCCTGGTTTCTCAGAAGAACAAGTTGAAATTTATACGACTATTGGTGGAACACCACATTTAGACGGTGAGTACACCATTTTTGGCCAAGTAGTAGAAGGCTTGGAAGTGGTTGATAAAATTGCGGCAGTGGAGACCAATCAAAGAGATCGCCCACTAGAAGAAGTAAGAATGAAGGTTTCGGTGGTAGAAATGCCCAAGTCTGAAATCACCAAAAAGTACGGAATAGAATATCCAAAAAAGGCGGATCAATGAAAATTCTTATCACAGGCGCCAACGGACTTTTAGGTCAAAAATTAGTCGCCTTAATCCTCAATCAAGGCAATCACGAGCTTGTAGCCACTGCACGCGGAGCAAATCGGCTACCTTTTGACCAGCAGAAATACACTTACACTCCGCTTGATATTACTGATCAAGCTCAGGTGAATGCAGTAATTGCTGAGCATCAACCTGATGTGGTAATTCATACTGCCGCCATGACCAACGTTGATCAATGTGAGTCAGAACGAGAAGGCTGTTGGGACTTAAATGTGAATGCGGTGCAATACATCGCAGAAGCTTGCGAGGCGAACAATGCTTTTTTACTCCATCTATCCACCGACTTTATCTTTGATGGTGAAGCTGGCCCTTATGACGAGGAAGCCCAGGCCAACCCAATCAGCTACTATGGAGAAAGCAAGTTGGCAGCCGAGCACATCATTGCTAAAAGTAAATTAGATTGGGCAATTGCCAGAACCGTTTTGGTCTATGGAATTGCGCATGATATGAGCCGCACCAATATCGTGCTTTGGGTGAAAAAGAGTTTGGAAGAAGGCAAAGAAATTAAAGTGGTGGACGATCAGTTGCGTAGCCCAACTTTGGCTGAAGACCTAGCGCAAGGCTGCCTATTAATTGCTGAACAAAAGGCCAAAGGCATATTCAATATTTCTGGGAGCGACTTGCTTACACCCTATGAAATGGCAATCAAAACCGCCAAATTTTTCAACCTGAGTACCGCCACGATGCAAAAAGCAGATAGCTCCACTTTTACACAACCTGCCAAAAGACCACCAAAAACAGGCCTGCTAATAGAAAAAGCCCGAAAATTTTTAGGCTACGAGCCTCATAGTTTTGATGAAGGCATAGCCATTATTGCTCAACAAACGGCTAGCAATTGATCTAATCCTTTACTTCTGTCCCCGCATCTGATTTATCTTTATCTGATTTAAGCGCGATCATCAAAAAGGTGAAAAAACCTCCGAAGGTGATCGTTAAACATATGATCATTCCTATTACTGCTGCCTGACTCATTTTTTTACGAATTTTTTGTAGACCCATCCATTAAATACAATTGCGATAATGAGGGCAATTCCCCACTGCGTAACAATCGTAGCATTACTAAACTTGTCGATAACATTCCAATTACCATTTTCATCGAACCACGGATAATCGCTATAGCCCTGATCCATCCACCAGTACACCAAGAAAAGTCCAGCAAAAAAGATGAAGTAGATCATACCAGCAAAGTATTTGGAAGAGACTTTAAAGTCAGAATTCTCATCAATGAACTCTCGTTTGAATTTAGCTGGCCCATATCTCATTATGAGGAAGGATATGAAAATTCCACTCACCAATAAGCCTACACCCCAAACCCAATCTTGATTTTCGAATATATCGAGGTTCCAAGCCGAAGGCAGCCCAATAATAATACAAGCTGCACCAGTTATTATCGCTGCTCGTTTTTTAGAAACATTATAATCAGTCAAGTTTCGAATGATCAATTGCATCATAGGCAAAATGGAACTGAAAGCAGCCATGGCAAAGGCACCAAAGAATAGCCACGAGAGGAATGGACCACCCGTCATTCTTGCAAAGAGCTGCGGAAGTATTGTAAATACTAAGGCGGTATTACCTCCATGTAAGAAGTCTATGGCTTCGGTAGATGTCGCAGCCATAGCGAATACTGCTGGTAAAATTGCCATAGCTGCCAAAAGGGCTGCCGAGTTATTACCAAAGGCACCTAAAAATGTATTCAGTGTAACGTCTTCCTTCTTTCTTGAAAATGAACCAATCGTAATCATCAAGCCCCAACCCGCACCTGTACTCCAAGCAGAATCTGTAATGGCCTCAATCCAAATAGTAGGGTCTTTGAAAAGTTCTACATCTATGGTGAAAAGGTATTCAAGGCCTTCAATCCCGCCTGGCATTTGAATGGCAAAAGCTGCAACTACCATAAGTAGAATAAAAAGAGTAGGTATCAATATTTTATTCACCTTCTCAAGCCCTTGCTTGATTCCCTTCCCCAAAACCCATATGGCTATAGTAATTGTGAATATGTAACAAAGCACAGCTTGCCAGCTAGAATTAGATAGACTGGCCCAGAAGCTATCCATGAAGTTTACATTTGGATCTGCGAACTTTTGATTCATGGCTCCAGAGCCAAAAATATAGTCTACTAAGTTCTGAGTATTGAGGATAAAGTACCTAAAAGACCAACCCGTTACGACCGAATAATAAAAGGCAATTCCCATGGTGACCAGTGTAACAAAGATCCCCATCCAATTGAATTTTTTCCCGCCTAGGCGGCCCAGAGCACCTAAAGTTCCTTTTCTGTAATATTTACCAATGGCCAATTCAGCCATCAGTAAGGGTATGGACCAAACAATGAGAAAGAACATCCATAAAATAATGAATGTACCCCCATACTCTCCAGCGATTCTCGGAAAGCGCCAGAGGTTTCCGGCACCAATGGCCATCCCTAAAGAAGCCAAAATTATTCCCCACCGATTACTAAATTCTTCTGGTTTTTCTTGCGTGCTCAATTACCTGTAAGTTTTGTTTAAAATCGAGTAAAAATTGTTTTTCAAGCCCGACAAGGTAATTTTTTAAGGCACAAAGCCAAGTTTTCGACCATTTTTCTGCTATAAAACTTAGGCCAACACGATTTGAATGTCAAAAATAACACCTCCATATGTAATTTAACTGCTTGGTTTTTAGGAAGAAATTGCTCAATATTCTACGTTAATTTTTTTATCAACTCAACTCAATTTTTAAAATATGGCGGTTAATGTTAGTAATGAGGGCAGAGGTCAATGGGGGTCCAAATTTGGATTCATCATGGCCGCAGCTGGCTCTGCTGTCGGGCTAGGGAACATCTGGAGATTTCCTTACATCACAGGGCAAAATGGAGGTGGAGCCTTCGTTCTGGTATATCTACTTTGCGTAGTCCTAATTGGAGTACCATTGCTATTTACTGAAATGGGCTTTGGCCGATTTACCAAAAAAGGAACTATTGGTGCCTTTAAAGATACTGGAGCCAACCCAGCATTCATGGGACTTGGAGCAATTCTAGCACTGCTTGTGAGCTTCTTTGTACTCTCCTATTATAGCAATATTGCTGGTTGGACCATCGGCTATATTTTTAAATCCATAAGCGGAGATCAAGGCTCTTTTGCCGATTTCGCAGCCAACCCAATGAATACCATTCCCCTAATGGGTCTTTTTACTCTCATCACTATTTTAATTGTTAGAAAAGGTATTTCAGGTGGTATTGAGAAAGCAGCAAAAGTGCTTATGCCGCTGTTGTTCCTACTGATCTTTATTGTGGCTATCCGAAGCATGACACTTGATGGTGCCATGAAAGGAGTAGATTTTTATCTCAATCCTGATTTCAGTAAAATATCTGGCCAAACATTCCTTGTGGCCCTAGGCCAAGCATTTTTCTCTATGAGTATCGGCTGGGGTATTATGATCACCTATGGCTCATATTTGCCTAAATCCGCGAACATTGTGAGTAGTGGTGTTTGGGTTGGTTTTATGGATGCTGGTGTAGCATTGCTAGCAGGCTTCATGATTTTCCCTGCCGTTTTCGCCTTTGGCAAAGACCCTGCCGCTGGCCCAACTCTGGTTTTTCAAGTCCTGCCAGAAATCTTTAGCAGCATGCCAGGCGGAGCAATTATAGGTGCATTCTTCTTTTTGCTTTTGATGGTGGCCGCTTTGACTTCTTCCATCTCAATGCTCGAAGTACCAGCCTCCTATTTTATGGACGAGAAAAAATGGAGCAGAAGCAAATCAGCTTGGGTAGTGGGAATTCTGTTGTTCATTGTTGGCATTCCTTCTGCCCTATCTCAAGGTGGATCGGCTTTCTTTTCCGAAATGAATGTTACAGTTTTCGGATCAACCTACACTGGCTTTCAGGATATTCTTGACTTCTTCTTTGGTACCTTCTTCATTGTAGTGGTAGCTTTGGTGACCTGCGTTTATGTAGGTTGGAAAATGCCAATCAAAAACATTGTATCTGAAATCGCATCTGGCGCACCCGGCTGGACAGAAGGCTCATTTGCATCGAATGCTTTTGTATTCTTCATTCGATTCGTTTGTCCACTGGTCATCCTTATCGTTCTATTGAATATGATGGGCATCTTTGGAATTTTCGGTGGTGGCGGTTAATTTTAATCACGAATGATATTGAAAGGCGATCTTTTTTGGATCGCCTTTTTAATTTTGTGAACTGCACTACATTCAATTATTTAAGAATAGAGGTATTACTCTTTGAATTTTTATCTTTGTTCATATGAAAACTGCGATTGATTTATACAGTGGTATTGGAGGGTGGACACTCGGTATGAAACTTTCGGGAATTGAGAATGTAGCCTCTTTTGAGTGGTGGCACGAAGCCAATCAAACGCATAATTTGAATTTTTCTACTAACCACAAAGAAATAGATATTAGAAAAATCAGCGTTAAAGACGATTTAAACTTCTCCAAGAAAATTGATTTTGTAGTAGGAAGCCCACCATGTACTCAATTTTCCTTTGCAAATAAAGGAGGAAATGGAGACATAGAAGATGGGTTGGTTGATGTTTTTAAATTTTTAGAAATAGTTGAGCATATTAAACCAAAATATTGGGCAATGGAGAATGTACCAAGAGTTGCGGGCATTTTGGAGCGAGAACTAAACGAGGGCTCATTATCTCGATTCAAGCATTTGGTAAAGGTAATTAAGGTTGTCAATACAGCCGATTATGGTGTGCCTCAAAGCAGGAAGCGAATGATTGCTGGAGACTTCCCAATTGAATTATTTGATTCTTATAGGCAAAGTATTAGCCAAGTCACGTTGGGCGAGGTAATTGATTCACTTCGTACTGCTAATATTACAGACCCCAACTACGGCTATTCGATAGAAGCTTCAAAAATAACAGAATTAGAAAATGAGGTGGATTTAACCACAGAAGAGGAAAGAATAAATCGAGACTCTAAAGCCTACCATCCGATTTATAACAACATGGCTTTTCCTGATGGCTTAAATAGGCCTAGCAGAACTGTCACCGCTACTTGTACAAGAGTATCAAGAGAGAGCATAATTGTAAGGTCTCAATCTGGTTTTAGAAGACTAAATGTTCGAGAAAGAGGTGTAATTCAGGGCTTCCCAATTACCTATCAGTTTTATGGTAGAACCTTGAACTCAAAATTTAAGATGATAGGAAACGCAGTACCTCCAATTTTGACTTACTATTTGTTTCAGAGCATGCTTGAGATTAAAGCCAGTGATATTCTGTTTCCGAGAGAGTCAGCCTACTATCATGAACAACCAAAATTTAAATCTTACAAATCCAATCTTGGTGCCCCTGTTAGAAAGTATCCTATGAATAGGAAGTTTCAATTTGCAGTTCCATATCTCAGATATGGCAGCGGTGTACGTTTCGAACTTTCAAACAACCCTAAAAGCGAAGACCTCCACTGGTCATTTAAATTTGTTTTTGGCAATTCAAAAAACATAAAAAACATACCCTTAAATAAACAACTAAAAGAAGCATTAGCTCCTATCGTTAACACAACTCAAAACGAAGTTTTTACTGAATGTATTGACCAGATTAGCAGAGAGTATAAAGGGATAAACTCTAAAAAGCTTCAAGAAACTTGGGTTTCTTCGGAGGTTAGCGATCAGGTATTCGGGTTTCTCGATCAAGTTGGAGACTGCGTTGACAAAATAATGAAAGAAGCTAACTTCAATAATATTGATGCTTCATTGGTTGAAACAATTGTAGAAGAGAGAAACAGAAAATTGAGCGAGAATGCTCAAAGTATTATTACGGGTTTCTATTTTCTATCCTCGCTAAATTCTAAACTTTTTAATTAGATGAAAATAGGAGCATTATATTCTCACCTTAATGGATTCGAGTGGATTCAATACCATCAAAAGGAGATGTGGACTGAAATTGAAAACATTATCGCAAATATTTCAGCTGCTGATTACATGACCAAAGTGAGCAAAGAGAAGACCATGAAGGGTAAGATGCTCTATAGTCCGACCGAATTAAACAAACGGATGAAAATAGACTTCGAAAACGCGGGTTGGTTTGAAAGTAGAACAAACTATTGGGTGACGGATGACTATAAATTAATTGGCCGCACAATGCATCTAAAAGAAGCAGAGCAAAAAAGTCTAATAGAAGCTGAAGGGAAAACTCCAATTCGGTCATACAATCAAACTGATTTTGTTAAAAATAGAATTGCAGTTGAGGTCCAGTTTGGTAAATATAGTTTCATTGCATATGACTTATTTGTAAAACATCTTGCCTTCTATGTTGGTGATACCATTGACGTAGGAATAGAAATTTTACCTATGAAATCTATGCAGTCGCAAATGTCTTCAGGCCCTGGGTATTATGAAGGTGCGTTATATGATCTTGCCAGACAGGGAAGAGGTGTACCTGCTGTTCCCTTGGTTTTATTAGGAATAGAAGCCTAACGAATTTATGGCTAAAGACCACTCCAATTTTTTCAATGATGTATATGAAGTCGTAAAACTTGTCCCTACAGGTCGAGTTACTTCCTACGGAGCCATTGCAGCTTATTTGGGAACAAAGGGAAGTGCCAGAATGGTAGGCTGGGCAATGAACGCCTCTCATACTTTGGAAAATGTGCCCGCACACAGAGTAGTAAATAGATCGGGCTTGCTCACTGGTCGACACCATTTTCAAACACCGACCATTATGCAAGAAAGGCTCGAAGCTGAAGGAGTGACTATTGAGAACAATGCTGTTAAAAATTTCTCCAAAGTATATTGGGAGCCGATCAAAGAGTTAAGTCTATAATTTTTTCTCGTTTAAATTCAGCTAATTTTGCATTCGAAAATTGAATGATGATTGGAGGTAAAGTAAAAGTCAATAGGCCATTAGACCAAGTAAAAAAAGAAGGTAGAAAACGACTTTTCTTTGGCTTAAAGCTGGTTGCCCTTTTTTTTGCCCTAATTTGGAAATGGAGAAATAATGATGCTTTTGAAGATCTTCATATTGAGAGCTCTTTGATTTCGGCCATTTTCTATTATCTCACGAGTGTACTTATAGTTTCCTTTGGTCGAATTTCGTTGGTGTTTCTTTACTTAAGAAGAAGGCACAAAGAATCCGATTTTAAGGATAATTTCATATTAGGGATCAACAGAATCGCCTCGATTCTCTACGTCATTATTTTATTGATTTCTATCCTCTACTATTTCAACATAGAAATAAAAGAGTTTTTTACCTCGATAAGTATTGTGGCCGCTGCCATCGCAATTATATCTAAAGACTACTTGGTCAATATGATCAATGGCTTTATTCTTATGTTTTCCAACCAGCTTTCACTCAATGATTACATAAAAGTGGGTGAATTGAGTGGTCGAATTCTCGACATTACTTTGCTCAACATCGTTTTGCTGAGCGATGAAGATGAGGTGGTGTACATTCCCAATACGCTCGTAGCCACATCCAACGTGGTCAATAGCACCAAAAAGAATTTTAAGAAACTGAGTTTCGATTTTGAATTGAGCCCTGAGGTTTTAGGCAACCCAGACGAACTCGAAGATTATATCATTGATGCCCTCAAAGTTGAATTCAAAGACTTGAGCCTTGAAAAGTTCAGCCTTAAAATCATCGAGATCAAAAGAGATTTTGTGAACTTAAAACTTCATATCACCCTTGACAAGAGACACAAAGACCTTGAAAAACCCGTGAGAAGGTTCATCAACAAAACCATATTGAATTACATCACCGAGAACAAAGACTTAAAAGCTTAAAAAAACAACACTTATACAATGGACGCATTATTGACATCTGAGGGACTTATCGCCCTGTTGACCCTTACTTTTTTAGAGATCATTTTGGGAGTAGATAACATTATCTTTATTTCTATTGTATCCAACCGATTGCCAGAAGTAGACCGAAGGAAAACCCGAAATATTGGACTTGGCTTGGCTCTGGTCATGCGGATTGGTTTGCTATTGGGTATCAGCTGGATCATCGGTTTTACAGAGCCTTTGTTCACAGTGCTTGAACATGCCGTGAGCGCAAAAGACTTGATTTTAATTTTAGGAGGCCTGTTTCTGATCGGAAAAAGCACAACTGAAATTCACCATACTTTAGAGGGAGATGAGCAACATGTAAGCAAGAGCAAGAGTGTTACTGTCGGTAAAGTGATTCTTCAAATAGTCGCCTTAGATGTCGTATTCTCTTTTGATTCTATTTTAACTGCGGTGGGCCTTACCGATCAAATCATGATCATGATTGTTGCAGTAACTTTGGCCATGATTGTCATGATCTCTGCTGCGGGCAAAATCAGTGCTTTTATTAATAAACACCCTTCATTACAAATGTTGGCCATGTCGTTCTTAATTCTGATCGGTTTCATGTTGGTGCTCGAGGGCATTGGCGAACACATCGAAAAAGGCTACATCTACTTTGCTGTATTCTTCTCATTAGCGGTAGAAGCCCTCAATATGAGAAAACGAAGCAAAGACCGCGTAGTGAAACTCAGAAAAAGGATTGTGGGTGAAAATTAAGCTGGATTTAGGCCTTCTTTATTTCCTCTTCTAACAATCATTAGCATCCCTAAAAAGGTTAATGCACCATTAAAGATGAGGATAAAGAAGCCAAACTGAAAGCCGTTGAACCATGCCGCTGAATTGATGTCCACAACATAAGAAATGGCTGGAGCAGCTAAGCAAACAGGCAAAACCCATTGATCGCGCACTTTTAGCTTGGTAATCATTCCAAAACTAAAAAGGCCAAGCAATGGCCCATAGGTATAGCCCGCGACTTTGAAAATTGAGTTGATGACACTGCTGTCGTTAATGGCATTGAAAATAAGGATCACGACAAACAGAAGCACAGAAAAGCCGATATGTACCTTGAGACGGATCGGTTTTTTAAGTGATTCTTCCTTTTTTTCAAAATTGAGAAAATCAACACAAAAGGCGGTTGTGAGGGCCGTAAGGGCAGAATCGGCACTGGAATATGCCGCGGCTACTATCCCCAGCAAAAAGACCAAGCCTGCAAAGGTGCTTAAATGGTTCAAAGCAATTAAAGGATACAAACCATCGGTCCTTGCTGGAATTTCGATACCATTTTGACCCGCATATAAATAAAGTAAAGCGCCCAAGCCCAGGAAGAGTAGATTAGCGATGACCAAAACTACGCTGAACCAAAAAACATTTTTCTGAGCATCTTTTAAAGTTTTGCAAGTAAGGTTTTTTTGCATCATATCCTGGTCCAAACCTGTCATCACAATGGCGATAAAGGCACCGGATATAAACTGCTTAAAGAAGTCTTTTTTATCATTCCAATCAAAAAAGAAGGTTTTGGAATACTCACTTGCCTTGATTTGGCTGAAAGCTTCGCCAATACCAATGCCCATTTCCTTTGTGATCAAATAAATAGTAATGACCACCGCAGAGAGCATAAAAAAGGTCTGCAAAGTATCTGTCCAAACGATGGTTTTAATACCCCCTTGGAAAGTATACACCCAGATCAAAAGGATGGTGATAAGTACCGAAACCCAAAAAGGCACTCCTAGACTATCGAAAATGGCGATTTGAAGTACCCCCGCCACTAAAAAGAGCCTGAATGATGCACCGATTGTTCGGGACAGTAAGAAGAAAAACGAACCCGTCTTGTATGACCAAAAGCCAAATCTTTGTTCTAAATAACCATAAATCGAAACGAGATTGAGTCGGTAATAAAGCGGCATCAGCACTGTGGCTATTACAAAATACCCCACCAAATATCCCAGAACTACCTGGAAGTAGGAAAAGAAACTATTGCCCACTTCGCCAGGCACGGAAATAAACGTTACCCCAGAAAGAGAGGCTCCGATCATACCAAAGGCCACCAAATACCATGGCGATTGTTTATTGGCGGTAAAAAATGTAGCCGAATCTGCTCCTTTCGAAGTAATTCTTGCAATGATAATCAGCAATAAAAAATACCCCCCAATGATACTTATGACTAAAGTCGGATTCATTCCTTTGCAGCGTTAATTTAGCCCGTCAATATCAGTCAAAAAATGCTGAGACCAAAACGAGCATGAACCTTTTGATGAGCTCACTGTTTTATGCTACGATTGATTTTTTGTACCTTTGACAAAATTTGGTGATTATGAATTTCAGCTATCAAGAAGAAGAGTTAGTCGAAGTACTCGATAAAACCATAGATGAGGACCTGTGCGATTTGGTCGTTTTTAATGATGACGTGAACACCTTCGAACACGTAATCAATATACTGATGAAAGTATGCAAGCATTCTGCCGAGCAAGCCGAACAATGCACTTTGCTTATTCACTACAAAGGGAAATGCACGGTTAAAAACGGTTCTTTTACAGAATTGAAGCCGATGTGCGAAAGCATTCTTTCTGCAGGAATTACTGCAACCGTTTTGTAATCATTTCTGCACCCCTTCATTCAATAAAGATTGAACTTCCCCCCAAAAATTGTAGAAAGCGCAATTGAAGAAATTTCGAAGCTTCCGGGTATCGGCAAAAAGACTGCTCTGAGATTGGTGCTCCACCTTCTGAAGCAAGAGCCCATCAGCACTGCACATCTGACCACAGCCCTGAATGAGCTTCGCGAAGGAGTAAAATACTGCGATACCTGCCATATTATTTCGGATACTTCGGATTGTACATGCAGAACAATCAAGCGGGACTTGACGACCATTTGCGTTGTTACAGACACGCCTGACGTAATTGCTATAGAAAATACAGCACAATACCGTGGCCTTTACCATGTTTTGGGAGGAGTAATTTCCCCGATTGAAGGCATTGGCCCTGGCGATATCCATATCGACTCCTTGATTGCGCGGGTTCAAAATAGCGAACCCAAGATTGAAGAGGTAATTCTGGCGATTAGCCCAACCATGGAAGGAGACACCACAGCATTTTACATCACCAAGAAACTAAAAGATTTTGGCGTTCGAATTACTTCAATCGCTCGTGGCATCCCGATGGGAGGAGAATTAGAATATACCGATGAGGTAACCCTAGGCCGCAGCATCATGACCCGTTCTGATTATAAGTAAATAGCTTTCGAAATTCTCATTTTTAAATCCCAAATAACTATCCTCAGAGTTTTTGGTAGGAGTTTCGATAAATAGCTACTTTTGCAACTCATGCATAAGCCTAAGTCTAAAAATGGTATCAGATAGAGTAAAGAATATGGCCGAATCGGCCACCTTAGCCATGGCCGCCAAAGCCCGCGAGCTAAAAGAAAAAGGAATCAACGTGATCAGCCTAAGCCTAGGCGAACCCGACTTTAAGACACCTCAACACATTCAGGACGGGGCAAAAGCAGCTATTGATGAAGGTAAATACTTTGCTTATCCTCCGGTGAATGGCTATTTAGACTTAAGGCAAGCCATTTCTAAAAAATTCAAAAACGAAAATAACCTCGATTACACCGCTGATCAGATTGTGGTTTCAAATGGTGCCAAGCAATCTATTGCCAATATTTTCCTAGCCATACTCAATCCTGGAGATGAGGTAGTGGTATTTTCCCCATTCTGGGTAAGTTATTCTTCTCTGATCGAATTAGCGGAGGGAGTACCCGTTTTAGTAAAGGGCGGAATCGAGTCTGATTTTAAAGTAACTGCCTCGCAACTAGCCGCAGCAATAACGCCAAAAACTAAAGCTATTATTTATTCTTCTCCATGTAACCCAACTGGTTCGGTATTCACACTAGAGGAATTGACAGAGATTGCTGAGGTAGTGAAGAAACATGATGACATCATCGTGATTGCCGATGAGATTTATGAGCACATCAATTACACCGGAGCGCATGCAAGTATTGGCGCGATCGAAGGCATGATTGATCGCACAGTCACCGTAAACGGAATGGCCAAAGGTTTCGCCATGACAGGCTGGAGAGTAGGCTATATCGGTGCACCTACTTGGTTGGCGAAAGCTTGTAACAAAATTCAAGGACAAATTACTTCTGCGAACTGCAGCATTGCACAAAGAGCGGCATTGGTAGCCCTTACCACAGACCTTGGACCTACCAAGAAAATGGCTGAGGAATATTTGCGAAGAAGAGATTTAGTAAAAACATTACTCGATCAAGTGCCTGGTTTCAAATCAAATTTACCGACTGGTGCTTTTTACTTCTTCCCAGATGTAAGCCAACTTTTTGGCAAGTCGGATGGCGAAACGGTGATTCACAATGCAGATGACTTATGCCTTTATTTATTGGATAAGGCTCAAGTTTCTTTAGTAACGGGCGATGCGTTTGGGGATGAGAATTGTATTCGTATTTCTTATGCAGCTTCAGAAGAAGATTTAAGAGAAGCAATCACCAGAATTAAAGCAGCGGTAGCTAAACTTTCATAATGGCAATTTCAAACGTTAACGAACTTTTCGAGGCATTTTCGAAACTAAAAGTATTGGTAATTGGCGATGTAATGGTCGATTCCTATGTATGGGGAAAGGTATCCAGAATATCTCCAGAAGCGCCTGTACCTGTGGTTTTGGCCGAAAAGAAAGAGAAACGTTTAGGCGGTGCCGCCAATGTTGCACTCAACGTACAAGCCTTAGGTGCGACACCAATTCCATGTGCCATTGTTGGGGCTGATCTTAACGGTGAATTCTTTTTGAATAGACTAGAGGAAAAAGGAATTCCGAGCAAAGGAGTAATCACAAGCTCAGAGCGTGATACCACCGTAAAAGAGCGAATTCTATCTGGTGCTCATCAGATGTTGCGTGTCGACACCGAAACTGACAAGCATTTAAGCCCAATTGAGCAAAAGAGTTTGCTTCATCACATCAAAAACCTATTGCCAGAATGTGATGTGGTTATTTTCGAAGATTACGATAAAGGGGTAATCAATCCTACCATCATTGCCGAAACCATAAGTGAAGCTACTCGATTGGGCATACCAACGGTGGTTGATCCCAAGAAACGCAACTTTATGGATTACAAAGGCGCTACCCTTTTCAAACCAAACTTGAAGGAATTAAGAGAGGGTTTGGGAATTGAGGTAGATGCCAAAAACATGGACTCGATTCGTTCAGCAGTTGCGCTATTACAAACCAAGCTTGAAGCTAAAATGGTAATGGTCACGCTTTCGGAACATGGTGTATTTATCAAAGACAACGGGGACACCCATCTAATTCCAGCTCATATCCGTCAGATTTCAGATGTTTCTGGGGCTGGCGACACGGTAATCAGCGTAATGGCTTGTTGTATGGCGGTAGGTTTGAGTCCGCAAAAAGCAGCCGCCATTGCCAACCTAGCTGGTGGTTTAGTCTGCGAATATGTGGGCGTTGTGCCTATCAATCGTGAGGACTTGATGGAAGAAATTGAAGACAACGAAATCTTGAATTAAATGCCCTTTATCCACCTAAAAGACATTGCCGCCAAAGAATTACTTCCCGGATTTAAGGGGAAAATGGTTCATACAGAAAATATGACCTTGGCTTATTGGGAAATTAAATCAGGAAGTATTTTGCCTCCTCATTCGCATTTTCACGAACAAGTGGCTGCTCAAGTAATCTCTGGAGAATTCGAACTTACCCTGCAAGTCGAAACTAAGCTTATGAAAGCTGGAGATTTAGCCGTAATTCCATCGAATGAGCTACATTCTGGAAGGGCCATAACCGATTGTCAATTGTTAGATGTCTTTAGTCCGGTTAGAGAAGATTATAAGAGTAAAGAGTAGAGTGTATTGGGTAATGTGAATGTCTCACGACCCAATACCCTAAGCCCAATACCCGAAATTACTTTTTCAAATCAGCATAATCCACTACCATTCTGCTTAAAAGCTGAATTCCTGCAATCATTCCAGCATCATCTACATAAAAATCTGGGGTATGATGAGACGCTTGTTTCTCATAATCTACACCACTTGGTGCGCCACCAATAAAGAAATATAAGCCAGGAATTTCCTCTTGGAAGAAAGAGAAATCTTCTGCACCCGTGATGGCGTTGATGTTTGAGTCTACGTTTGCAGCACCCAACACATCAATGAAAGTAGGCCCCATCATGGTTGTTAATTCTGGATTGTTGTAAGTGATTGGGTAACCCTTATCGATGGTTAGAATCGCTTCTGCTTCATTGCTTTCAGCTGTATTTTTTACAATGGTCTGGAAACGTTCGAAAAGTCTGCTTCTCATGCCAGCATCCAAAGTTCTGATGGTACCTACCAATGTCACTTCTTCGGGAATGATATTGCTACGCACTCCGCCTTCAATCTTTCCAAATGACAGCACTGCAGCTTGGGTAGTTAAAGGTAAACTACGACTCACGATTGTTTGCGCATTATTAATGATTTGCGCTGCAGTAACAATCGGGTCGATGCCTTGCCAAGGCGCAGAACCATGCGCTTGTTTTCCTTTGATTTTAATCTCGAAGCTATTTACTGCTGCCATAATACCTGCAGAACGGTATTTAACCTTTCCAACTTCAGTTTGAGCATTGATGTGCAACCCGAAGATCACATCCATATTTTTCACGACTCCTTCTTTCACCATCAACTCAGCGCCACCTTCTTCACCATCAGGAGCACCTTCTTCAGCAGGCTGAAAGACGAATTTGATTGTGCCTTTGATTTCAGATTTCACTTGAGAAAGTACTTCGGCCACCCCCATCAAAATTGCCACGTGCGTATCGTGACCACAAGCGTGCATTACTGGCACTTCCTGTCCATTGAACTCACCAATTGCTTTAGAAGCCCAAGGCAAATTTACTCGTTCTTTTACTGGCAAACCATCCATATCCGCACGTAATCCAATTACTGGACCTGGTTTTCCACCTTTTAAAATACCGATCACCCCTGTTTTAGCTACCCCTTCTTCTACTTCGATACCAAGACTTTTTAAATGAGCTGTTATGTATTCAGCGGTCTTATATTCTCTGTTAGAGAGCTCAGGATTTTCATGAATATGGTGCCTCCATTCAATCACCTTCGGCTCAACCTTTTTAGAAAGCTCACTCAGCTTTTCTTTTAAAGAAGGTTTGGTTTCGTTTTTAAAAGTAAATGCTGAAAAGCATAGCGTTGCGAATGCAAGCAAAACGATAATTGGGGTTTTCTTCATGATTGAGTTTGTTTTAAGGAAACTCAATTAACACAATGAAAAGGAGATTTGAAAGCTAATGTCGTTTAGCATTTAGGTAATTGCCATACTCAGAAGTCTATCAAACCTAGGTTAGCTATACGCTTAGTGCCTAAGCGTTTGGCTATACTCTTTCACGGTATTTACAAATACCTTCACCTTTTCAGGATCAATATCTGGGTAAACACCATGCCCAAGATTAGCGATGTGTCGGTTTGGGCCAAAGGCATCTAGCATTACTTTGGTAGCTTTTTCAACTTCGGCATTTGTGCCATAAAGTGCACAAGGGTCAAGGTTGCCTTGAAGGGTTTTGTGCTCACCGATCAGCATTCTAGATTCGGCAATGTCCATATTCCAATCAAGACCGATTGTTTCGCAAGCTAGGTTAGCCATTGATTTTCGAGCGAAATAAGCTCCTTTGGCAAATACCGTTATAGGAACTTCATTAATGGCATCGCAAATTTGTTTGATGTACTTCAAGGAGAAGTCTTCGTATTGTTGAGGAGGTAAAATCCCCGCCCAAGAATCAAAAACCTGAACAATATCGGCACCTGCCGCAATCTGTGCTTTTAAATAGGCAATAGTACTTTCGGTAATCATCTCCAAAAGCTTCTCGGCCAAAGCAGGTTCGTTATAGAGCATTTTCCGTGCATTGGAGAAAGTCTTACTTCCATGGCCTTCTACCATATAACAGAAGATTGTCCAAGGCGCACCAGCAAAACCGATCAAAGGCACGCGGCCAGCCAATTCTCTTTTTGTCACTTTAATGGCATCAATCACGTAACCTAAATCCGTAGACGCATCTGCGATATTGAGTTTAGCCAAATCGGATTCCGACTTAACTACTTGAGGAAACCAAGGCCCTTTCTTTTCGATCATTTCGTAAGGCAAGCCCATGGCTTCGGGAATCACAAGAATATCCGAGAAGATAATGGCAGCATCAACTCCCAAAATATCAACTGGTTGGATGGTAACTTCAGCAGCCAAATCTGGGTTTTTCACCAATTCGATAAAGCCGCTCAAGCTATTGCGAACCGCACGATATTCAGGTAAAATTCTCCCAGCTTGGCGCATTAACCATACTGGAGTTCTTTCAGTCTTTTCGCCTCTGGCAGCACGTAAAATCAGATCGTTCTTCAATTCCATGCCGCAAAGATAGGCGAAGTTTAGTTTTAATCGTTTCGGTATTCAAGTGTTTATAACGATGCTGAGCTAGTAGGCAATCTTTTAAATATAATTATGGAATCATCTGGCTTTTTCAATCGTTTGCACAAAATGACTTAGCTTTGTCAAAATTTAACTGAAATGAGCTTTCTTTTCGAGGATTTTAAAGGGTGGAAAACCTACTGTGAGTCACACAATGTTCAACTTTTCGAACCTGTGATTGAATATGAGGTACAGCAAAAACAACGCACCGAAGAATTCATTTGGGCAAATTTAGAAAATGCCTATAATGTGATGAAGGATGCCGTCCAAACCGGCCTCACAGAAGATATGACCTCACGCTCGGGCATGATCAACAACGGAGCAAAAAAGGTGTACAATCATCCCGTAACGGTGCTTTCTAGAGAATTTCAAGTGCTGATCTCAAGAGCATTGGCTGCTAAAGAAGTTAATTCTTGTATGGGCAGAGTGGTGGCTGCACCCACGGCTGGAGCTTCGGGCATTATCCCTGGCGTTTTAGTTACTTTTCAAGAGTTACATGATATTCCTGACCATAAAATTCACGAGGCATTGCTAGTCAGTGCAGGTATTGCTTTGATTATGGAAAAGCGTGCTTCTATCGCTGGTGCTGTGGGCGGTTGTCAAGCTGAAACTGGCAGTGCAGCGGCTATGGCTTCTGGTGCAATTGTTTATTGCCTTGGTGGAACTATAGATCAAGTTTTTAATGCTGTGGCCATTACCATTCAATGCATGCTTGGATTGATTTGCGATCCAGTGGCTGGTCTTGTTGAAGTGCCTTGCGTAGTTCGAAATGCAAGTGCTGCGGCTATTGCGAATAGTTCTGCTCAAATTGCTTTGGCCAATGTGAATGCAGTAATTCCTGTAGATGAATGTGTTGAAGCTATGGGCGAAGTAGGTCAGAGTATGGAAACTCGCTATAAAGAAACCGCCATGGGCGGTTTAGCAGCAACGCTTACTGGTCAAGCCATCTCTAAAAGGGTGCTGATTCAGGATATTGAGATGTTGCCAGATGAGGAGTAATCAGTATTTATGGTTGATCAGAAAAACTAGGTTACTTAAAGATCTGAAGCCTTCACCTTGACGATCTTTCCATCCTTCATAAAGACCAAAGTGCCTCCAGAAGCCTTTTTAGAAGCTAAAAGTCGCTCTTTTGTCAGTTTTAATCCTCTGACAACTTTGTCAGACAACTCCTCAGATTTAGTATTATTTTTCATAGCAATTACGCTCTAAAGTTGACCAAATTTCATCATTAATCACAATCTGATTTTTGTGCTGATCACTCTTTGATATTAAATCGAAGTTGCCATATGAGTTGTCCATAAACATCCATTCGTCAACTTCATTTTGGTATAGTTGAAAGAAATTTCTTAACCCTCTATTGTACCTCCGCTCAATTATATCTTCTGGAATATTATGTCCTCCTTCACTTACTCGGACATTCACTCTTTCTTTTGCCAATTCAATGCTTTCGAGCCAAAAGAAGATTAAAATCACGTAATAGCCCTGTACTTTTGCTTTCTTGATTTTGCCAGCATAACTTCTGGTTGCTAAGGTGGTTTCAAAAGCAAAATCTACCTTGCGGGCGATCAAATCATCAATGCGCTCTAACATTATTCTCCCTGCCTCAATACCTGCCTTTTCTGGTTGGAATGGTGAGATGCCTCTGGCTATTTCATCAGCATTAACAAATTCTTGGACATTTAATATTTCAGGGAGAATTGTAAATGAAGCGGTTGTTTTGCCTGCCCCATTACAACCAGCAATGATATAGAGCTTTGGTTTCATTCCTACTAAGATACAATCAATTCGAATTAATCAAGCCCAAGTTAATCAACCAATCCACAGAGAAAGTCCATAAAACCGACCAGAACAAACCAAAAATAAACATGTAGAAAAATACCTGCTTTCGCGGAGCACCTACTGTGGAGACCAACAATGAACCACCAATTGGAGACAATATCAATGGCGTCAAAAAACAAGTGCCAATGACGCCATATTTAGCCCAAATCCGGACCATTCGCCTACTTCGTGGGGAAAATTTTACCTGCTTTTTGATAAACAAAGGCAGCACATCCTTTTTAATTTTTTCACCTAAAAATGAGAACAGCACCACACTCGTCATCAATCCTGCCATAGTAATCACAATGATCTCTACTGGGCTCATTCCAACTCCTGGACCTAATAAAGGCGGTAAAATGGACTTGAGGCAGGCCAATAAATAAATACCTATATAAGTCAGAATTTTTTCCAGCATAACTATAACAAGAAGTACAGATAAGCACCATAAGTTAGCAACAGCACTATGCCCGAAGGTGTTCCCAGTCTTCTACGGAAAACCATGAGCGGAAGAATGATGATGGTGATCCCTAACATCCAAGGAAAATCCGTTCGTAGTATTTCTGGATTAACCTTCAGTGGTTTAATGATGGCAGTAATCCCTATAATTGAGAAGATGTTGAAAATATTCGAGCCTAAAAGATTACCTAAAGCCAAATCGGTTTCGCCCTTTCTGGCCGCAATCACAGATGTGAAAAGTTCGGGTAGACTCGTACCCAAAGCCAACACCGTCAACCCGATCACGCGTTGAGAAACTCCTGCATTCTCGGCAATAGTCTGTGCACCTTCAATAAACCAATCCGCACCAAAATAAAGACACAAAATTCCAAAGCACATTTGAAAAACATCCTTGGTAATATGCCATCTAGTATTGGCGTCCTTGGGTTTTTCAAGACTGTCTTCTGCTCTGTTTTGCTTTTTTGTGGCTCGAATAAGCATAAAAAGGTACAGCAGCAAAAGAGCAAAAAGAATTATACCTTCGATTGAGCTGATCAAAAGATCATAACAAAAAACATATAGTAAAGCGGAAGAAAACAAGGTAATGGGCCAATCTCTTCTGGCACTGTCTTTCTTTATGGGTATTAGCCCTGCAAGAGCAGCCAATCCAAGGACCAATGTCAAATTCGAAATATTAGATCCCACAACATTACCCAATGCAAAATCGGGTGAACCCTTTAAGGCTGAATTAAGGCTCACTAGTAATTCAGGAGCCGAGGTACCAAAAGCTACAACGGTAAGGCCAACTACCAAAGGACTGATATTGAACCTTAAGGCTAGTTTGGAAGCCGCCTTTACCAACACTTCGCCACCAAGAATCAAGGTGACCAAACCAACAACAAGAATGAGAATATTTAAAAACATCAATTAGAGTTTTGACCCAAAAGAAAGATCTCCGGCATCCCCGAGGCCTGGGACGATATAAGATTGTTCATTCAATTTTTCATCAACAGCCCAGGTCCACATTTGATAATCCATTTTGACATTACTTTTTACGTAATCAATTCCTTCAGGGGCGGATATTACCGAACAGAAATGCATTTTTTTTGGACTGCCATTTTTTAAAATTTCATTCAATACACGCACTAATGATTTTCCTGTGGCCAACATAGGGTCTACTAAAATCAAAGTTTTGCCGTTCAAATCAGGAGCCGCTACGTAATCCAAAGCCACTTCAATCGAGCCTCCACCTTCTTTTCTCCAAGCCCCCACAAAACCCACCGAAGCCCTATCAAAGATTTTCAAAAAGCCATCCATAAAAGGCAGGGCCGCTCTCAAAACAGCAATCAGCACAATATCATCATTAGGCACTTGAACGGAAGTCTCCTTTAAGGGAGTTGAAATCGTTTTTGATTCGAAATCTAAGGTCTTAGAAACCTCATATGCCATCAGTACTCCCAATCTTTCCAGATTAGTTCTAAACCTAAGCCGATCCTCTTGTACTGCAATATTTCGAAGATCAGCTAAGTAGCTATTGGCGATACTGTTGGAGTGATTAAGTACGAACATCCTTACTTTTTGGCTCACAAATTTAACGGAAACATTGGCTCATTCAGATAATTAAGTTTGAAAGATGAATATGCTTGTCAAATTTAGGCTGAGAACAATTACAAGTTTATTTTTGCCCAAATTCTGATTTATGGATTTCCATTTGCTAAAAACGCTTTGCCAAATACATGCGCCTTCGGGAAACGAAGTGGCCATGAAAGAATTCATCTTAGACTATGTTGAGGCGAATGCCTCAAAATGGACAGTCAAGCCCGAAGTAATTCATGGTGATGAATTTCAGGATTGCCTAATGCTCAAGTTTGGAACACCGCGCACAGCCATTTTCGCTCATATGGACAGCATCGGTTTTACTGTGCGTTACAATGACCAATTGGTGGCCATTGGTGGCCCTAAGGCAGAATCAGGATATACCTTAGTGGGGCATGATCGCCTAGGCCCAATAGAGTGCACACTGTTAGAAGATGATGGTCAGTTGTTCTACAAATTTCCAAGAGGAATAGCCAGGGGGACAGAGCTGGTTTTTAAAAGTGATTTTAGAGACACCAAAGATTATGTTCAATCATGCTATTTGGACAATAGGCTAGGCATTTTCAATGCACTGAAAGTTGCCGAAACTCTGGAAAATGGTGTTATCGCCTTTTCTTGTTGGGAAGAACACGGAGGCGGTGGAGTCCCCTACCTGGCCAAACATATGTATGAAAATTGGGGAGTGAAACAAGCACTCATTTCGGACATTACCTGGGTAACGGAAGGCGTTTTGCATGGCGAAGGTGTTGCCATTTCCATGCGTGACCGCAATATCCCGAGAAGAAGTTTTGTGGAAAAAATCATTGAAATCGCTGATAAATCAGGCATCGATTATCAAATTGAGGTGGAAGGTGCTGGCTCCAGCGATGGGCGTGAACTACAACTTTCCCCCTACCCTTTTGACTGGTGTTTTATCGGTGCGCCAGAAGATCATGTGCATAGCCCAGACGAAAAAGTACACAAACACGACATCGTTTGCATGATTGCCCTCTACCAAGAGCTTATGAAAACCCTTTGAAATATATAACTTGCACGAAATTTCTAGATCATTGGAAAGTATAAAAGTTCGCGACAAAGAGTTTGAAGTCTATCTCAAAGACTCTGATATTCAGCAACGTGTTGCTACTATTGCCGAAGAAATTAATAAAGAGTATAAATCCAAAAACCCTTTGTTCATCGGGATTTTAAATGGCTCCTTCATGTTTGCCAGCGATTTGATGAAAACCGTGAATATCCCAAGCGAAATCGCATTCATTAGGATGTCTTCCTACAAAGGAATGAGCAGCTCTGGAGCCGCAAAACAAGTTTTAGGATTGCAAGAAAACGTTTTTGGTCGCCACCTTATCCTCATCGAAGACATCATCGATACGGGAATCACCATGGCACAAGTCATTAATTTCTTTCAAGAAAGAGGCCCTAAGTCCATTAAAGTGGCAACGCTTTTATTAAAACCCGAAAAGTTAGAAAAGAACCTTAAATTGGACTTTGTTGGTTTCGAAATACCAGAGAAGTTCGTGGTAGGTTATGGTCTCGATTATGACGGTCATGGTCGAAACCTCAAAGATATTTATCAATTGAAGGGCGAGTAAATTTTCCTTCACTATATTTGAACCTTCAAAAAAATCCAATCAATAAATGGTTAATATCGTTTTATTTGGCCCTCCAGGCGCGGGAAAAGGTACTCAGAGTGAAAAAATCATTGCTAAGTATGGCCTTAAACACATCTCTACTGGAGATTTATTCAGGAAGCATTTAGGGGAAGGAACCGATTTGGGTAAAAAAGCCCAATCGTTTATGGACAACGGAAAACTAGTCCCTGATGAAGTTGTGATTGGAATGGTGGACGAAACCATCAACGAATTCAAAACTGCTCCAGGCTTTATTTTCGATGGTTTTCCGCGAACAGTCGCCCAAGCCGAAGCACTCGATGCTTTATTGGCGAAGCACGAAACCTCCATTGCTTGCATGATCATGCTCAATGTACCAGAAGAGGAATTGAAAAAAAGACTTTTGGAAAGAGGAAAGACTTCGGGAAGAGCTGACGATCAAAATGAGGAAAAAATCAACGTTCGAATTCAGGAATACTTGAATAAAACCGTACCCGTTGCCGAGTTCTATACCCATCAAAATAAAATTTGCAAAGTAAACGGAGTGGGTTCTATCGAAGGCATCTTCGATCAGATTTCACTCGCCATTGACGGGCACTACGCTTAATCTGTAATAAAAAGTATAAATTTGAAGATGATTAGCCCTCTGCTGATCATCTTTTTTATTTTCATTCAACGCTTATGGCCAGTACAAACTTTATCGATCATGTTAGACTTTATTGCCGATCTGGTAATGGTGGCGCTGGTGCTGTTCATTTAAGAAGAGAAAAGCACGTTCCAAAAGGCGGTCCCGATGGCGGTAATGGTGGTCGTGGTGGCCATATTATTTTAAGAGGAAGCACTAATCTTTGGACATTGCTTCACCTTCGTTTCCAAAAACACGTCTTTGCCGAAAACGGAGAAGGGGGTTCTGGGCATGGCAGCACCGGAGCAGATGGAAAAGATATCATCCTTGAAGTACCATTGGGTACTGTTGCCAAAGATGCACATACTGGCGAAGTAGTTTTTGAAATTACAGAAGATGGAGAAGAAAGAATCCTCGCTCAGGGAGGTCGTGGCGGATTAGGGAACGAAAATTTCAAAACCGCCACAAATCAAACACCACGCTACGCGCAACCAGGAGAAGCAGGCATAGAAAATCTTTTTGTCCTTGAGTTAAAATTGCTTGCCGATGTAGGTTTGGTCGGTTTCCCCAATGCTGGTAAATCCACTTTGCTTTCCGTGCTTTCTGCTGCAAAACCAGAAATCGCAGACTACCCCTTTACAACCCTTGTACCCAACTTGGGCGTAGTGCCTTACCGCGATCATAGATCATTCGTTATGGCCGATATCCCAGGGATTATCGAAGGAGCAGCGGAAGGAAAAGGGCTAGGAATCAGGTTTTTAAGGCATATTGAACGAAATTCTCTTCTGCTCTTCATGGTTCCTGCAGATGCTGACAATATCGAGAAAGAATATCAAATTTTATTGGGCGAACTCACCAAGTTCAATCCAGAGCTTTTGGACAAAGAGAGAATTTTGGCCATATCAAAATCTGATATGCTAGACGAGCAAATGATGGAAGAAATGAAGTCGTTTTTACCGAAAAATGTCCCTGCCCTTTTCATATCGTCAGTGGCCAATATGGGCTTGGTAGAACTCAAAGATCTGATTTGGAAAAAGCTCAATAATCAGTAAGATTTTAAGCTTTGAGACGCATCGTTGACAGCGATTTAAAAAGAGCCATTACTATTTATGTCAGAATGACATCTAATTGAGCTTGGCAATATAATTGTAGCCGAGCGCATGTTTTTAAGACGAAAAAATGACCCCCAATCATTTCAACTTTGGGTAATACTACCTGACAATGAAAAATAGGTTAAAGCATTTTTTCAAAACGAATAAAGTATCAATGAAGAATAAGAACGAAATTCTGGAGAATGAAGAAGGGCAGCAGGTTGAAAACTCAACTGCTGAAAATGAGCTAACAGATACCGCTGCAGAAACGGATCTTGAACAGGAAGAAGCCCCAGAGGAGGAGTTGTTGAGTGCGGAAGAGAAGTTGCAAATGGAATTGGCAGAAGCCAAAGACAAATATTTGAGGCTTTACTCTGAGTTTGAAAATTTTAGAAGAAGGAACGCCAAAGAAAGAATTGATCTCATCAAAACGGCTTCGCAAGACCTGATGTCGGAATTGATCCCGACCATTGATGACTTTGAAAGAGCTCAGTTGGCCAACGAAAAACAAACCGAAATTGAAGCGATCAAAGAAGGCTTCAAATTGATCCATCAGAAACTTTCTAAAACTTTGGAAACCAAAGGCTTAAAGTTGATGAAAACCGAAAAAGGTGGAGATTTTGACCCCGAATTGCATGAAGCAGTAACCCAATTTCCGGTAGAAGACGAAAAGCTGAAAGGCAAAATTATAGATACGGTTGAGAAAGGATATTTCTTAGGAGATAAGGTTATCCGTTTTGCAAAAGTGGTGATAGGAGCATAAAATGGCAAAAAGAGACTACTACGATATTTTAGGGGTAAGCAAAACTGCTACTGCCGATGAGCTAAAAAAGGCTTATCGACAAATGGCGATTAAGTATCACCCAGATAAAAACCCAGACAACCCAGAGGCCGAAGAAAAATTCAAAGAAGCTGCTGAGGCTTACGAGATTCTGAGCAATGCCGAAAAACGTGCACAGTACGATCGCTTCGGTCATGATGGCATGCGCGGTGGTTTTGGCGGTGGCCAAGGTGGCGGCATGAACATGGAAGATATCTTCTCTCAATTCGGAGATATTTTTGGTGGTGGTGGCGGAAGCCCATTCGATAGTTTCTTTGGCGGAGGCCGAGGTGGCAGTCGTCAGCGCAAAGGTTCTAACCTAAGAATCAAGCTTAAACTCACCCTGGATGAAATCGCAAACGGAGTAGAGAAAAAAATAAAAGTAAACCGCTTGGTCAATGCCGATGGGGTTACTTTCAAAACTTGTTCTACTTGCGGTGGCTCTGGCCAACAAAAAAAGGTAGTCAATACCATGCTCGGCCAAATGGTTTCGGCCAGTACTTGTAGCACCTGCCATGGCAGCGGTAAAATTTTAGATCATCGTCCTGCTGGTGTCGATAGCACTGGATTGGAAATGAAAGAAGAGATTATTCCTATCAAAATACCTGCGGGTGTTGCGGAAGGAATGCAGCTTTCAATGTCGGGCAAAGGAAATATGGCGCCTGGTGGAGGCGTAGCAGGCGATTTGCTTATCGTAATCGAAGAAAAAGAACATGATGATCTAAAAAGAGACGGCAACAACGTGTTGTACGATCTTTTTATCAGTTTCACAGATGCGGCACTTGGCACAAGCGTTGAAGTGCCCACCATCGAAGGCAAAGTAAGAATCAAAATTGATCCAGGAACTCAAAGCGGAAAAATGCTTCGCTTGAAGGGAAAAGGGATCAAAGATTTGAATGGTTATGGAAAGGGAGACCAACTGATCCATTTGAATGTTTGGACTCCTAAGAAATTGACTTCTGAAGAAAAACAACTGCTAGAAAAACTGAGAGATTCGGAAAATATGCAGCCAAAACCTGAAAAAGGTGAAAAAGGCTTCTTCGATAAAGTGAAGGAATTTTTCTAAAAGTAAAGAGGGAATCTTGAAAGGTTGTAGAGGTCATTCTGAACTTGGTTCAGAATCCCTCGATCAACCAGCTTTTTCGTTGAAATCCCGAATCAAATTCGGGACGACTGCAAGTCAAGATTCCCTTTTCTTAACAACCGATACTAATTACCTCCGTCACCTTTTTCTTTATTCTCTTGAAGGGACTGACGTCTTTTTTCTAAAAGCATCTTTCTTTTCATCATTGGCGTCCTGCCCCTGTCCTGAAAATTCTTTCGCCCAAAATTGGCTTGGCCTCTCATTTGACCACTACTTCTCTCGGCTTTCATTGCTTCCAGCTTTGCAAATTGCTCTTCCGTAAGAATACTTTTAAGTCGGGCTTCGCGGGCTTGCTGTTCCACAAAAGCATCACGCTTCATCTCTTCGCGCATGGCCCTGAGCTTTTCCATTTTCTCTTTTCGATCCTGCTGATTTGCCTTTAACTCCTTATCGAGTTCTGCTTTTTGCTTCGCGTTCAAACCAAGTTCTTTGGCCATCAATTCTGTTTGTAACAGCGTTTTGTTTGCGTCTTGTCCCTGTAGGTGTAGCCCAGCAACCAGCGCTAAACTCACCATCATCATTTTTAAAATCGACCTCATATATTTTGTGTTTTACGCAAGCTTGGATGAAAGAAGTTAGCGATGGTTTATTTGTCGTTAGGAAATTTCAGCTTTCAAGCTTGGAAAAGATCTTCAAGCAAACCCAAAACGAACAAATCAACAAATTGAAAAACAGATAGTTATCAGGAAGTCATTTCGCAGAAATCTTTTCAGTAATCCAAGTACACCCTATCGGTCCGACCGCCATAAGCATTGAGGTTTTGATCACCTTAAGGCATAAAGCCGTCTGACCTTGTAACATGAAAAGATCAAAGTGGATGAATTGCTCCGATTGTGTTTAAAAAAAATAGGGGATTAATTCAGTGCTTAAAGCACAGAAAACGGAGTAGTTACTTTCGTTTTATCCCAAGCCAAAATCAACAAAGGACTTCCGTTCTCTTCCGAAAAATCAATGGTAAACTGCTCAACCACCTCGGGCAAAGCCTCTACTTTGGCTTTTACCTTGAGCACATCTTCCTCGGGGAAATAAGAAGTGCCCCAATCAGGGATTTTACTGTTGAAAACGATATCCCATTCCTTTTCACCCGGAAAAGTGACCAACGAATAGAGCCCTGCCTTCAAGATTTGGCCTGAAAAAGAAATATCCCTCGACAGTCGAATGGTAGTCGCCTCATTCGCCCCAGTCCTCCACCATTCGCCATAGGGCACCAAATCGCCAAAAATCACACGGTCTTTTTTGAAAGGTCGGCTGTAGGCGATTTCGATATTGATGAAGTTGTTATTATAAACTGCATGTTCAATGGGGCTGTATTGCTTGGTGCGGTAAAGCCTGTATTGTTGGAAAGCAACAATTCCACCTACAATCACCGCCAAAACAAGTACTACTATGGAAAATTTTCTCTTCATGCGAAGCAAATATATGAATTATGAGTTTGTAGACTCGAAAAAGGCCTCAAGGATTATGCCGTCCATGGAAAGAATTCAAATTCCTTTTTCACCGATGCATTGTAGTTGTTGAAAGCCTTTTCCATATCTTTGCGGCATGGCACAAAATGACGATAATCTGCTCAAAAAGATTGCAGGGCACGCAAAAGAATACGGTTTTATTTTTCAATCAAGCGAAATCTATGATGGATTAGCAGCGGCCTATGATTACGGTCAGAATGGTGTTGAACTAAAAAATAACATCAAGCAATATTGGTGGAAAGCCATGGTGCAAATGAATGAAAACATCGTTGGTATCGATGCTTCTATTTTTATGCACCCTACCACTTGGAAAGCCTCTGGCCATGTGGATGCCTTTAACGATCCAATGATCGACAATAAGGATTCGAAAAAAAGATACCGAGCTGACGTTCTGGTAGAAGAGTATATTGCCAAGATTGAAGCCAAAATTGATAAGGAGGTCGAAAAAGCGCAAAACCGTTTTGGAGATGCTTTTGACAAGGCACAATTCTTAGCCACCAACCCAAACGTACTTCGCAACCAAGAGAAAATTGACGAGATCAATGCCCGCTTGGCCAAAGGACTGGATACTGGGGATTTGGCAGATGTTAAAGCCTTGATCGAAGAGTTAGGCATCGCAGATCCTGTTTCTGGTTCTAAAAACTGGACCGATGTGCGTCAGTTCAACCTGATGTTCTCCACTGAATTAGGTTCTGTTGCTGATGGTGCGAGTAAAATCTACTTAAGGCCCGAAACTGCCCAGGGAATTTTCGTCAATTTCTTGAACGTTCAAAAATCGGGTAGAATGAAAGTGCCTTTTGGGATTGCCCAAATTGGTAAGGCCTTCAGAAATGAAATTATTGCCCGTCAATTCATTTTTAGAATGCGCGAATTCGAGCAAATGGAAATGCAATTCTTTGTAAAACCAGGAGAAGAATTGGCGTATTACGAGCAATGGAAAGAAAGAAGAATGAAATGGCACCAGACTTTAGGTTTGGGTGCTGAAAAATATCGCTTCCATGACCATTTGAACTTGGCGCACTACGCAAACGCAGCTGCCGATATTCAATTTGATTTTCCGATGGGCTTTAAAGAATTGGAAGGCATTCACTCAAGAACTGACTTCGATTTAAAAGCGCATGAAGAGCATTCCGGCAAAAAGCTACAGTTTTTCGATACGGTTGAAAACGAATCGTTTGTGCCTTATGTGGTAGAGACTTCGGTAGGTTTAGATAGAATGTTCCTGTCTGTTTTGAGTGCAGCTTATACCGAAGAAATTCTGGAAGACGGCAGCGAAAGAACGGTTTTGAAAATCCCTGCTCCATTAGCGCCTTATCAAGTGGCGGTGTTGCCATTATTGAAGAAGGACGAGTCGGGATTGCCACAAAAAGCAAGAGAAATTCTTGCCGAACTTCAGTATGATTTCAATTGTCAATACGATGAAAAAGATGCGATTGGTAAACGATACAGAAGACAAGATGCCATTGGTACGCCTTATTGCGTGACCATAGACCACCAAACCTTAGAAGACAATACGGTTACCATCAGAGATAGAGATGACCTTTCTCAAATCAGGGTTTCCATCGATGAGCTAAAAGGCAAATTGAAAGAAACTACTTCGATGGAAAGTCTTTTGAGGAGGCTATAAGAAGAAAATTAAAAGCGATTTCTAATTCTGATAGCAGATTGATGGGAATAACGTGGATAACTTTCGCGTAAGTATGTGGGAAACTTTTAGTTGTCAAGCTTGACAAGCTCAAAATTAACTTCTTACATTTATAGCGGGACGCGATTTAAAGTTTAACAAACTGAAAATCAGTCCCTTTTTTGTTGTCCTTCATTTCAATTTATAATGTGGCCACATTTTGGGAACACATTAACGAGTTTAAATGATCGAATATGGAATGGATGGCAACCCTAATTTTATTACCTCTGGCAAAACTTCTTTGGAAGTATTTGATCATCAAAAAGGTTCTTGAACACAATGGCCCTGTAGATATACAATCAGGAAGTCTAAAGAACGGACTCAGGATTAAGAAGGAAAAATGAGTTGGCTTATAGATTTATTTTCTGGTGCTGGTGGCTTTCTATTAGCCTTGACCTCACATTAACCGACCCACCATGTTAAATTGCGAGTCTAAATACCATATACTCAATACTATATACTATCTAAAACAAGCCCATCTGCCCTTTATTGGTTTTTACAAATAAGTCGGTGCGGAGGGGTGGACGATGAGGCGCTCCTGAGAAGTACTTGGCTTTGGAAAGTTCGAACAGGCGTTGGATGGATTGCACCATTAAACCTTCCCCTTTCATCCTATTCCCAAAGCGGCTGTCGTTGAGTTTTCCGCCATGGGCTGACTTGATTTGATTCAAGATTTTATCCGCACGATCTGGAAAAGCTTCAACTACCCAATGCTCAAACACTTGGCCAATGGCACCATTCAGTCTCACCATGGTATAACCAGCACTTTGCGCTCCTGCATTGGCGGCAGCTTCCATCAAGGCTGGAATTTCGTGGTCGTTGAGCCCAGGAATAATTGGGCCAATCATAATATTGACAGGCACTCCCCTTTTTCGCAATTCCTCAATGGCCTTTAATTTTTTACTGGCCGAAGCAGTTCGTGGTTCCATCTTTCTGCGCACCTCTTCATCCAAAGTAGTGAGGCTAAAGTAAACACTGACAAGGTTCAAATCCGCCAATGGCCCAATGATATCCAGATCGCGTGTGATGGTCGCGTTCTTGGTAATAATGCCAACAGGGTGTTTGTATTTAAGAAACACCTCCAGCAGCTTTCGGGTAATTTGCAGTTTTTGCTCAATAGGTTGGTAGCAATCTGTATTGCCGGAAAGGACAATGGTGCGCGCTTGCCAATTTGGGTTTTGGAAGTGCTTTTCGAGCAATCTAGGAGCAGACGTTTTATAAAGAATCACCTTTTCAAAATCCAGCCCAGCATTATAGCCCCAATATTCATGCGTATTGCGGGCGTAGCAGTAAATACAGCCATGCTCGCAACCTTGGTAGGGATTAAGCGAAAATTCCATTCCGACATCGGGACTTTCTACCTTATTGACGATGGTTTTGGGGAAGATTTCGATGTATTTGGTATTTGGATTTTCTCCTTCAAATTCATCGATGGCTTCTAGGTGTTCAAGCACATATTCGTGTGCCAGAAAACGATTTTTCACTTGGCTTTGCGCTCCCCTTCCCTTGATCATGATCTATAATATTTAGTAAAACTAAAATTAATAGTTTGTTTCTAAATATCTTAGGCGTCAAGCGCAATTAATTTCGAGCCAATTTAAACACTAAGGAAAGCTGCGCCAAAAACGCCCGCGCTATCGCCAAGCTTAGGCCTAATTATTTTAGTTTCTAGCTTATCGTTAAAAATGTGCTTTTCAACTTCGGCTACTCCGAGTGTGTAGAGTTCATCGATATTGCCTACACCACCACCCAAAACGATTACATCTGGATCGATAATATTGATCACCACCGAGAGTGCTTGGCCAAAGAATCGGATAAGTCTTTCTAAAGTGGCAACAGCATGTCGATCTTCCCCCTGCCGTGCCAAGGCAATAATTTCCCTAAGTCGCTTCGAATCACCAGAAATTTCGGCATAAAACTTTTCTAGCGCTGGGCCTGCGATTACCTTCTCAACACAACCTATTTTACCACAATAGCAAAGGCCTCCTGATTCATCCAAAAAATTATGCCCCCATTCACCACCAATACCGTGTTTTCCGTGAATCACCTGTCCATTGACCACCACTCCACCGCCAGCACCTGTACCCATGATTACTCCAAAAACGACCTTTGCATTGGGGTCGGCTTCTGGCACTGCCCCCATTTTGGTTTCCGCTAACGCAAAGCAATTGGCATCATTGGCAACGATCAAAGGAATACCTAAAAGTTGCTCTAAATCTAATTTGAAAGGCCGATCGTTGAGCGCTTGAGAGTTGCTGTTTTTCATCAGGCCTGAGGCAGGATCTATTTTACCTGGCGTACCCATTCCTATAATCTTTGGGGGTTCGCCCACTTCGGCAATCAGCATATCTACCAAAAGCTTGATTCTGTTCAAGGTATGCTCGTAGCCTTTATCCGCCTCGGTATCGATCCTTTTCCTAATCAAAACCGTAGGATTGTCTTTCGACTGCAGTACTACGCCTTCGATTTTTGTTCCCCCTAAGTCTATTCCCCAAAGTTGTTGTGGCATATTTGATTAATTCAGTAAAGTGAAATTAGAGAAATAGCGCCAATAAAAGGCAAAAACAGTAAATGAGATAATTTGG
>PCUU01000072.1:0-213 GCA_002786855.1 Cytophagales bacterium CG12_big_fil_rev_8_21_14_0_65_40_12
TAGGCACTGGCGAAGTTGTAGCGGCCTCTGCAACCCTCACTTCACAGGGTTACCCTGTACAGGGCAAAGCTGTTACCATAACTTTCCAGGGCCTCTCGCGCATCTCAACCACTAATGCGCAAGGCCTGGTCTTCTCCACCTTCACCGCACCGTCCTCAAGCGGAACCTTCGCCTACCAGGCAGAATTCTTCCCGGATGCGGATTACAATGCCG
>PCUU01000072.1:236-37350 GCA_002786855.1 Cytophagales bacterium CG12_big_fil_rev_8_21_14_0_65_40_12
GTGGTATTCAGAAAGAAAGCCGAGGCGCCTGTTTTCAAGGTTGCGGTGACCTCGACGGCGGTGACCCTGGCCTGGACGCCAGTGACGATGTCTTCGGCCCAGGTGACCGGCTATACCATTGAGGAATCTGCTTCCCTGCGCGGAGTCAGAACCTCCAGCGCGGCCGTAGCCGCCAGCACCGCCTCCGTAATGGGCTACACCATGCCGGTGGACGAGAATACGGCTACCTACCTGAAAATAAAGACAAAGAGGATTTCAAGGTCCGTTTCAATGCAGATGTGGTTTATTTCAGTCCCGATGTACAAAAGTACCTGCTCCTCAATACCCCTGACTTATTTGATCCCAAAACCAAACACAATATAGAGGGCGACCTGCGCTACACCGAGAATAATTCTGTGGGTTTTACCACCGCTTATGTGGAAGACAACTTTAACCAATCGGCTTGGCAGACTGCCATGAGCGTGAATCTAAGGAATGACAGTTTGCAACAGCATTCCGTGGCGGTCACTTATGCTTCGGTCTCTAGCCTTGTGCTTACAGATTTCGATCCAGCCAATGTAGCTCACGATTTATACGGGATTCAGTATAGATTTCAGACTGCTCAAAGGCCGGATAGGGCTTTGTTTTCAGTGGCTTTGGGCGCAGAACAAGATAATTTCGGCAAGAACTTTATTAATTTCCAATCGAGCCTGTCACGTTCCACAGAGAAGGTCTTCAAATCCCTAAGTCTCGATTTTGCCTCTGTAAAAACGGGGCCAGCCATCAGCAAGGGGATCTATCGATCCGAATTAGTGGGCTATTATGAAAGGGGTTCAACTCAACTGCTACAAACCAATTTGGCTTTGGTTGGCAGCTATTATACCAATGGAGGCATTGAGGGGGCTTTGACCGCTAAGATTTTTGCCAATCTGAAAAGGGAAAACAAGGGTTTTTTCTCTCCATTTGCAGAGGTTTTTGTATCGGCTTCCAACAAAAATCAGCCGAACGGAAATCCCTATTGGATCATAGATAGTCGGTTTTATGGAGGTGGAGGACTGGCATGGGCTTATGGCAAAGACGAAAGAAAACTTAAGGCGAGGATAGAGGCAGGCTATTTTTATGATAATTATACCAGCAGCTTCTTGCGTGTTTCAGGTAATCTCTCATTTCCTATCCGAGAATTCACTTACATAAGTACCCAATTTGAGCTTTTCAATCAATCGCTGTACTATTCCAATGGTGTCCAATTTGGGATGAAACATTATTTTGATCGCAGAAGACAATACGCTTATAAACCACGAAATTATTAATGAGGTAATTCTCAGCTTTCATAAATGAATTAATTTTTCCTTCGTAGGCTCATCTGATTGCCAAAGATCACTTTACTCTAAATTTATTTGTTTTACAAACATAGATGTTATAATTTCATCTATGTTTGTAGTATATATACTGAAGAGATGAAAGGAACATACATCGGTGAACTTGAAGAATTGGTACTATTGATCGTTGGCTTGCTCTATCAAGATGCCTATGGCGTTTCGGTATTGAAGGAGATGAAAGACCAAACCGGAAGAGAGCTTAATATCAGCGCCATTCATGCCGTACTGAATCGCCTTGAAGAAAAAGGGCTTTTAAACTCTAATATGGGCGGGGCTGAACAAGTAAGAGGAGGGAGAAGAAAAAGGTTTTACACGCTTACTTCTGCGGGTCGCGCGGTCTTAGATGAGGTCAAATCAACCCGCGATAAACTTTATGGCCAGTTGCCAGCGCTCAATTTTTCGGTATGAAGGAAGGGCAATCTAAACCACCCCGTTGGGCAGATCGATTCCTGAGCTGGTACTGTAACCCAAAGTTGCTGGAACAAATCCAAGGCGATGTGCACGAGCTTTTCTATTGGCGGCTAGAAGAGCACGGGTATACTAAAGCAAAAAAATCCTTCATCTGGGACGTTTTACGCTTCTTCAGGTGGAGTAATATCAAAAGAAAGTCAAGTCACAAAACTCAATTTAACAACACAGCAATGTTTAAAAACTACTTTAAAATCGGTTTGCGCAACCTTTGGAAGCAGCGCTTACCCTCCACCATCAATATTTTGGGTTTGTCTCTGGCCATTGGTTGCTCGGTCGTGGCGTTCAAATGGATTGAGTCTACTTATACAAAGGATAGTTTTCACGAACATCTCGATGACTTGTTTTTAGTCACCCATTGGGAAGATTTAGAAACGAATAAGGGGAGGGCTGGAGCTACAGACAATCGTTTAACCAGAGAAATATTATCATCCGTTGCCGGAATTAAGCATTCCAGTCGATATGGCAGCAATGGTCAGTTGGAGACCAAACAGGGAGAAAAGCTCACCTCTAACTATGCCTACTTTGTCGACCCAGAGTATTTAAAAATGTTCTCATTTGAATTCATCGCTGGTGATCCCAATACCTTAAATGACGCTGGGAATATTATCATTGATGAGAGTACTTCTACTCGCTTTTTTGCAGATCAATTAGCAGTGGGCAAAATCCTAGAAATGAAAATTGGCGAAGCCTGGAAGTCTTTTCAAATAGGCGCTGTGGTCAAGGATAAGCCCAATAATTCTAGCTTGAGAGTCAATACCTTAATCAATTATGTTCATTTAGAACAACTCTATGCCATTCAGGATAGAGAATGGAGCACTAACTTTTTTATTCAGAGACAAAACGGAACAGACCGCAGCGATTTGGAGGCTGCGATGAATGCTTTGTTACCCGTTTTTAATAAGGATCAAGAGGAAGGAAGCTACCTGTCATTTCAATTGGAGCCATTAAGTACCATGGCCATAAATGCTTATGAAGTTTTTGGTGGTGTTGGTTCTGCTCCGCCTACAGCCCCAAATGTTTTGCTGGCTTCGATTGCGTTATTCATGCTTATTCTGGCCACTTTCAATTACATTAATATTTCTATGGCCATGGCCATGAAACGGATGAAGGAAATCGGGATCAGAAAGGTGATAGGCAGCAAGAGAAAGCAGCTGATTTCACAGTTTCTGATCGAGAATTTCATTCTGTGTGGCTTATCCATGATGCTGGGAATCGGTTTGGCTGCAGGGCTTTTTCTACCATGGTTCAATAATATTGCGGGTGGTGATTTACAAGTGAACATACTCGGCCATAAAAACTTATGGATGTTTCTCGGAGGTCTATTGATGTTTATTACACTTGCTTCGGGTCTATACCCAGCCATAGTAGCCTCCTCCTACAAGGCGATTTCTATCATCAAGAAAGAAAGAATGACTAATGGAAATGGTCTACTTAGCGGGGTATTTATGACCTTCCAAATGATTTTGGCCATGATCACCATTGTGGGGGCGGTCATGTTCATTTATACAAATGAAGTCAATCAGTCGCGCGACTGGGGCTATGATCAGTACAACAAGCTCACTGTAACTGTACCAGATGCAAAATATTTTGAGGTTTTTCGCGAAGCGCTTGAAGCAGATCCCACAATAGCCAAGTTGGCAAGTACCAAAACTAGTATTGGCCGCGAGCTGAACGGAGTACCTTTTAAGTACGAGGAGCAACTCAATTATGCAGAATTGTTCGATGTGGGCTATGATATTCCCGACCTTTTCGATTTTGAATTGCTCGAAGGCAGATTCTTTGACAAAACTTTGGCGAGCGATGTAAATAAGGCCTTAGTTGTGAATGAAGCTTTTATGAATGCCTTTCAACTGGAATTTACTGAAGATGGAATCCCTATTCTGATGGATAGTACCCAATATCTAATTGTGGGTGTAGTCAAAAATTATCACTATTGGGGTTTTGATCAAAAGATCAGAGGTGCAGCGATGCGTGTAGTGCCAACGGTTGAACATCGGTCTTTTGTCATGGAAATGCGGGAAGGCGATATTTTGGCACAAAGAGATGCGCTCAAGAAGTCTCTTTCGGCCTTAGCGCCTGATTATGAAGTCTATGTATCCGTTCAAGAAATGATCCTAGACAGCTATTTTGAAGACCTAAAGGGGGTTAGAAATATATTGCTCTTTACGGCCATCATGGCCATAACCTTAGCAGCCATGGGTTTATATGGCCTTGTCAATATCAATGTGTCTACACATATCAAAGATTTTGGCATTCGAAAGGTACTGGGGGCTAACGGATTTCAATTGGCCCAACCTGTGTATAAAAAGTTCAGGAATATTCTTGGGCTTGCTGTCCTGATTGGCGGCTCAGTGGCAGTTTTGGTAGTTGAAATGCTACTTGAAGTTATTACTGCTTATTCAGCGCCTATTGGTATTTTGCCCATTTCTGGTGCGGCTTTAATCTTACTCCTTGTGGCTTTTCTAACCCTGAATATACAGGTAGCTAGAGTAAAGAAATTGAATCCTGCTGAGACGCTAAGGATGGATTGATGGGAATAATAATTGGTCTGGTTGCTCCAAGTCGTCAGACCAATGACTCAGTTTTCGATTAAATCTTTAAGCATTTTTAGCACAGGGTTTTCTTCTCCTTGCTCTGCTTCCTGTTTTGCCCCTTGTCGATTATCCACATGAATGATTTCTAATGCTGTACTATTCTCGTTTGGGGTCAATTTGTATTCCATTTCAAAATAGTTTTCTGGTTTATCCTCAAGGCCAGGCCTCGGAAAAAAGAGACTGTATCTTAAACTGACTTCAGGATTAAACTCGAGTACTGTTCCATATTGTTCGAAAACTTTACCTTCCCATTCGTTCTTAAAGCTTATTTTACTTCCAACCTTCCAGTCTGTTGTCAGTTCGCTTCCATATTGCCATTTTTTAACCAACTCTGGTTTTGTTATGGCCTCCCAAACTTGTTGTTGAGAAGCGTTTATGGTCAGTTTCGAAATGTTTTTTGCCATGGTTATTTCAATTGTAGGATCAGATTTTCAAGCTCCTTTCAATTCTTCTATTTCTTCGATAAAGCTTGCTGAAAGAATTGGGAATCGACACCAGGTCCGAGGATCAACATTGAACTCATCCAAATGGAAAGCAGGGGCAAGGCGTTCTCTTTTCCATTGATTTCTGCTCCAGAGCTGATAGAATTTTATAATGTGCGCTTTTAGAAGTTTTTCATCTTCGAGATTTTTGGTTTTGAGTTGCTCAAAAACCTCAATAGGTGATTTATGATCTCTGATCGCCAATTGCTCAATGGCCAACATGATGGAATAAGGCATCAAATCATCTTCATCGGTTTGGTTTTGATCCGATGGTCTTAGCTCAGCTGTCGGTGCAAGTGCATTAATTTGTGCCAAACCAAAGTAGCCGAGTTCTGATTCCGCATACTTTAACCATTTTCGAATAAAGACTTTGTCTACACTTGAAATTGGGGCAAGACTGCCGCTGGTGTCACCATCCATTGTAGTATAACCCACATCGCCTTCACTTCGGTTAGAAGTTGTTAAAAGCACTGCGTTTTGTATATTGGCCAACATCCAAATGATGGGGCTTCTAGATCTGGCCTGAATGTTCTGTAAAGTAATGTCGTCAGTTTCCCAACCTAACTTTCTTCCCAAAGCTTCTTCGATGGTCGCAGTATAATTGCTTACAGCCTTGTCGATAGTCCAATGATAAAAAGTAGCACCTAACGATTCGGCTAATGACTTAGCCGCATTAAAAGTATTATCTGATGAGTTGTTTGAACCTTGATAGGCAGTTACGAACAAGGCAGCTACAATTTCCTTTTCCGAAAGTTCGATCAATTCACTTTTGTTGATACTGGCTAAAAAAGCAGCCTTTCCAAGTGTTGCAACCGCTCTTTTCACCATTTCTGACACTAATACTGCACAAGTTGCAGAATCTGCTCCACCGCTAATTGAAAGTGCATAGCCGTTGCTTCTGGATTTTCTTAGATAATCGTAAAGGCCAAGCGCTCCGGCTTTTGGGAATTCAATTTCTTTTGGATCAATTGGAGCAATGTTTTGGGCTGGGGTATTGCCTGCTGAATTAACATCTGCCCAAAGTAATTGAGTTGGTAAGAAGGAGAGGAGTTCATTCCTTAAAATCATCTTGCCATGTTGGGCAATCATCATTTCTCCATCGTAAATCATTCTGCCCGCCTCATTGCCTAATAGATTGGCATACACATAGGTACATTCAAAATTCTTTGATGAACCTTGAACAAGGGCGATGCGCTCATGCGTTTTGCCCATGGCGAAATGGCTCGCGCTTGGGTTCAGGATAAGATTTACCTTCTTTTCATAAAGTCTACAGGCTGGCCTGACATCACCTCGCCAAGCGTCTTCACAAATTTCAAAACCTATTTTCCAATCCTTATAGTCAAAAGTAAGGTCGCCAATCGGGTAATATTGACCGAATAATTCGATAGTATCCACTTCGCCAATTGGCCATGGATTGAACCATCGTGGCTCGTAATGCACACCATCCAAAGCCATGAACTGTTTGGCATAAACCCCGAGTATCAACTTATTATGAACGACAACTGCAGTATTGTAAAGTTGACCTTTGAAGCGTAATGGGATGTTGATGCTTGTAAAAAGGCCCTCGGTTTCTTCGATTAATTCGGGTAAAAAGCTTGTTGCTTTTTCGGGTAGCCATTGGCTTAAAAAAAGATCTTCGCAGCCGTATGCGCTCACGGACAGTTCTGGTAAACACAGAATTTCAACCCTTTCTTTTCTGGCCTGAGTCAACACTTCTTTGAGCCGAGCAAGGTTGTTTTTCCAGTCGAGTGGGGTTTGGTTTACAGTAGCAACACCAATACGGTAGATTCCCATTTATTCAATTTCAAGTTTCTGGCAGGCCTCGCGAGAAGCGTCTTGTTCGGCCTTCTTCTTGCTTAAACCTTGTCCTGGGGCTATTGGTTCGTCATCAATAAGTACTTGCATTACGAACTCTTTATAGTGGCCTTTGTCTTTGGTTTCAAGATGCTCAAAGCTAATGGTTTTTCCATTTTTCTGTGTCCACTCAATAAGTTTACTCTTGTAATTTTTTGTGGTTGAAAGAATTTCTTCGATATCGTAATGTTCGATAAGTAGCTTGGATACAATAAATTTTTGACATGCGTTGAAGCCTTGGTCTAAATAAACCGCTCCAATCAAGGCTTCTAAAGTATTTCCGTAAATCGATTTGTGAGAATTGGGTGTTTTTCGCCTTGCATCGAATTTAATGATGTGGTTAACCCCAATTTTCCGAGCTACGGAATTCAATGAATCTCTACTTACAATTCTTGATCGAATCTCGGTAAGAAAACCTTCGTCCTTAAAAGGGTATTTTTTGAATAAAAAATCAGCTACTACGAGGCCAAGTACGGCATCGCCTAAAAACTCCAGCCTTTCGTTCGACTCTTTAAATCCATTGACAGTGGATTTAGCAATAGAGCTGTGTTGTGTTGCAATCTTGTAGGGCTTAAGATTAAAAGGCCTACTGCCTACAATTTGTTGAATTGAGGCAATAAGCTTTCTATCTTCTTTTGAAAGGGGTTTTAAACGGCTTAACCACAACCGCACTTTCAATCCAATTTTTTGAAAACCACTGAAGTATTATGACCGCCAAAGCCAAAAGTATTGCTAAGGCATGCATTGATGGTTCTTTCCTGGGCTTTGTTGAATGTAAAATTCAGCTTAGGATTGAACTGGTCATCATCAGTAAAATGGTTGATGGTTGGAGGAACAATTTGATGCTTAATTGCCATAACGCTAGCAATGGCTTCGACAGCCCCAGCCGCACCTAAAAGGTGACCTGTCATAGACTTAGTCGAACTAATATTAAGCTTGTAGGCATGTTCGCCAAAAACTCTTTCAATGGCTATCACTTCACTCACATCTCCCAAAGGAGTCGAGGTACCGTGTACATTGATATAATCAATCTCTTCAGGTTTCATTTCAGCATCTTCCAAGGCATTGATCATTACCCTGGTTGCTCCTAAACCTTCAGGATGAGGGGCGGTAATATGATAGGCATCAGCCGACATTCCACCACCTACAATTTCTGCATAGATTTTCGCGCCTCTAGCCTTGGCGTGCTCGTACTCTTCTAGAATCAATGCACCAGCCCCTTCACCTAGTACAAAGCCATCACGATCTTTATCGAATGGCCTTGAGGCTGTTTGCGGACTGTCATTTCTTTCAGATAATGCTTTCATTGAATTGAATCCACCCATTCCTGCTTCGGTAACGGATGCCTCTGACCCCCCAGTAATCATAATGTTGGCCTTTCCTAATTTGATATAGGTCATGGCATCAATCATGGCATTGGTGGCCGATGCACAAGCAGAAACAGTTACGAAATTTGGCCCATGGAAACCATATTTGATGGAGATCATTCCCGAAGAAATGTCAGCAATCATTTTAGGAATAAAGAATGGGTTAAATCGCGGTGTTCCGTCTCCTTGAGCAAAAGACATCACTTCGTCCTGAAAGGTTTTCAGTCCACCAATTCCAGAACCCCAAATCACGCCTGCTTTGTGTCTATCGATAGTTTCTAGATTTAAACCAGAATCTTCGAAAGCCTCAGTTGCAGCGATAAGGGCAAATTGAGTGAAAAGGTCCATTTTGCGCACTTCCTTACGGTCGAAGTAGTTTAAAGGATCATAGTCCTTTACTTCGCAAGCAAATTGGGTTTTGAATTTTTCAGGATCGAAACGGGTGATAGGTCCGGCTCCACTAACACCTTTAACTAGGTTCGACCAATAAGTGTCGAGGTTATTGCCTAAAGGTGTAAGTGCGCCAAGACCTGTGACTACAACTCGCTTTAATTGCATATAAGAGTCGTAAGAGAATTTTATTAATTACTAACGTTAGCTTCAAGATACGAAATGGCATCGCCAACAGTACCAATGTTTTCTGCTTGATCATCAGGAATGGAGATGTTGAATTCTTTTTCGAATTCCATGATTAACTCAACAGTGTCAAGAGAATCTGCTCCAAGATCATTAGTGAAACTTGCTTCAGGTGTTACCTCTGATTCTTCTACTCCAAGTTTATCAATAATGATATCCTTTACTTTAGATGCTATGTCCGACATTTTGGAAAAATTTTAGTTAAAACGTGGTGCAAAGAAATGCAAATTAACAATAATGTCAAACAAATTTTTTAATCTTGTCGTACTCGGAATTGCTACAAGAATCGCATTTTTCTGTGTTTTATGGCGAAAAACAAGCTTGACATATCGTATGAGATTGATTTTGACTTAATCGCTATCAACGCATCTGTCAAAGAGTATAAGCTCGCGTGGGTGCTCAACAAAAGCCTCGGTTGGCACCTTGCAAAAAAGGAAAATATTCAGATTGAATTTACGGGTAACAAAGCGCTTTCGGTAAGCAACTATTTTTACAAAACAGAATACCAGTCATTCAGGCTTTTAAAAAACAGGGCGGAAGACCTCGAGGAACAGTTTAATGCTTTTTTAATCCCAGAGTTAAAGAATTTCGATTACTTTGTAATGTTGGAAAACGAATCCGACAGTTTTGATTTAAACTCTTTCATTTCAAAAATCAAACAAATACCTTTCGTCCAATTTGCGGTCATAGTTGATACGGCCGCTTTAAAATCAAGAGACAATCTAATATTTTAAAATGAGTCATAAAGCGACTATTAATAAGGCTAAGATCGTAGCGACCGTTGGTCCTGCAAGCGAATCTACTGATGTGTTGAGAGAATTAATTTACGCAGGCGTAAATGTTTTCAGACTAAATTTTTCCCACGGTTCACACGAGAATAAAGCTGAAATCATTCAGCGAATTCGCGACCTTAATGTGGAGTTGAGAACAAACGTTTCCATTCTACAAGACTTACAAGGCCCTAAAATCAGGGTGGGAGAGATTGAAGGTGGTGAAGTAATGATCCAGCCTGGCCAAGATATTATCATCACCACAGAACAGTGCGTAGGCAATGCCCAACGAGTTTCTACGGTGTATGAAAACCTTGCTACAGATGTAGCACCCGGAGATATGGTTTTGATCGATGATGGAAACTTAGAATTGACGGTTAAATCGATCAAGGGATCTGACGTCACCTGCACCGTAAAATATGGTGGCTCTTTAAAATCAAGAAAAGGAATTAACCTTCCGTTCACTAAGGTATCTGCGCCTTCGCTTACAGAAAAGGACATTGAGGATTTGGCATTTGGCTTAGAGCAGAATGTGGATTGGATCGCTCTCTCCTTTGTTAGATATGCCGATGATATCCGTGATTTGAGGCAAAGAATCAAAGCAGCGGGTAAGGATTGCAGAATTATTGCGAAGATTGAAAAGCCTGAGGCACTTCAAAATATAGATGAAATCATCGCAGAGTCAGATGCGCTGATGGTCGCTAGAGGCGATCTGGGAGTTGAAATCGTAATGGAAGAAGTGCCGATTGCCCAAAAAATGATGGTTGAGAAGTGTAACCTGGCTGCCAAGCCTGTGATCATTGCCACTCAAATGATGGAGAGTATGATTAAAAACCCAAGGCCGACCAGAGCAGAAACCAATGATGTCGCCAATGCGGTTTTAGATGGTGCTGACGCACTGATGTTGTCTGCTGAGACTGCTGCGGGTAAATATCCTATTCAGACCGTAAAGAGCATGGCACGTACTATAGCAGCAGTTGAGAGTTCGGCCACCAAGATTTACAATCACTTTTATGAGCCTAAAAAGGAAAGTGCTACCTATTTGAACGATAATATTATGCTATCGGCCTGTAGGTTGAGTGATAGAGTTGATGCAAAGGCGGTGCTAGGTAACACAGTTTCTGGTTATACAGCCTTCAAATTAGCATCACATAGACCGCACGCTGATATTTTTATTTTCACTCCAGAGAAGTCGTTGTTGACAAAATTATCTCTGATTTGGGGGGTAAGAGGTTATTATTACGATAGCAGTGAGTCTACAGATCAGACTTTTAAAGACCATGAGAACATTTTAAAGGCGAACGGTCACCTAGAAAAAGGCGATGCCTTTATTACCACAGCAAGTATGCCTTTAAAAGGAATGGGGAGAACAAATATGTTGAAGTTAAACGTTGCAGATTAATCTTGAGGCCCTAGGGCGGGAGTCATGAGCACTTTTTCTTGACTTACAAAAACTTGCCCTGCAGCTGCACCTTTTTTCTTCCGTACATATTTCACAGGAGTATAGATAACCGGTACCAACGTATCGGTTTTTCTTTTGGAATAGTAGGCAGCATAAGCGGCAGCCCGCTCAATAACGCTTGCAGGGGTGTTTTTTCCTGATTGGTGCTTGATGAGTACATGCGAGCCCGGAACGTCTTTAGCATGTAGCCAAATGTCTTCCTTGTAAGCGTATTTGAGAGTGAGTTCATCATTGGACTTGGCATTTTTTCCAACCCAAATTTGATACCCTTGGTGCATAAATGATTTGTAGGGAAGTACGTTCTCAGATTTCTCTTTTTCGTCAAAAAATGGGGATGACTTTATGATTTGCCTTAACAATTTAATCGACTCGGCTCGGGTAATTTCCTCGGAAAGAAGGGTCAAATGATTAATTTGATCTTCCTTATTTAATAAGTTTTCTGTGAGCTTATCGATTTCTATTGCTCTGTTTTTGGATTTTCGATAGTAATTTTCGGCATTCTTCTGGGGCGACAGATCTTTGTTCAACTTGATTTCCACCTCTTCATTTGTATAGAAATTGAACAAAACAATTGATTTCACTCCTTTTTGAATAGAATGAAGGTTGGCCATGATGATGTCTGCCAAATGATTGGGAGGGATGGCAGTTTCTAGTTTTTCAAGCTCGTGTTCAGTTTTTTGGATATAGGCTTTTGCTTGACTAATCCGCTTCGCAATTGTACTAATAGCTTTGTTCTTTTCTCGCTCAAAGAGATAATCCCGATGGTAACTTTGATAGAATTGATTAAGTGCGTCAATAGGATCGTCAGACAGCCTAACCCCATTTTCTCGGTCGATCAAACTTAAGGCTGGAGCATCCTTTACTTTGATCAAGAAGAAGGGATTGTTTTCGATTTGTCTTTCAATCTCCTGTAGAAGGTTCCATTGGTCGGTTAGATTCAATGTCTCAAAATTCAATTCTGATAAATATTGATTGACCAACTTACCGAAGGTTGGGTAAAATTGAGTGTAATCAGGCACTTCTTGATACAAGGCCAAAGACCTTTGAATTGGACGTTCCAGACCATCTATGCTAAGGTCAATGTCTTTATTCAGTTTCTTTTTGAACAATTCGTTTTGTTTGCCCTCTTTGCAAAGGATGATATTGGAGCGGTTGCCGTGCATTTTGAACACGAGCTTAGATTGGTCCTGAAAACCAATATAAAAGGCGCGTTCGTTCTCGAATTGATGGACTGATGTAACTCTTTGGTTTATAATGGAAGGGAAAAGATCAACATTGTTTTTTCTACTTCGGGCAAAATCTTTAGGGAAAGATAGGGCTGTGAAGTCGCTTTGAAGTGTGGCACGGATGAAGAAGTCTGAATTGTCTATTAAGGAAAAACCTAAAATCAATTCGTCCTTTTCTTGGCTAAATGCGGCCTTGATTATACCGCCTGAGAGTAAAACGGCCAATGGCTCAGAAAGCCTTTTAAGGGTATAATAGTTAAGGTGCATTACACCACGATTTTCAGTCCATCGTAAGCAAATTCGATATTGCTGGGCAATCTTTCGCTGATTTTTTTATGCTTGCCAATTCGATGGCTCATATGGGTGAAATAGGTATGATCAGCATTGATTTCTTTTGCTAATGCCTTTGCTTCTTCAAAGGTAAAATGACTCTGGTGGGGGTCTATTTGCAGTGCGTTTAACACCAAAACTTTGGTGCCTCTGATTTTCTCTTTTTCTTCTTCAGAAATAGTTTTGGCATCGGTGATATAAGTAAAATCATTGATTCGGAATCCAAAAACAGGCAATTTGTGATGCATTACCTCTATTGGAGTAATGGTTATACCTTCGATTTGAAAAGGCGCATTGACTATTTCCCTGACCTCGACCCTTGGAATACCTGGGTATTTAGTTTCCTCAAAAACATAAGCAAATTCTCTTTTAAGTTGATCGATGACATTAGCCCTACCATAAATAGGCATGTCCTTTTTTTGCAGAAAATTGAAGGATCTAATGTCATCCATTCCTGCGGTATGGTCTTTGTGCTCGTGGGTAAAAAGCAGTGCATCCAGCTGCGTTATATTTTCTCTCAGCACTTGCTGTCTAAAATCTGGGCCAGAATCAATGATAAGGCTCAGTCCATCAATTTCGATGTGAATAGAAGACCTTAGTCTCTTATCTCTGAAATCCAGTGAGCAGCAAACTTCGCAACGACAGCCAATTACTGGAACGCCTTGCGAAGTGCCTGATCCTAAAAAGGTGATTTTCACAGCTTTATTTCGATTTGAGATAACTCCAAAAGAAGTGTCCTGTTCTTCTCGTTGAGCTTGGAGTTATCTATTTTTATTGCCTTGAGAATGTCGATCAAGCAGCTGATTTTGCCCTCCGTGGTGTAATACTTATTCACGATAGCGATTTTATGATCGTTGAGAAGGCAATAGCCTGATTTAAAACTTCCCTTCTCATACCTCAAAGCGTAGTCAGATTCCGCGAAAATATCTTCGAGTTTGCTCAAAAATTGTTTCGTGTATCGAATGTTCATTCAGAATCGCCTGTGTATTTTTTTACGAGTTCTATGAGTTTATCATAATCCAACGGCTTCTGCATGTAGTCATTCACTCCTGCCTCAAAAAACGCAGATGTAGGCAAATTTTTTGCATTGCCTGAAATGCCAATGATAGGCACTTTTCCTTTTTTGGTTTTAAGTGACCTGATCTTTTGAATAGCCTCAAAGCCGCTAATTGCAGGAAGATTAAAATCCATTATCACCAAATCGAACTCTCCATCTTCGAACTTATTCAGTGCAGTTTGTCCGTCTTTTGCAGAAGTGATTTTGCAATTTTCAAAAAGTAGAATCTTCTTTAAAAGATTCTGAATAACAGAACTATCTTCTGCGACAAGTACATTTTTGTACACAACTTCAGTCATTACCATAATTTTAAAAGTCTCTCGTAATTATCCGAGAATTTAGAATAGAATTCAAGGAGTTTCGTATAAATGTCATTTTCATTCGACATTCGTGATTCATTTATTGCTCTTTCGCTTTGCTCTGAATATTCTGCCATTGCACTAAGACCTAGAGATGCTGCATTTCCTTTGATGGTATGCAAGATACTTAAAATTTCAGGACTATCATTTTCCAAATTTAGACTTTTTAATAGACTTAAAAAGTGGCCTGTTTCATGTTCAAACTCCTTGTAAATGTCTAAAACATCTGCTTTTGAAGCGTATTTCAATAGTTCATTATAGGTTTCGAAGTCAATGATGTCGTTATTCACTTTAGCCCTCCTTTATGGTTGAAAATTCATGGATACTATATCGAACAATAGAATTTAGCCTTTACTTTGCCCAAGATAATGCATCGATCTTTTGTGCATGCTTCAAAGTCGATATTTTCTTCCAATATGAAAACCAATAAATTCCTTATTGCGATAGTGGGACCAACTGCGGTTGGCAAAACAGAGATATCGATAAAAATAGCAAATCAATTTGGAGCTGAAATTATATCGGCTGATTCTCGGCAATTTTATCGTGAATTGGAAATTGGCACGGCAAAACCAGATGCCGCGGAATTGAGCCAAGCAAAGCACTATTTGATTAATTCCCTTTCCATTGAAGAGGAGTATGATGTAAGAGATTTCGAAAACGAGGCCTTAGAGATTATAAGTAAATCTTTTGAAAATTCTGATTCAATGATAATGGTGGGCGGTTCTGGCCTTTTCGTGAACGCACTTGCTTACGGACTGGACGAATTACCTGAAGTGGAGGATGGGGTTAGAGAGAAATTGAACGCGGAACTAACAACGTTAGGCCTTCTTAAACTTCAAGAAGAACTCAAGGAAAGCGACCCTGAATATCATGCATCGGTTGATCTCAATAATCCCCAAAGAGTAATTAGGGCGCTTGAAGTAATCCGAAGTACTGGAAAGCCATTCAGCAGTTTTAGGACAGGGCAGCGGGTAGAAAGGCCGTTTCGAATGATTTGGGTTGGTTTGGAAATGGATCGAGCGCAATTGTACAAGAGAATTGATGTAAGAATGGACCAAATGATTGCCAAAGGGTTATTCCAAGAAGCCCAACAATTTTATCCAAAACGCGATTTGAATGCGCTGCAGACCGTAGGCTACAAAGAGATTTTCGGCTTTTTGGATGGCGATTATGACAAGGAAGAAGCCATTCGTTTATTGAAAAGGAACTCAAGGCGGTATGCCAAACGCCAAATGACTTGGTTCAAGAAAAACGAAGAGATCACTTGGTTCAGCCCAAATGATCTCGATAAAATTTTAAATCACATCGAAAAAGCAATGCAAGTTTAAAAGGGCTTGAAGCCGAAAAGCGATGCCACCATACTTGCAGGTGGTTTTGAAATAAAGGTATTGTACTCAGAAGAAATGCCGCGCAGTTTTTCGATCAATTTTTCCTGTTGAGCATTCAACTCTTTTAATCTGGCCGCCAATGAAGCATCTTCTAGTTTATCAATTGCGATATCAATGGCGTGCATTATTCCTTCTTCTTTATTAAAACTCTGGAAGCGATCTGTAGAAGTTTTCCTAAGTTGGTCAGCTACATCTGAAATGGCAGTACCTGGGTGCGATGCATCATAAGCTAAGATAAGTTGTTTTCTGTTTTTGCTTACCTCTGCCATCTGATTCACAACGAGGTTGATGTTGGCTTTGCGTGGTTTTAGCAGGTTATAAGTATAGATTGAAAAGAGAAAAATCAGGCCTAGTATGGCCACTATGATTGGTAAATATCCCATTGTTGTATTTTTTGTTTTGACCTAATGACGCTCCGAATTAAATTTTTTTTCGGTAGAAAAGCAAAGCTAAGCTTTAATCAAAGCCTATGTCTTATTTCTGTTGTTACTTAATGCCTTTTCTTTACATCTTTGAGCCATGAGCGAAACTTCTGCCAAAAAGGTGCTGATCATAACTTACTACTGGCCACCGAGTGGGGGGGGGGGTGTGCAGCGATGGCTCAAGTTTGCCAAGTATTTACCTCAATACGGATGGGAGCCGATCATCTTCACTCCTGAAAATCCAGATTTCGATTTAAAGGACTCGTCACTTTTAGAAGACATTCCTAAAGAAGTGGAAGTATTGAAATTTCCCATTTGGGAGCCGTATTCAATTTTTAAGAAACTTTCGGGTAGAAAGGAATTGAAACAGGGGCAGGTCTTGGAAGGGGGGAAGAAAGGACTGCTTTCTAGTTTAGCGATATGGCTCAGAGGTAATTTATTCATTCCGGATCCACGTTTGTTTTGGGTCAAACCTTCGGTCAATTATATCTCCTCAATTTTGGCTTCCAATCAAATTGAAACCATTATTACAACCGGACCGCCACATTCAATGCACTTGATAGGCTTAAAGTTGAAAATGAGGCAACCTGCTTTGACGTGGATAGCCGATTTTCGCGACCCATGGACAAAGTGGGATATCCTTAGCCAATTCAAGATGAGCAAATGGGCTTGGGCGAGGCATCAACAATTAGAGCAGAATGTCATACGATCTGCAGATTGTGTGCTTACAGTAAGCAATAGCTGGAAAAAGGATTTCGAGAAGCTTGGTGCAAAAAGAACGAGAGTGATTACAAATGGCTTTGATGCTGCTGATTTCAAAACTAAAAAGAAGGTAGGCAGACCAGCACAATTTGTAATTAGCCATATCGGTATGCTCAATGTTTATAGAAATCCAGAATGGCTTTGGTCTGTTTTAGAAGCAATGGTTTCAGAAGGTGCTTTTAACAATGATCTGAAAATTGAATTCATCGGTATTCTAAGTGACGATGTCCTGAAGAGTTTTGAAAACTACCCAAATCTAAAACCGCTGATCCAAAAGGAGAACTATTTACCTCATGACAAAGTCATTGAAAAGTATGATCAGTCTGCCTTGCTACTACTGCTGCAAAACGACTCCGAAAATGCAAAAGGACATTTACCAGGTAAATTCTTTGAATATTTAGGTGCGCGAAGGACTATTTTATGTGTAGGAAATCGAGATAGTGATTTGTCTCAAATATTGAAGGCCACTGAGGCAGGTGAAGTTTTCGACTCGAAAAGTTCAGCCGAATTAAAGGTGTTTTTAATTGAAGCCTATCAACAATGGCAAGCTGGAAATTCACAAAAGGATAGTGGTAATATCAGTCGTTTTGAGCGAAAATCGCTTACTGGTGATTTAGATCAGTTGCTGAAATCGCTCCGCTAGTTAAGGCTTAAATACTTTCGAAATTAGCTTTCCATAAAGACTGTTCACTTCTTCAGAAATTTTCAAACCAATTGTGAGGATTGAAAAAGCAACAGTGATTGCTGCCGATCTGAGCACAATATCGTAAAGTGCATTTTCTTGTTGAGGTAGGAAATGGTTCAGCAGCAGTATTAGCCCAACAATCCCCGAAAATTTTAAAGTATTGGACGAAAAAGGTTGAATCCTAAACTTGATCCAAACAAAGGCAAATTTGCTCAAGTTGAAAATTAGCATGGCTAAAAAGGAAGCAATGGCAGCGCCTTCTATGCCATACTTCGGGATCAAAAGGAGGTTTAAAAGGATGGTCAAAATTGCAAGAATGGCCACGGCAAACACATTGAATTTGTAGTGCTTCGACATTACGATGATTTCACCATTTGTTCCGAAAACCATGTCACTTAGTTTTCCCAAACCAATAAAAAGTACAACACTGATCCCTTGAATGTATAATTCACTATTGGGGATAAAGGAATAAAGATTTTCAAGATTTGCCCAAACACCAATTAATAAAAGGCTGCCAATGATCATTTGATTGATAGAAGTCTGTTTGTAGAGTTTTCCAACTGCCGCCATGTCCTTCTTTTCGAAAGCTTGAGCAATCAATGAACTCGAAATTTGCGTAATCGATCGTTTTGGCATTTCAATCACCACCCCAATAAAAAAGGCAATGGTGTAAATGCCCGTGGCATCGAGACCCAAAGCTCCGCTGACCATGATACTGTCGATTTGAAGCACGATTTGAGTGCCACCAGCACCAATCAGCATAAAGAGAGAGTAGGTTAGGATTTCTCTCAGCTTGCCATTCCGAAGAAATTGAAAATCGAAATTGACCTTGAAGGATTTGATTGAAATGAGATAAGCAATGGCCGATATCACCAAAGAAGCATAGACCACAAAAAGTAAATTTATGAGCATATCGAAAGTGATAAGCTCAAGCGCAAACAGCACCACTAAGGCAGTAACAGCTAGGCGCAATTGAATATCGCGGATGAAGGTGGGTACTACAATTTTGAGCAGACTTCGACAATAAGCCTCAAAAATCTGAAATTGCACTAAACAGAAACTAATGATGAGTGTGATGCCAAAATACTGAACAAACAAAGCGGATTCCCTAGAAAAGTAGGCCGTAATCTGGGCTTTGAAAAGAAGGCTGATCAGAAAAAAAACCAATGAGCCGACTGCCCCACCAATGAGAATAAAGGTCAGAAAGCCTTTTTCTTCTTTGAAACGAGGAAAGAACTTGACCAAGCCAGAACCGAGGCCAAATTGGCCAAACGTAGCCATCAAAAAAGCAGCGCTTTGAATCAATCGGAAAAGCCCAATTTGTTCCGCTTCGAGAAAGTAAGGAAAAAGCCAAAGTACATTGGCATAGCCGATGATTACACCCAAATAGGCGATTATGGATGATTTGATGCTTTGGTTTATGACTATGCCCAATGTTGGAAGGGGTGGTTTGATTTAAGGTTTAAGCCAAATTGTGGTGTCTGTCAATCCGTTGGTAGTATTTATTTTTGGCCAATGGGCTATCATATATTTTGCCTGTTGATATCTCTGCCGTTCCGAATTGTCCAGCAATAAAATCCCACCACTTTTGAGTTTTGGAATGGCATTGATCAGACATGTTGCCCTTGCTCTGCCATCAATGGCGATGAAATCTAACGATTCGTCATCCTGCTGCTTAATGCTATTTGAATAGGTGGAAAAAGCACTGTCCTTGACAGGGTATTCCTCGATGGTCATGTAAAGTTGGGCTTCACTTGAAAGGTGTTGGGATGGGGCGTCAAGGTCCGAAGGAATATACACTAAGTTCACATTTTCCGTTTTTTTGTCTTCCAAGGTCTTCGCAACCGAATGGTACCAGTCTTTGTGATGCTCAATGCTTGTCAGAAATTTGATCCTTTTTGCATAAAACTGTGTACTTCGGCCACTGCCAAATTCAAAACCAACCATATCAGGTTTAAGTAGTGATTTCAAAGCATTAACGGCATCAGGAGCAATCCATGGCACCTCGGTATTTTGTTGGAGATAGCGATTATACTTGAATTTCAAGAATGGTCTAAGCACACGATAGCGGAAATAGCGGAGTGATACGCTCCTAGTGCGGCTATAATTGCGGTAAGCAAAAGGTGCTTTTCCTATTTCTGCGCCTAATTGGTAAAATTGTGTTGTACTTTGAGTCATGGATTCAGACAAAAATAAGCAAATGCTTTTTGAGCATACAAGCAAACTGTTCTTTTGATTTCCAGAAGAATAGAACAAATTGCCGCTGTGAAAATAGCCATGTTTTTAGATCAGTCTTTTCCTCCCGATTCTAGGGTAGAAAACGAAGCCTTTAGCCTTATCAGGGCTGGTCATGAAGTACACCTGTTTTCGCTTGAACGTGATTCAAACAGGCCAAAAAGAGAGATTTGGAATGGTATTGATGTCCATAGATTTGAAATTTCCAATTGGACCTATCGCTTATCTGCATTGGCTTACACCGTCCCTTTATATCATCGATCTATCCGAAACTCAATTATTACATTTATTGAGACCGTTCAGCCTGATGTCTTACATATCCACGATATGCTTATTGCCAAGGCTGTTTTTAAGGCCAATGCTGGTTTTAAAATCAATACCATATTGGATTTGCATGAAAACCGTCCTGAGATCATGCAGTTTTACCCACATTTAAAGAAGTTTCCGGGTAAATTCTTGATCAAACCTCGGGTATGGAAGCAATGGCAAAAGCGCTTGATGCAAATGGCAGATCACATTATTCTGGTGACAGAAGAAGCCAAAGAGGTTGCTGTTCAAGAGGAGCGTATAGAAGCTTCCAAAATTACAGTGGTGCCCAATTCCATCGAAGCTAAGATTTATTATCAATACCCATTAAAACCTGAGATTCAAGATCGATTCAAGGGGTATTTCAATATTGTTTATGTGGGTGACACAGGATTAAGAAGGGGAACGGACACCGCCATTCAGGCACTTGCCTTAGTGGCAGAGAAAATGCCAAATGCCCAATTGATTTTGGTAGGGAAAAGTACAGAAGATAAGCAGTTGAAAGAATTAGCCGAGGCACTTGGGCTAACAGCTCGGGTGATTTTTGAAGGTTGGCAGGACGTATCGCTATTTCCTTCCTACATCGCTGCTGCGAATGTTTGTATTTCTCCCTTGCATCGCAACAAGCACCACGATACCACATTTGCCAATAAGATTTTCCAATACATGGCTGGGGCAAAACCCTTGCTGGTCAGTGACTGTCCTCCTCAAGTGCGAGTAGTGAATCAAGCCAATTGTGGTTTGGTTTTTCAGGCAGGAAATGCAACAGACATGGCCGAAAAACTGCTGCAACTCTATGCAAAAAAAGAAAATGCCATTCACCTAGGGGTCAATGGCAAATCTGCTTTAGATCAACAATTCGATTGGAGCATCACCAGTAAAGGACTGATCGAGTTGTATTCGAATAGCTTTAATTAGCCGTTTTTCTAAGGCTCAAGAAAATACTTCCAAGGAACATCAACACCACCAAGATTGAGAAGATTCTCATAATGATGGTTCCAGAAGTGTAGATGCTAGGTTTGAATTCAAATACGATTTCATGTTCGCCAGCAGGTACTTCTAATGCCCTTAAGATATAATCTGCTCTCAGCAAGTCTACTGGCTCTCCATCCATGGTTACTTTGAATCCATTCGGGTAATAGATTTCTGAGAATACAGCCAAACCTTCACCCGAGTTTTTGGTGGTATATTTCCAATAGCCAGGATGGTAATCCACTAATTTGATAGTTCCTTCGGCACTAGGATTGGCAATGCTTATGGGGAATTCTTCTGTATTAACAATGGCTTCGAACTGACTATCAATTCTTCTTATCGAGTTAAACTCCTCGTCTGTAGTAGTTACCTTTTTAATGCTATTCACAAACCAAGCAGCTCCATTGGCAGCTCCATTGGTGATTACACCTTGAGACGAATTTGGATCAATAATTAAGTAGCGTGTATTCAGCATATTGATGATCCCGAAGCTGCTCATGTTATCATTGCCATTTTGCAAATTTGACATCATTTGCTGCATTTCAGGCAGTATGTCTTTATCAATCAACTCTTGATACCTTCTGAGTCGGGCACCGTGATAACCATTGATGGTATTATGATGATAGGCCGATTGCGCACTGTAGAATGGCGCTGTTAGGTTTAATACGCGATCTCCCAAACTTTCATTTTTCTTGATGAATCGATCTGCGTTTGTCTCTAAAAAGAACTGGGCGCGTGGCGCACGGGCAAAGTTGGCGGAGGTCAAAAAGCGATTAGCGATTAAACTAGTGTCTATGGTAGCGAGTAAAATGAGAATGATGTAAAGCCCCGCTTTACCCAATCGATCAATCGTGTATAAAAAATAAGCTAACGCGAATAATCCAATGAAAATGAAGGCCCTGAAAGCATCGGCTCTGAATAAGTTTTTTCTATCGTCTTGAAGCGCATTGGCGTACTCTACCGGTAATTGAGCATCGAAAGGAGCACTGAAGCCCATGATGCCAGGGATTGCAGCCAATAACAAGGCTAAACCTCCTGTTGAACCAAGGGCAATCCAAAGTTTCTTCTTTTTGGTTTCATCAAGTTTTTCGCTGAGCAGTTTTTCTAAGCCCAACATGCCCAAGAAAATAATCCCGAAAATGGGCATTACCATCGTAAAGGTGACAGACCTGAATTTATTATAGCCCGGAAAATAATCGAATAAGAAGTAATTAAGGCTTGGGAAGTTTCTGCCATAGCTTAACAGAATTCCCAATACCGAAATTGAAATAAGCCAGATGACATACTTTCGCTCTACAAAGAAAATACCCAGCACACACAAAAAGAGCATAATCGCTCCAGCATAATAAGTGGTTGGCGTTTCTTTGCCCCAATATGCCCTTAGTTCAGGTCTACCTAAGGTCTGTCTGATTTGTGCATCAGTGGCGCCAGCTTTTCTTAAAGCATCTGCCGTACTTGAGTTGATGTCTAGAGCTGCATTTCCGCCCAAGGCATTTGGAAGAAATAAGGTGAAAGGATCAGCCAAACCATTGCTATATTGGAAAGCATAAGTCTTAGGTAATCCATCGATGTTCAATTCTTCAGCGCTCTGTTCGCTTAGCTCAGAAGCCCCGCGGTTCGAGTATTTGCCGTATTCATAAGTCGCGTAAAACTCACCAAAAAAAGTACCCACGGCCAATATTGCTGCCAAGACTAAAAGCCCTAGTCTTTGAAGGAACACTTTTAAACTTCCTTCTCTTGCGGCATAGATCAATTGAATTAAGCCGTAAATGGCAACAACAAATGCCAAATAATACGTGATCTGTAAGTGATTCACTCTCATTTGCATGGCAAGTGCCAAGGCGGTTAGGCTAAAGCCCAGCCATTTATTTCTGGTGAAGCACAAATGAATTCCTGCCATCACCAAAGGCATAAGTGATATTGCCGAGATCCTGGCGTTATGGCCTGCCGTTAATCCGATGATATTGTAAGAAGAGAATGCAAAAGCAATGGCGCCAATGATGGCGATATATGGCCTTACCTTAAAGCACAGCAGCATAATGTAAAATGAAACCATTGAAACGAAGACGATTCTGACAGGATGGGGCAGCCCTAAACTCATTACGGCATGAGCGCCTTTAATTAATTCATTGCCCCACTTTACGCTTATCAGATAGGCAGGCATTCCACCAAACATGGAGTTGGTCCAAAGGCCTTCTTCTCCAGTGGCTTCGCGATAATCTAAAAGTTCTTTCGCACCACCTTCCCATTGCAGGATATCTCCTTGTTGAAGTGCTTTTCCTTCAAAAAAAACAGGTTGAAAAAAGAGTATGGTCAACGTCAGAAAGACGGCAACAGCAATCAAATGGGGAAGAATGTCCTTTTTAAAATCAACTTTAATCATGTCCTGAATTTTTTCTCGGTCGGCAATATCTTCATATCAGGCGTATTTAAAAAGAGCATTTCTTTTTTTTGATTTATCAAGGAGCGATTCACCCTGCATGCTGACGATAAATTTTATATTTTTGCACTCCAATTATTATTGAGCATATGTTTGAGAATTTAAGTGGCAAGCTAGAATCAGCCTTTAAAACCCTAAAGGGCCAAGGAACAATTACCGAAATCAACGTAGCGACTACCGTCAAAGAAATCAGACGCGCCCTAATTAGTGCTGACGTTAATTTTAAGGTAGCCAAGGATGTAACCGATAGAATTAAAGAGGAAGCCCTCGGTCGCGATGTGTTGATTTCTGTAAAGCCGGGCCAGTTATTGGTAAAGATTGTTCAGGAAGAGCTGACCAAAATGATGGGAGGCGAAAAATCAACTTTTGCAATTCAAGGCGATCCTGCAGTGATTTTGATTTCTGGTCTTCAAGGTTCTGGTAAAACAACTTTTTCTGGAAAGCTGGCCAATATGCTCAAAAAGCAAGGTAGGCAAGTGCTTTTAACCGCTTGTGATATTTATCGACCTGCCGCAATCGATCAGTTAAAAGTTTTAGGAGAGCAAGTAGGCGTAGAGGTTTATGCTGAACCTGAAAATAAAAATGCGCTACAAATTGCCAACAATGCCATTAAGCATGCCAAAGCCACGGGCAAGAAGATAGTCATTGTGGATACTGCCGGTCGTTTGGCTGTTGACGAGCAAATGATGAATGAAATTGAAGAGCTCAAAAGAGTCCTCAAGCCTACCGAGACGCTCTTTGTTGTTGACTCAATGACAGGTCAGGATGCGGTGAATACAGCCAAGACCTTTAATGAACGACTGGATTTCAGTGGCGTGGTATTGACTAAATTAGACGGTGATACACGAGGTGGTGCGGCACTTTCTATCAGGACTGTGGTGGATAAGCCCATCAAGTTCATGTCGACAGGGGAGAAAATGGAAGCGATTGAGCTTTTCTACCCAGATCGTATGGCGAGCAGAATTCTTGGTATGGGTGACGTGGTGTCTTTGGTTGAAAAGGCACAACAGAACTTTGACGAGGAAGAAACCCGAAAACTCAACAAGAAAATCCGTCAGAACAAATTCGATTTTGATGATTTCCTTTCTCAGCTAGAGCAAATCAAGAAAATGGGTAACATCAAAGACCTTTTAGGCATGATCCCGGGGATGGGTAAAGCCATGAAAGGACTTGATATTGATGATGATTCATTCAAACCAATCGAGTCCATCATTAAGTCGATGACTAAGGCAGAAAGGGCCAATCCTGATATGATTGATGGTAGCCGAAGAAAGCGAATTGCAAGCGGTAGCGGTACTTCTATTCAAGAAGTGAACAACCTGATGAAGCAGTTTGGCGACATGCGTAAAATGATGAAAACCATGAACAAGATGGGTGGAGGCAAGAGGGCCTTGGCCAATCTTGGAGGAATGAGGAGGTAGTTTAATCATCACACCTTAGTCATCTCGCAGAGATCTTTTCACGAAACATAGTATGAGTATTTTTCGGTTTTGCCGAGGTGCTCTAAGTAACTATCAATCTTCTTCAACTGTGGTGGTAAGTCCCCTGGATTCTTTATAGGATTCCCATTTGATCCAAGCCATTTGATGGTCGAAGTCTTTCGCTTGAAAAGTAAGCTTGTACTTGAAATTATTTGGGTTGAGGATTGAAGCGTATTTGGGCGTTGTGTAGCTGCTGTCTGGATTTACTTTCTCATTCAATTCGTATTCAATATCAGCGTTTTCTCTAATCCATTTCAACTTGAATTGATTCAGGTTTTCATTGATTTTGTATTTTCCACCTTGGTTTACCAGTACTTTTTCAGTTTCCAAGAGCTTTCGATTATAATAATCACTCACTACGATTTTGGCCTTACCGAATTGATTGATCAAGTCAGATGATTTGTCTTCGCGCAAAAAAGCTTGAATTTTCACCAAAGCGCTATCAATAAAGTAAAGATTGATTTGATCGATATAATGCGACTCCGCCAGATAATCGACCCTATCCAATTGAAATATGGTAAAATCTTTGGTGAAAAATTCTCCATAATGTTTGAAAACACGTTGGTCCAAGTCTGCCAAAGGCATATTGAGTTGTAGAGAAGAAAATTCCAATTTGTAGGTAGGAATTGTACTGGCAACTGCCGTTCTCGGGCCTTCCGCTACTTCTGCAACTTCTTCTACCTTGATGACTTCGTCTGGTTCTTTTTGTGGAGCACTGCAATTCCAGAGCAAGAAGCAAAAAACAATTAGGGCGAGACTCTTAACTACATCTTTCAATACACAACTAATTACTTCGTTAATGTATGGCTTTTTGATTTTAATGCAAAGAAAATATTAGCGAATTCAATAATTCTGGCAAACTCCAGCCTTAAGTCCATATGAAGTATTCAGTTGACTGTTAAGGAATTGGCGTTGTGAGGAGGAGAATTTTGGTGAGCTTAAACAATTAAACCATCGAATTTAGGAACTGTTCCAACTCTTCTTCATTGGGTGAACTCATCTTCGTGATAACGAGATTTTCGGGTGCTAAGCCCCATTGCCAGTGGGCTTCCCAAACATGCTCAATAAACCATTCGGGTTCATATCCCCAACGGGTTTCCTTTCTTCTTCTTTCCAAGAAAGTAGCCTTGTCAATGGAAAGGTAAATGGCTTTATGGATTCTGCTATTGATTGAGGCATCATAAAAAGCAAAGAGACCTTCTATGATTACGTAATCGTGTTTGGCGAGTGCCTTATCAATGCTTTCTTCCCACAATGGCCAATCAATGGAGTCTGGATGTTCCCAATCGGTGCGTCCATTGATCTGCGGGATTTGTGCTGCTGACTTCACAAAATCGTCTTGATGAAGCACAATGGACTTGGGCAGGGCAGTCGATAGTTTTAGTGCCAAGGACGATTTGCCTGAACGAGAAACACCACCAATCGCAATTAGCTTTGACATAGGCTAAAAATAAGATGCTTTATGTATAGATCCTTCGCTTTAGTGCCTTTGAGCATAAAAAAAGTCATTCCGATTTTAATGGGAATGACTTTTCAATTTAGGCAGTTTAGGCCTTATTCTTATTTGTACATTACTGACTTAACAGCGTCTAAAGTCCTTTTTACGTTTGGAAGGATTGCTTCGATCAAAGTAGGTGCATAAGGCAACGGAAGATCCATGCTGTTTACCCTTCTGATTGGCGCATCTAAATAATCAAATGCATCTTTTTGCACATTGAAAGCAATGTCAGTGGCCAAAGATGACAATGGCCATGCTTCTTCAACAATCACCAAACGGTTAGTTTTCTTTACAGACTCAATGATAGTTGGGTAGTCTAAAGGACGAACAGAGAGAAGGTTGATAACTTCTGCACTAATGCCATCTTTCGCTAATTCATTGGCTGCTTCATGGGCGATTTTCATCATTTTTCCGAATGAGACCAAAGTGACATCTGAACCAGATCGCTCAATTAGAGCCTTCCCAATTTCGATTAAATACTCTTCTTCTGGCACCTCGCCTTTATCACCATACATTACTTCCGACTCCATGAAAATCACAGGATCATTGTCTCGGATGGCCGACTTTAAAAGTCCTTTGGCGTCATAAGGATTGGAAGGAACAACTACTTTCAACCCTGGAGTATTGGCATACCAGTTTTCGAAGTTCTGAGAATGCTGAGAGCTCAACATACCTGCATTACCTGTTGGACCTCTAAAAACTATTGGAACAGAAAACTGTCCGCCAGACATCGACATCATTTTAGCAGCAGAGTTGATCACTTGGTCAATGGCTACTAAAGAGAAGTTGAAAGTCATAAATTCGATGATTGGTCTTAAGCCATTCATGGCTGCGCCAACACCAATACCTGCAAAACCCAATTCAGCAATAGGAGTGTCGATTACTCTTTCTGGCCCAAATTCGTCCAACATACCTTGGCTTACTTTATAAGCTCCATTGTATTCGGCAACTTCTTCTCCCATGAGAAAGATCTTTTCATCTCTTCTCATTTCTTCAGTCATTGCTTCTCTTAGGGCTTCACGAAACTGTATTTCTCTCATCATCTAGGGTTTTCAAGGCCGTAAAAATAAACATTCACTTCTCAATTCACAAAGAAAGATTAAGAAGAGTATGGGCAATAAAAAAGCCCCGACAAGTCGAGGCTTTTTGCTGGTTTAAAATATTCTTATTTCAAAATATCAGTGAAAGCTTGGCTTCCAGTGAATGCTCTGAATTCTAAGTCAGCAAGCGCTTTTGCTTTCAAAGAAGCGTCAGCAGTGGTAGCATTTCTTAAGTGCTCAATTACTTTGTTTTCGTTGCCTTGACGAGCCGCTGCAACAGCTGCAACATAATGTGCCCAAACATAACCTCTATCGTTGCTGATAACAGCCTCTAAAGTAGTTTGGCCACTTTTTGCATCTTTATTCAATAATTGAACTAAACCTTTGTTGTATTGATCAACTGAACGGTTTGTTGCATTGCCTAATGAACCAATTGCAGCACTGTAGTTGCCAGACATGATTTCAACAGCACCTTTAGCACCATTTACACCTTGTCTTACATCATTCGCTGGGTTCATGGTCAAGGCTTTGTTGAAGGCTTCTAAAGCACCTTCCATGTTGCCTTCCATTTCGCGGGCCATACCTAAGTTAGCTTGAGCTTGAGCGTTAGCGTTTTTCTGGATAGAAATTTCGAAATGATTGATAGCATCTCTCACCATGTTGGTTTTGTTTCTGCCTTCAGCAGTCATTGCCATTTCCATCATCACAGCACCTAAGTTATTATGAATCACCCAAGTATCGTTCTTTTTGGCAGCAGCTTCGTAGATTGCTTTTTTCTCAGCCAAAGTTGGTGTGTTAGCAGCAGCGTAAGCCATTTCTTCAAGTGACAATTGGTCGGCTGAAGTTTTACCTTCTGCAATTGACTTCGCTAATGTTAAAATCTCTTCTTTAGATTTTTTAGGCTTCACTGTTAAAACTTCAGTTTTAGCAGTTCTCAATTGTGGGTAGATATCTTTAAATACTTGCTTGTAAGTAGAAAGCTTCTGAAGTTGCTTTTCTTTTTGTTCAAATGAACCTGCACCGTTAATGATGTCATTCCATTCTGATTTTTGAGCAGCTGTAATGCCAGAGTAGTTACCTAGCATAGTTTTCAAACCTGTCCAATCATCTACAATTGGCTTGGTGATAAATCTGATTTGACCAGCCATTCCTTGGTAGTCATATTTATCCATTTGCTCTCTGTACCATTTTTCAATGGCAACAGCTCTTTCAGAGGCTAACTCAGAGTTTATTCTATCTAAACCTTCTGGCGAGTGAGTACCTGTAATAGTTACGGTTCTTGTTACGTTTTTGTCTGCAATGAAAGCAGCGAATTTTGTTCCTCTGTCAGAATTTTTCTCAACTGGGCGTAAATTAGATCTGCCTTGTTCGAAGAAGAAATCAACATTAGTTGGGATTAATTCTTCTTGGTCATTATATCCGTGAGGAGCGTATGATGCATAATATGAAGGTTGAACCAAAGTAGAAGTTGTAATTAAACCTTCTGCAATGCCCAATCTTTCAGATTCTTTGAAAGCACCAGTTTTTGGATTTGAAGCTACTCCTTGGATTTGAAGGTTACCTCTAGACATCGCTGGATCGTAAGCGAATGTATATTCTTGAGTAACTTTTGGTTGCTCTGTAGCTGAATTTGGATAATCCTTGGCTGCAAAAACTATTGGAGTTAAAGCTTTCTCTTGAGTGCCATATTTGTAAAAGGTATTCAAAGTATACACCTTGTTCTTTTTCAACATTTTGGCTGGTAAATTGGCTGACATTGTAAATGTCACTTTGTTAGCGTGAACCTCTAATGGAGAAGGCTCAACTGTAAGTCCTTGGTCTTTGGAGGCTTTCACCATTTGGCTCAAAGCACAACCTGACATTGACAGCACACCAATTATCAAGAGTGGAAAAATTAGTTTAGCGGTTTGGGTTTTCATAAGAATTTAATTGTTTTGGAACAGTATTGCCTTAAATTTAGGCCTGCAAATTTAACATTATTTTTATAGTTTCCGATTTTCGGCCATATTAAATTGTTTCTTAAATTTGTGGTAATATTTGAAAAATGGAAAGAATTCAGCGTTTTTTTGAACATCAGGCTTTCGGGGTTTGTGCCAAACTCGGGGATAAATTAAATCTATCGGCTTCGTCTGTTCGATTATCGTTCATATACGCCTCTTTCATCACATTTGGTTCGCCTCTTATCATTTATCTTGCCTTGGCCTACATCATTAATTTTCGCCAGCACTTGCGCAGAAGACAAAATCCAGTTTGGTATAATTAATTTTTCACCTTTTTGAAGGTCTTCTTTTTTAATAAGAAGTAATCCCAAATGATAAACCCGTGATAGCGCGGATTGTTGAAAGTATTGCGAATTGTGCTTTTACGTTTTCGGATTTGTGCCTTTAACGATAGCACAAAGTCTAAATGGGCATGGAGAATGGCCAGTCCGTGTTTAATTCCACTCAGTACGGAGAACTGCAAAATAGCCAGCCAGTCCAAGATTATTCGCAAAGGCAGTTTCCAAATCAACGATATTCCCTTTTCATTTTTGAAAATAATACTGAGTCCATTTCTGAAGTTCAAATAGGTTTTTCTGGGGCTGGATTTATCTAAAGTGCCACCGCCCAAATGATAGACTTGACTCTGTGGACAAACTTTTACTTTATAGCCTAAATTCCAAAAACGCCAGCTAAGATCAATTTCCTCCATGTGGGCGAAAAAATCTTCGTCCAGGCCACCAGTCTCTAAATAGGCTCTTTTCCTTACAAAAAGTGACGAACCAGAGGCCCAAAATACGTCTGTGACATCTTGGTATTGATGTTGGTCTTCTTCGATTGTGTGGAAAATTCTACCTCGGCAGAAAGGGTAACCTAAAATATCGAGAAAGCCACCTGAAGCTCCCGCGTACTCGAAATGATTTTTTGATTTGAGGTCAAGAATCTTGGGCTGAACTGCAGCTATCGTAGAATCCGACTCTAATAATTCTAAAATTGGAGTGATCCAATTGGAGGTTACTTCAACATCGGTGTTGAGCAAAACCACAAATTCTGTTTCTATAAGCGCTAATGCTTTGTTGTATCCCCCACAAAAGCCATGGTTTTTATCAAAAGCCAAAGTTTTAACTTCTGGGAAGTTGCTTTGTAAATAAGCCAATGAACCGTCAGTGGAGCCGTTGTCAATCACCAAAATGTCATGAGGTTGACTGTGGGCGATAACGGAAGGTAGAAAATTAGCTAAGTGTTTTTTGCCGTTGTAATTGAGTAAGGCAACTGTAAGCTTCGACATTAGAACATACTTCCTAAATCCATTCCTGGAATGTTAGGCATAATGCCTTCGGTGCTTTTTCTGATTTCTTCTTTGGCGCTGATGTCGGCTTTGTCCATGGCCATATTGATGGCTGCGACTGTCAAGTCTTGCACGGTTTCTTTATCGGATTTGGTCATTAGGCTTTCATCAATGTCAATTGAAATCACTTGCTTTTTGCCATTTACGGTCGCTTTCACCATGCCAGCACCCGCTTCGCCTGTTTCTTGAATATATGCTAGTTTACTCTGGGCTTCTTGCATCTTGGCTTGCATCTCCTTCACCTTGCCCATCATTTTCATCATATCGAACATATGCTTGCTATTTTGTTGTCAAAACTATCGAATTAATACTAAAGTACCAGTTCGTTGATAGCTTCTATTGTTTGCATCGGTATAGTTTACTTGATAAACATAAGCACCAGGACTAGCTTCTTGACCATTTGTAGTGCCGTCCCAACCGATTTCCGGATCAGTGGTGCTGAAAATAATCACGCCCCAACGATTGTAGATTACCATGCTAAACTCCACAAACCTTCCTTGGGTTGCTTTAAAAGTATCGTTGACGCCATCGCCATTGGGACTGAAGGCATTGGGGTATTGTGCATTAGCAAAGGCCACATCAAAACACATTTCTTCGCTGAGTTCCGAGATATTCCCGCAATTGTCTTCATAACTCACTTTATAGCATAGCTCAAATTGCTCTGCCCTAAGGTTGGAATCAATGTACCGCGAGTCGCTTCTGGTGCCAACGCGCTGGAAAACACCATCTAAATCTTTTTTGAAAACAGTGTATTCCGCCACTGCTACAGGTGCGTCTTCAAAATCTAATTGAAATGAAAGATTGGTTAATTCTCCAGAAGTAATATTCACTGCAGGGGCAGTCAATGTAGCATTCAAATTGGGGCTAATCACTAAGCCTTTTGAAATCGTATTGCCAAAAAGTGCCTGAAAGTAATACTCACCTAAGCTAGCGCAGTCATCTATGAGGCGTTGTGCTGCGCCTGTATCTGTAGTCAGTATTTCCACTGAACTTCCATTTTCGAATAGGGCTACTTGGGTCAAATTTTCAAGGCCAGTGGTATATTCAAAGTCGAGTTGAATTTGGGTGCTGGTATAAGCTGCAGTGGATTGAGAGGCAATCGTGAATGCGGCTGGTGAGGTTTCACTGAAATTGTTACAGAAATCCGTTGTTGTAATCGAAATGGAGTAAGGCTTATTCATAAAATCGTAAGCGGCATCTTCGAAAAGGAACTGAGTTGGGTTAGCCACAGGGTCTAAATCAAACCGGATAAGTTGGCTGCCATCAATTCCTTGGATGGTCATTTCATGGATCAAACGCCTGTCCAATTCTTTATAATCGATAAGCACTGAATTAGTGCTTTGCAATTCAAGCCCCAGAATCTCAGGGCTTGTGTCTTGAATGTCTGTGCTTATCGTCACTGTGCTTGCTCCACAATTGACACTTTGGCCTACCACTCGTCCTGTAACCTTGACATCAAAATCACCATTGGTCAAATACTCATGATTGACTTGTTCTGGATTTGATTGCCCTTTATTATAACTTATGATGGTGCCATCACCAAAATCAATATCATATCCATCGTATTCGTTTTCGCTAAAGTCTAAGGTGAGGTACAGGTTATTGCCAGCACAGGTATAATAATCGAACTTTGGTTCCATTGGCTCGATTATTCGAACCTCAATATAACTAACTATGCTTCCTGCCGGTGCATTGGCATTAAGTTGAACGACATAGTATACGCCAATTTCTGTAAGCTCTCCTATGTTTTCGGCTGTTACTAAGTCTCCGTTGAAGCATCCTCCTGGATCACCTTGGTAATTAGGGCAAATATTTGGATTTACCGTATTCTCAAAATAATAGGTAACTGAACCGCCTCCACCAAGTAAATTTCTAGGTACAGGCTTGAAAGGTGGGCAGCCCACCACTTGATCCATTTCAAAATTGGCAACAGGTGTACTTTGGGTTTGTGCGCTTAGGGCATGGTTGAAAAAAAGAAGAACAAGTAGAAGACCAAAACGAACAAAGCGTCCCGAGGATCTTATAAATTCGTTCAACTGGCACTTCAATTCAATCATGGACTCAATCGTATTCCTTGATTAACGGTATACTCGTGCTAAACTTATCTAAAAAATATGGATTGCCCATTGATCAGGCTTTCTTGACCAAAAAATCGATCAATTCCAATAATGGTTTTTTGTATTGCTCGCCCTCAGTCATGTCTTTTAAGGTATAAATGTCAGTTTCAATCTCTTCGGAACCGACAATAATCACATATGGAATATTCTTTTTATTGGCATAGCTCATCTGCTTTTTCATTTTGGCTGATTCTGGAAAAACCTCACAGTTGATGCCATTATTCCTAAGGCGATGAGAGAGCCCTAAGGCATGATTCAATGAATTTTCGTCAAAATTGGTGATCAACACCTTAGTGCTGTCAAGTTGATGAACAGGAAAAAGGTTTAGCTCCTCCAATACATCGTGAATACGGTCTATGCCAAATGAAATCCCAACCCCTGAAACATCAGGTAATCCAAAAACACCCGTAAGGTTATCGTATCGGCCACCTGCCGATATAGTGCCCATTTGAACAGAAGTGGGTTTTACTTCATAAATAATGCCTGTGTAATAGGAGAGGCCTCGGGCAAGGGTGAGATCGAAATGTAATTTTTGATCAGAAGCCCCTAGGCTTTCCATGTAATTGAAAGTTGATTCTAGCTCTTCCAAACCTTTAATACCTGCCTCTGAACCCATAAAAACTTTTCTTAGGGTTTCTATTTTGTCTCGATTGGGTTCATCAATATTTAAAATAGCCTTAAGCCTTTCTAAACCAGAAGTCGAAATGCCAATGGCTTTCATTTCTTCCAGCATTTTGTCTAAGCCAATTTTATCTAGCTTGTCTAACACCACACAAAAGGCATTGAATTGATCTGATGCGCCAATCACATCGGCCAAACCTTCCAAAACCTTTCGGCTAGAGATAGAAACGCGATAGTCTTCTAGGTTTAATTTTTTAAAAACTTCGCCAACCATGGCCATAAGTTCGGCTTCGCAAACCAAAGAATCTGTACCCACCACATCGGCATCGCACTGATAAAATTCTCTATACCTGCCTTTTTGTGGGCGGTCAGCTCGCCAAACGGGTTGGATTTGGTACCGCTTAAAAGGAAAGGCAATATCGTTTTGGTTCATCACCACAAACCGTGCAAAAGGGACGGTAAGGTCGTATTTAAGGCCTTTTTCAGTGATTTTTTTACTTAGTTCTTTCGCACCAGCCTCAAAATCGGAAACTTCGGATTTGGCAAGAAAATCACCAGAATTCAAGATTTTAAAAAGCAATTGATCGCCTTCATCGCCATATTTACCAGTGAGCGTGCTCAGGTTTTCCATGGCAGGAGTTTCAATCGGCATAAAGCCATATTTCTTGAAAACACTTTTAATGGTGTCTAAAAGGTAGTTTCTTTTGGTCATTTGCTCTGGACCGAAATCGCGAACTCCTTTGGGTAATGAAGGTTTTTGAGCCATTATTTTTGCTTTAATAAGAGCAAAACTACTAAACACGGACTGAATCTGTTGAGTCTTGAGAAGATTATTAAAATTTTATTTAAACTAGAGTTTAGAAATTCTAATCTAACTCCTATCTTTGCACCTCATTTCGAATCAGTACTGTCATGGCAATAACGAGATTAAAAAGAAAAGCGAGAAGAAATAAGCAGAGATCTGCTGACAGAGTTAATAAAATCAAGCAATTGACGCTTACTCCTGTAATCGCCAATGTTGATAAAGAAGAATTAAAAGCATCTTTTGCTCCTGCGGCTACTGAAGCAGCGCCTAAAGCAAAGAAAGAAAAAGTAGCTAAAGAAGAAACTGCGCCTGCAGTTGAAGCTGAAGCTCCAAAAACTGAAGAGACAGAAGGATAATCAACCTTCGAGTTTATAGATTTTAGAAAGGATCGTCATTGACGATCTTTTTTTGTGTGCTTACCCCTCAGATTTTCATGATTATTTCTTAGAAGCGAGTTTCGTATGAATGCGGCTTAGGAATTTTCTCTATTTTTAGAAGATTAACCTTTAACGCTATGTCGAATACCGAGCGCCCCAAAAGCTCAGAAGAGGGAAAACTGAGAAGGTGGGTTTCCAATTTACAGTTAGAAAGTTGGCAATTAGAATTGCTGATCACAGGGTTTTCAATTTTTCTTTTGGCCAGCGGGCTTGAAGAGTTCAATTCATTTAACAATAGGTTTCAAGAAACTAAACTTATCAATGGTGCCAATGATGTAAATCCGTTGATCAATGATTCCATTAAGTTTATTTTAAACACCATTCCGATTGGCCTCAAGTTCTTTTTGATCAATCTTTTGATTCATTTGTTGCTGCGTGGTTTTTGGATTGGTATCGTGGGCTTAAGTTCTGTTTCGAGCAAAATCGACTTCGAATCATTGCGCTTTAAAGGGAAATTCAGGAGGTTCATTCCAGAGAATGTGAAGTCGCTGGATGAACTGATTCTTTATTTGGATAAGATTTCGAGTGTTGTCTTTGCCTATACTTTTCTGCTCGTCTTCTCTATCATTTCTGTGGTCATCGTTTTTGCTATCGGCTTGAGTGCCATGGGCATTTCGGTGGAGTATATGATGTCGCCTGATTCTTCGGGCCTTGCTGTAGGCTTAAGTATCCTCATGGTGATTGTAGTGATGTTCTATTTTTTCATGGCCATCCTCTTTTTTCTGGACACCCTATTGTTCAGTTATTTTAAGAAGTCGAGATGGTTCAGTATTCTCTATTATCCGTTCTATCGATTTTTTTCATTTATTTCCTTCGCCTTTATTTATCGATCTATTTATTACCACCTCATCACCAATTTTCAAAAAAAGTACATCATAAGCTTTACTTTGGTGCTTTTGGTTGTGGTGTATTCATTTAGGGCGGCAGGTCAGCTGAATATAGATAAGTATTACCCAGAGTACACAGATAAGTCAGAATTGATGATCTCCGAAGTTTTTTATGACGACTCACGCATGGAGGAGCAATACATCAGGACAGCCAGCATCCCTTCAAAGTTTGTGAGCAATGGCTTTTTGGAATTGTTTATTCGGTACAACCCTGGCAATAACGCCATTTTGAAGGTGATTTGTCCAGATGCCTATGAAATGGAATACCGGCCAAGTGTTCTAATTGGTTTCCAAGAAGGAATGAAGGCAGACTCGATCATTGAGGCCATGACAAATAATGAGGAGTATGATAAGAGGCTTCTGGCTTCGATCGAATGCCAAACTTCGATGTTTGAAGTTTATATCGATGGTCAGTTGCAATCCGATTTGGACTACTCTTTTAAACAGCATGCAGCGCATCAAGAAAAGGGCTATTTGACAGTTATTGATGTTGCTCAATTCGGAAGGGGGAAACATGTGATCGAGCTAAAAGGACTCGTTGCCAGTAGAACAACAGTATTGAGAGAGGTAACCGAAAAGGACCTTAGCATGAAGACGAAAGCAAAAATCAGTTTTTGGATTGAATAAAAAGGAACGGACCATTACCGCCATTTCACTTTTACAAACCTTTTGCCCTTTTGAAAATTCGCTGGAATATTGGGGAGAATGGATTCTCTGATTTTTTCGATCAAAGTCTCTTTGGTAAAGCTGTTGTGCACTACAATACTAATTTCTCGTACAGGTTCTGGGTTTTCGAAACGTTGAATTTTAGGGCTATTAAGCTCATCGATTACCGAAAGCTCAGGCACCAAGGTATAGCCCATGTTTGAGCGCACCATGTTTTTTAGCGTTTCAATGGAACCACTTTCGTAAGAGAAACTCGAAGTTTCGTTCTTCTTTTTTTCTTCACAAATATTCAACACCTGATTGCGGAAACAATGCCCTTGATTGAGCAGCCAAAGACCACGCATAGGCAAATTTTCCGGTTTAAGGTCGCTTTTTTGATAAAGTGAGTGATTTTCGGAACTGTAGATCAAAAAGGGTTCATGGTACATGGGTATTTCCCTTAAAGTGCTTTCTTCCAACGGAGTTGCCATAATGCCAATGTCCAAAAAATCATTTTTCAAGGCCTGAATAATGTCCTCGGATTCCATTTCCCGAATTTGGAGATGCGTATCGGGATATTTGGCCGTAAAGTCCTTTAAAAAAAGTGGCATTAAGTAGGGCGCAATGGTCGGGATTACGGCAATTCTGAAACTACCCGCCATAGTATCCTTTTCGAGGTTCACCAATTCCTTCAATTGATTGGATTCTCGCAAAATTTGGCGCGCCTTGGCAATGATCATTTCGCCAGTAGGTGTGGGTACAATCGGATGTCGAGAACGGTCAAAAATCAAAGTCCCCATTTCGTCTTCTAGCTTTTGTACCTGTAGCGTAAGGGTAGGTTGGGTAACAAAGCAATGATTGGCTGCGGTAACAAAATGCCTGTGCGTATCGAGCGCAACTATATATTCTAGTTGTTGTAGGGTCATGTTATAGTTATTGGCTATACGAATATAGAAAGTATTAATCTTACCAATGGATTTATGTCGCACTTATTGATGTTGACAAGGCAAACAATACAATTATGGAAAAGCAAAACACACAAGTAGTTGAATCATTAAATCAGCTATTAATTAACTATCA
>PCUU01000028.1 GCA_002786855.1 Cytophagales bacterium CG12_big_fil_rev_8_21_14_0_65_40_12
CTTGGGCTGGTGAAGACATTACAAAACTTACTCAAATCTGGTGCGCGAAAGAAGCCCTTTACAAATTGCATGGCCGCACGCAATTGATTTTTGCCGAACAACTTAAAGTCAATCTGCCCACAAACGGCACGGCCTTAGGCGCAATTATAGAAAACGGAATCACTTCCTCCCACGCTCTCCAATGGCAAAAAATGGAAGATCTTTGGTGTTGTGTGGGGTATTGAGTGCAAGAATTAGAACTAACCACTCACCTTATAACCTCAACTAGACCTCTTTCACATTTTCTTTAGCCCAATATTAAGAGACTGGTGCACAATGTCAGAGGTTCACTCTAAAACTTATGACCCCAAACAAGCACTGCCCAAAACATTAGGCGGAGAGAGAATGTTAGTTGGCTATAGTTTTCCTTAGCCTATTTAACCCAGCCCGTGTCAGTAAAAAATCGCATTAATATTGTTTGGCTCAAGCGAGATTTACGCACACAAGACCATGCTGCACTGCATGCCGCAGAAAACAGTCCTCTGCCCTACTTGATCATCTATTTCTTCGAACCCAGTTTGATTTCCTATCCTGATACTTCAATCCGTCATTTGCAATTTCAGTACAATGCCATAGCGCAGATGAATGAAAAACTCAAAGCCTACGATCAAAAAGTAGAAATCATTCACGCAGAGTGCCTTGAGTTTTTTGATGTATTGCTCAAAAAATTTAGCATCGATACTGTTTTCAGTTATCAAGAAAGCGGTATCCAGCAAACTTATGATCGCGACCTTGCCCTCAAAGCCTTCTTCGCGAAGCAAAATATAGAATGGAAGGAATTTCAACGTGATGGCATTATACGTGGCATTAAAAACCGTGAGCAATGGGATAAAAAGTGGTACACCGTAATGCACCAGCCTTTGATCAAAAATACTTTTAGCCAACGGAAATCTGTTGACTTTGAACACTCATTTTCACTGCCAGAGCATTTAGAAACTGAGCTTCAACATTACCCAAAAACCATGCAGCCCGCTGGCGAAGATGTGGCAAAGCAATACCTCCGCTCTTTCTTGACTCAGCGAGGTGTCAATTACAGTCGCCATATTAGCAAGCCGTTACAGAGCCGCAAGTCTTGTGGACGGCTTTCGCCTTATTTGGCATGGGGAAATTTATCCGTAAAACAGGTGTATCAGGCTACTTTACGGCATTTGGCAAGTTCGAGCGTCAAAAAGCCATTTATGGACTTTGCGACCCGACTCAAATGGAGAGATCATTTTATCCAAAAATTTGAGCAAGAATGTCGCTATGAAACCGAGTGCATTAACCGTGGTTATGAGGCTTTGGCGCATGAAAGAAATGAGGCATTTATTAAGGCTTGGCAAACTGGACATACTGGTGTTCCACTGGTAGATGCCTGCATGCGCTGCGTAAATACCACTGGTTGGATCAACTTTAGGATGAGGGCTTTGGTGGTTTCTTTTTTTACCCATCACCTTTTTCAAGATTGGCGTTGGGCAGCTCAATACCTTGCCCAGCAATTTTTAGATTACGAGCCGGGCATTCACTATCCGCAGTTTCAGATGCAGGCCGGTACTACTGGCGTCAACACTATCCGCGTTTACAATCCAGTGAAAAACAGCATCTCCCACGATCCTGATGGTGTGTTTATCAAACATTGGATTCCTGAACTATCGACATTGCCCACGCATTTGGTACATGAGCCATGGAAAATTTCTCCATTGGAAGCCGAAATGTACAGATTCAAACTGGGCACTGATTATCCTTTGCCCATCATCGATCTTGGTGAAGATTTAAAAAAACACAAAGATGCCCTGTGGGCCATGCGGAAAGACGAGCATGTACAGCAAGAAAATTATCGCATTTTGGCCAGTCATGTGCGAAAAAGGAAGCTGGGTGAGAAATCCTGATAGATAAGGTACCCTCATCCGAACCGGAGACCCGATATGAATGCCAGGATACGATCAGCATAAACAAAAACCTTTCAATCCACTCAAAAACTAATTACTTTCATTGTCAATAAAGCCTCTGTTAACTACCGGGCTTGGTTCATTTTTTATAAGTACTTTATTTTAGGTGCTTCATCTTGAAAAGCATGTCAAAGCAAAAAGCAAAACGCATTTTTAAGTTAATATTCATCATTGCAAGCATTGGTTCACTGTATTTTGTGCCATGGATTTTAGTAAAAGCATGGATTTTGCCTCTCCCCAATACCGTACAAGCGCAGTTGGAACAGGGCATTGATCACGGATTCGATGGCATGATCGTTTATGTAGACCAAGCTGGGCAGCCAGCAGAGTTTTATGCTGCAGGCTGGCACGACAGAAATAAAAAAATCCCCGCCTACCCTCAAGCCTTGTTCAAAATCGCCAGCATCACCAAGTTATATGTGGCCGTTGCAACTACAAAACTTGTGAAAGAAGGGCGATTGTCTTTGGATAAAACCCTTGCAGATTACTTTCCTGAACTGGTGGGACGCATTGAAAATGCAGAAAGAATCACATTAAAAATGATGGTGCAACATCGCAGTGGTATTCCAAATTATGTAGATCATCCAGCATATTGGACAAAGCCTCCAAAAAACAAACAAGAAACACTTGAGTATGCGCTGGATTTACCCGCCAATTTTGAGCCTGGAGAAGACTATGGCTATTCAAACACCAATTACATGTTAATTTCTGATCTCATGGATAAAGTGCTCGGATATCCTCATCAGCAGTACATCAAAGAGACTATTTTAAATCCACTTGGGCTAAAGAACACTTTCGGTTCGCAAAGCGAAGTAAACATGGACGATGTGATGAGTGGCTATTATGTTGGAGTTGATACAGATTTCAAGTGGGAAGATACAGGCCTAATGTTAGCGACAGCAGAAGATGTAGGTATATTCTTACGGGCTTTGAACGATGGTTCGGTCTTCAATGAAGGGGAACAGGAAATCTATTCATCCATTTATGTGTACGAACATACTGGCCTACTCCCTGGCTACCAGAGCTTTGCAAAATACCACAAAGACATTGATGCTGTGGTGATTCAGTTCAATAATACCACCAACTTTGATGGATATGACTGGAATTTAGCGGAGATCATTTATGGTCGTGTTGTCAAAATTGTAAAAAGAAAGCCATAGTCTGCACAAAACTTACTTTACTGAAAAAGACCTCTGCGAGGTGACTTAGGATTTACCGCAATCGCTCTCTACAAAATCCCCGCTACCAAAAACCCAAAATACGTACCCACGCCCGTGCCTATGGAACCCGCAAGGATGGCGGGCAATAAAAGGTCATGGCGGTTAAAGCTTTTGGCCAAAGCCAAAGCAGTGGAACCTCCACCAATATTGGCCTGAGAGGCAATGGCAATAATTGACCAGTCTGATTTTAAAATCAAGCCCATAACGACTAAAAACAGGCCATGCACTACAACAATGGCTGTGGTAAATAACAGGATAGGAAAAGCATTTTCACCTACTTCTACCAGTGCGCTAAACTCGCAAAAAGCACCCACCACCACCAAGAACAAATACACTGTAAACATCCCGAGCATTTTGGCGCCAGGAATCACCTGAATTACTTTAAGCTGTGCCAAGATCAAGGCAATGGTGGTGAGGATCAGCACGGAAGGGATATTCAACTGCTCTGCCAACAGATTAGAAACCAACATGGCTGTCATGCCAATAAAAAGCATAAGGCCTAACCTTAGCGGCCCAACATGTTCGCGTTCGCTGTAATCATTGACGGATTGATGTGTGCCTTCCATAATCAATGCCTTATGAGGTCGCAGCTTCATCATAATGGCAGGCAAACTCAGCGTTACCAACATCCAAACCGCAGTCACAATATTGTCGGCTACCACTATTCCTGTGTAAATCGCCCCATCTCGAACCACATCATAATGCAAAGCCACTGCATTGAAATTGGCACTTCCGCCAATGTAAGTGCCTGTCATCATGCCTGCTATGGCCGCGTAATTTTCTCCAAAAACTGCTTGGTAATCAATCAATTGTAGCGCGAGCATAACCCCCAAACCCGTACCTAAAGCACCAAATGCAAAAGCCAAGAGCATGGGCAAACCTGCTTTCTTCAATTGCTTTAAATCCACACCAAGCAGCAGATAAAAAATACTGGCTGGCGCTACATAACGGAAAATGGTATCATAGACTGGGCTAGCGTTCGAGGCGGACGGAATCAAGCCCGCATTGGCCAAGATTGCCCCAAGAATAATCACCAATAAAGCCCCACTTATATGCTTGAGGAAAGTGTTTCTGGTCAACCACTCACTGATAAAAATCAGGCCGCAAAGCACTGTGAGGATATACAGTGGGTTTTGGATCATGGTTCAAGATAGAAAAATTATTCAAACCGATAGTAGTAAAGCTCTGGGCCAATAATTAGCCCATTATAAGTACTATCCTTTTTCGAGAGATAAGCTTCCAAAGCACTTAAATCTTTCACTTTCCATTCTAATTCTACAGCCTTTTCATCGGCATAATTTTCCATGCCCCTGCGCTCGTCAACCAAGCCAATAAAGCCAGAAGATGAAGTTTGATAAATCTTCGTCCAACCTTGATCTGCTACTCGCTGAAAACCCAATGTTTCATTGTAAAAATTCTCTTGTCGAAGCATGTCTTGATGGTAAGTCCAAGTAATGGAACCGTAAAAACTCAAGCCCTCTACTGCCGTTTCGATCCTTGGATTGAGCGCCAAAGCTGCTACAAAAAGTTCATTTTCTGGATGTTGTTTAAATTGCTCGAACTCTAGCAAATAGCCCTCTGGGTCGATAGCCACAAAACCATCATGAGGACCACCTTCTTTTGGCTTATAGGTATATTTGATTTCCACAGCTTTCGATTGAAGGTACTCGTACCATGCTGGCAATTGATCAGTGAGAAAGGCAATAGCAGTAGACTTGGCCTGATTGGCAGGGTGTTTTTCACTCAATGGATTGACTTGTAAGAAAACATCCTCTCCAATTTGAAAGCGGTTATCCCCTACATTTTTCAGACCTAAGGTATTAGCATAAAAATTGGCAGCAGCCTCCACATTAGCATAAAACAAATGCGTTGTTTGGGCTTCAATCCCGAAAGAAGCATAGCTCCTGAAATCGGTATTCTTCGATAAAAGTGTGTTAATGCCTTTGGTGTCATAGCCCAACAAGCGGCCCATGCGCCTGGCCAAAGCGATGCTTTCTATTTTACCTTCAGCAATATCAGATTTCAATTGTTTGTACTGGGTCAGCCGAGCATCCTCTTTATAAACAATAAAGACAGATTTCTCTTTTGTAGCACCTTGAGGGAATAGGCTTGTCTCAGGAAAATTATCTTCCCTGTATATTTTCAACCCATTTGCTGCAGAAATTTCTTCGAAATCGGCCTGCACTTCATCCGCTTCGCCAACACTTAAAGGTTGACTCAATGCAATGGGTTTGGCGCCATTGGCCACCATTTCGCAATAGACTTTGAATGAAGATAAATTTGAGTTTTCGGGATTTTGGCAAGCCACTAACGAAAAACAAATCAGGAGTAAAATCAGTTTTTTCATAGGCTAAAAATAGAAGAGATTATTCAAAAGAGACCTATTCTTATTCAATGTCATTCTAACTTTCGACTAGCTTAAATTATTTCTTACCAAATGTTAAGTAAAGTCAGAATTGCTAAGCCCTACCTTTAGCTTATAAATAAAACCACAATGACAAAAGTATTGCTCACAGGCATCACAGGGTTTCTAGGTTCACATACTGCCATTCAACTCTTGAATAAAGGTTATCAGGTCACGGGTACCTTAAGAGATCAATCCAGAATGGAAGAAATCAAAGCGGTGATCGCCCAACATACCGATAAGATCGAAAACCTAAGCTTCGCGGTAGCCGATCTAAATGATCACAAAATCTGGGGCGAACTGACCCAAAACATTGACTTCGTTCAACATATCGCCTCTCCTTTCCCGAGAACATTGCCTAAAAATGAAGATGACCTTATTAGACCTGCCAAAGAAGGAACATTGGCTATTCTGAATGCCGCTTCAAAAAATGGGGTAAAAAGAGTGGTGCTCACTTCTTCCACAGGGTCTATTATTTACGGAAAGTCAGCCGATCAGCGCAGCACCACTTTTACCGAAAATGATTGGACGGACACGAATAATACAGCAGACAGCACTCCCTATTTCCGAAGTAAAACTATTGCAGAACGCGCTGCTTGGGAGTTTATTAAAAATGACAAAAGCGGAATGGAGCTGGCTACGATTTGCCCAGGAGCCATTTTAGGGCCAGTTTTAGAAAAGGACTTTGGCACCTCTGCCAATATTGTGCTCAAAATTATGGACGGAAGTACTCCCGCCATTCCTAGAATTGGCTTCGATATGGTGGACGCTCGTTCAGTAGCAGAATTGCATGTACTTGCCATGGAAAAACCTGAAGCCGCCAATCAGCGCTTTATCGGTTCATCTGGTTATTATAGCTTTAAAGAAGTGGCTGATATTATCCGAGAGGCCTATCCAACCCGAAAAGTGCCCAAGCAACTACTCCCCAACTTTATGGTGCGCTTCATTTCTAATTTCGATAAAGCCTTAAAGCCCATTTTGATTGATTTGGGTACAGAAAGAAAGCTAGACAATTCGAAAGCCAAAAAGCTTTTGGGTTGGAAGCCTATTGATAATAAAGAAGCTGTATTATCTTGTGCTAAAAGCATCTTGCAAATAGGCCTGGCCTAAACTATGAAAACCAAACTTCGCACAGCCCTTACTTTCGGAGGTATTCTTCACGAAAAAGATTACGATTTGATCTTGGACAGTTATGAAACCGTGCTGCTTAAGCCCGGCATGAATTTCTTATCGGCAGGCCAAGTCTCTGATCGTATTGGCTTTGTAGAAGAGGGCATTTTGAGATCGTATTTTATTACCGAAAAAGGCACAGAGGTGACTAAGTATTTTATCCGAGCCAACCAGTTTGGGGTGGATTTAGAAAGCTATTACGAAAATAAAGTCTCGGAATATAATATGCAGGCCGTAGTACCTACTTGCGTGCATTACATTACTCGAAGCAAATGGACTGACTTGTTAGAGAAAATTCCAAAGCTTTATATCTATACCAAAAGCCTTACCGAGGCAACCTTACTCAATAAAATCAAGGACAATGAATTTTTGGTTTATGGCACCGCTAAAGAAAAATACCTCGAATTTCTAAAGCGCTATCCCGATTTGGCCTTGCACGTACCCTTGCAAGACATTGCTTCCTACCTCCAAATTACTCCGCAAAGTTTAAGTAGAATTAGGAAAGAGATTTAGCTACCCTAAACCCTTCAACACTTCTTCCTTATAAGCTTGCCCAATCGGGATCAGCTGTTCTTTGATTTTGAGTTGGTTGCCTTCCAAATACTCAATCTTAGTTTTGTTTACAATAAAGGATTTATGAGTCCTGATAAATTGTGTTTCGGGCAATTCTTCCAACAGCTTTTTTAAAGTGGTCGTCACAATCAAAACCTTGTCTACCAAATAGACTTTGACATAATCGCCAAGGGCTTCGAAATAGAGAATGTCTTCAAAAGGAGTGCGGTAAATTTTCTTGTCGGCTTTGAGCAAAATATAGCCGTTGTGATTGCTTGGTAGATTTGATGCAGCCTTTTCCTTTACTTTATTGACGGCCTTTACAAAGCGCTCGAAAGAAAATGGTTTGAGTAGATAATCAACTGCGTCTAATTCAAAACCTTCTACCGCAAATTCTGGATAAGCCGTGGTAAAAACTACCGCAGGTTTTTGATTCAATGATTTATAGAAGTTCACCCCCGAGAGTTTGGGCATATTTACATCCAAAAAAATCAAATCGACCGTTTGCTTTTCCATGGCAGCCATGGCTTCGAAAGCATCCTTGCAAATCCCTACAATTTCTAATTCCGGATGGTCAGCACAATAGGTTTTGAGCACATCCCTTGAAAGCGGCTCGTCATCTACAATAAGGCAATTGATCATGATTTCAATTTAAGGATTACACTAAAAACTTCTTCTGTATCCTCAATCTTTAGTGCGTACTTTTTTGGATAAATCAGCTCAAGCCTGGACTTTACATTGTGTAGGCCAATCCCGCCATATTCGCCCAATTCCATGTCGTCCACCACTCCCTTGTTGTTGCTGATCTGAAATTCAATTTGAGTCGCTGCGCAAATCAATTTCATATGTACAAAAGCAGAATCTGAAACGCCTTTCACGCCATGCTTAAAACTGTTTTCAATCAGCGGAAAGAAGAGCAATGGCGCTATGGTTTTACCTTTGGGATCGCCTTCTATTTCGAACTGAATATCAGTTGAATCATCGGCACGCAATTTTTGCAAATCGAGGTAATTATTAATCATCTCAACTTCTTTTTCTAAATCTACCTGCTTATCTGCCACTTCGTAAAGCATATAGCGCATCAGGTTAGATAATTCCAAAACAGCAGGTCCTGCCTTGTCATGTTTGGCCAAGGCCAAAGAATAAATGCTGTTAAGGGTATTGAAAAGAAAGTGTGGATTCACCTGCATTTTCAAGGATTTCAATTCAATTTCGACCTTTTCTTTCTCCACTTGTTGAAGCCTGTACCAAGACTTAGAAAGTTTTAAAAGCGTGGTCAATACAATGTAGATCACAAAAATATTGACCAAGACATGCCAGTCGGTGAAGGAAACCATGTAGAACTCAGTGGGCAACACTGGCAAGAGAATTTCGAAAGTGAATTCGTGAATCAGGTAGGCCAGTCCAATATCAGACGCTACCAAAATTACATAAAGCAGGTACTTCCCTTTTTGAAGAAAATGAGGAATGAGCAACCGCAAATTCACATAAACCAAAAAGAGCAATGGAATATGAAAAAGGATTGAATAGAAGTAATCGATAAAGGCGAAAAGCGAGATGGCAATGGAGAAGTAACTCCCAATGGCATAAATGGACAGCAGCCAAAAGGCAGGATGCTGTACCCATTTTGCACTTATGAATTTATAGAAAAATCTCATTGTAGGATCCTTGTATATGATTCACCATCCTCGAAAACCGACTCATCTTCTGAGTATTTGTCCAAGAACTTTTGAAGCTCTTTTGGCTGAGCGGTGATCAAGATAGTACCATCCACATTCTCATTGCGCAAGCGAATTAAATTGCTTTTGAAGAGTTTATTAAGCTTGTCTAAATCGAACTGAATCAAATCAAGCTTATTACCATTGAGCTTAACCTTCATAAAGGTGTGCACTGGGAACCAGACCATTGATTCGAATGCTTTATCCGTATAATTATCATCTGTGGCGGACAGGTCCATAAAGAGATCATCCCCTATCTGAACCAAATGCATTTCATAATTGGTGGGTTCTCCGTCTTCAAATACCTTCATTAAGTACGACTTTTTTCCAGAGGTAAAAGTCCCTGGCTTCACAGAATTGCTTAAATCATTCAAAGTATTTCCAAGTCCTTTTAAGTTTTCCGCAAGTTTCTCACCCGCTTGAGTGAATGTTGAATCCATGACCTGTTTGTAGTAATTCTCAATGAATGCTTTGTCCCTAATTGTATCTCCCTTTATTATTAAGTATTCTGAATCATCTAAAGTGACTTTAAAGTCCTTAGTCGTAATTTTAACATTCGGTTCGGCATTGGACAGTAGATTGTCTGATTTAGTGACCGATATGCTCCCGTCTATATCAATACCATTCGAAATAATGATATAATCATCCGAATCTTCTCCCATTTTCCATTTGCCTAAAAGTTCTGGCAAGTACACTAGCGTGTCTTCGGTGTAAATCGGGAAAAGGGAATAAACGCAGGAGCTCATCAAAAAAATGAGCATGACCAGTGCTGCAATGACTTTCGATTTCTTTTTCATAATTGAGATATTTTGAGTTTTTGATTTTGTTTGACCCAAAAGTGAAACATCAATCAAAGTCTCGCAAAAAATATCGGTGAACACTGCAAAACTCAGGATGAAACCTAAGGTCTACCCTTGATCCGTGTTTAATATCAAATCAACCGCTTCAGTAAAAGTATGCACCCGATGTTCTGCCAATTCGCTTTCTTCTACCAAAGCCATGATCTGAATCCGTTTGATGCCCAGCTTTTTGGCAGGCACCAAATCCCTTTCCTTGTCTCCTATCATCCAAGATGCATTCGCATCAACATTGAATTTTGCGATGCCCTTTTCGAACATAAGTGAGTCCGGTTTTCGCATCAAAGACTTACTCACACTATCCACCAAGGGGGCATAGTAAAATTGATCAATGGCATGATCGCAAGCTTGCTGAAGTAAGTCATGGCAGTCATCAACCAGCTTGTCATCATAGTAACCTCTGGCAATCCCACTCTGATTGGTAACCACTACCAGTCTGTAGCCCGCTTCTTTCAGTCTTTTCAAGCCATTGGGCACATCCTCTGGTATAACAAATTCTTCAATAGTTAAAATATGCCTTCCTATCTCTTCATTCAACACTCCATCCCTGTCCATGAAAACACATTTGCTCTTTTTAACATTTTGATCCATAACCAACATTAACTATTCTTTAATTTTCACGTTATTTACCACTCTGGACTCAACTCCACAAGCCTAAAATTAGTGAAATAAAGAACCAAATGGGTCAAAAGCCTAGGTGGTCAAATTTAAAAACCATTGAAAAGAGATAGCCTCGTCATTATCCCCACTTATAATGAAAAGGAGAACATAGCTGATATTATTCATGCTGTTCTTTCGCAACCGTCTGATTTTGAACTACTCATCGTTGATGATAATTCCCCCGATGGCACGGCTGATATCGTAAAATCCATGATGGCGTCTTTCCCCAACCGACTTCATATCGAAGAAAGGACTGGAAAATTAGGCTTGGGCACTGCCTACATCCATGGTTTCAGATGGGCTTTGGAAAGGCATTACATTTATATTTTTGAAATGGATGCCGATTTTTCCCACAATCCAGAAGATTTAAACAAGCTCTATCATTCATGCAAAGTGGATGGCAATGATGTCGCCATCGGTTCGCGCTATGTAACAGGCGTAAACGTAGTGAACTGGCCCATGAGTCGTGTAATGCTGTCTTTCTTTGCAAGTCATTATGTTCGCGTGGTCACAGGAATGCCCATTAGAGATACCACGGCAGGTTTCAAATGCTACAGAAGAAATGTGCTTGAAACCATTGAGTTGCATAAAATCCGATTTATGGGCTATGCCTTCCAAATCGAAATGAAGTTCTTGGCTTGGAAGTTTGGTTTCAAAGTGGGTGAAGTGCCTATCATTTTCACAGACCGCACCAAAGGCAAGTCTAAAATGAGCGGTGGCATTATCAAAGAAGCTGTTTTAGGTGTAATGCAAATCAAAATAGGTAGCTTCTTCAAAACCTACCGCAGGGACTTCGAACTCGAAGAAGAAAACAGCTTGGAGCAAGAAAAAGCTTCGGCTTAACCTCCTTTTCGCTCCCTGAGCCCCGAGACTTCGGAGAAGGGTCTAACTTAAATTACAGACAGACCTTAGTTCCTTCTCCCGATGAGGTCGGGATCAGGATGAAAAGCAGTGTGCAAATAATTAGTTCAATGCTTTTCTAATAGCAAATTCCAAGATTAGCTTAAATGACCGTTTTCTTTCCCTGAGGAACGAAGGGTCTAATTCAGTTATGACAGACCTTGTTCCTTCCTCTGGTCAGGAGAGAAAGCATTGTGCATACAATTCACCTGTGGCGGTTAAAAACAGCAGCTGCCATTCTCCCCCGCTGCGCGTATGCTGAAGCTTTAGCGCAAGCATGGCGGGGGCAGGGGGTGGACAGCAAGAAAAAGATTTCATAACTTCAACCTAATGCCAACCAATCATCATTACAATAAACACCTTAAAAACACAGCTAGAAAGCTGAGGAGTGAAATGACAAAAGCCGAGGCATCACTATGGAAATATGTACTCAGCAAACGCCAAGTACACGGACAACAATTCAGGAGACAAAGACCAATTGACAAATACATATTGGATTTTGTCTGTCTACCATTGAAGCTTATCGTATAGGTGGATGGCTTAACTCATACCTCTGAAGAAGTCGCAGAAAAAGACAAAATTCGGCAAACGAAATTGGAGTCTCTTGGATTCAAAGTCATTCGCTATACAGATGAAGAAGTATTAACTTCTATCAATTCAGTGTACAGAAGTATTGCATACGAAGTCGCAATCTTATTGGGAATTGAATTTGAATAGATGAAATCCCCCTCCGGCCATAGGCCACCTCCCCCTTGGGAGGACAGCGACAGAAGTATTCCAAACACAAGAGGCTCAAAACAACAAAATAAGCACCTGCAAGAATAGTGGTCGGGCCGGTGATGCAGCCACTGGCGGTTTGGTCTTTAATCAAACTTAATCGCTTTCACGGGATTGATTCGGGCAATAATGGCTGTAGGAATAATCAACACGAAAGTCACCAAAAGCAGGGTAAGGAAATTCAAACCGATGGTCACGGGCCAATCCCAGTAAATCGGCACATAGTCCATATAATAGTTCTCGGCATCCAGAGGAATCAAGTGAAACTGGTCCTGCAACAACCCAAAACCAATGGCAATGGCATTGCCAACGAGCAATCCTTTAAGTACCAACTGAATTCCGTTATAAGAAAAAATACGTCTGATCATTCCATTAGACGCTCCCAAAGCTTTAAATGTGCCGATCATTTGGGTACGTTCCATAATGAGAATAAACAATACCGAAACCATGTTGAAGGATGCCACAAATAGAATCAACCAAATAAAGATGTTGACATTTTGAGTCAACAGGTTCAACCAATCAAAAATCTGAATGTACTTTTCATCTACCTTTTCAGTATAGATTTCCACATTCAATTTGGAAGTAATGGAATCATCAGCTTCAACAATATCCGCGACATCTTTGAGATACACCTCGTAGCCACCTACTTGGTCGGGTGCCCAGCCATTCAAGCCTCTTATAACCTTAATGTCGCCCACCATCATTTGAGCATCAAAAGCATCGAGTCCTGTATTGTAAATCCCTACAATTTTCACCCTCCGAGTCCTTGGCGGATCCATGATAAAGTAGCTGATCACCAAATCATCCACATTTAAATTCATCTTTTTGGCCATTCGCTGACTTACCATTACCTCGTTGCTTTCGGTAGTATCATTGAAATTGATGAACCTTCCTTCCACCAAATAATTATCAAATAAAGTGGCGTTATACGAGCGACCTATACCTTTGAAAAGCAGTCCGTAGACTTCATCATCTTTGGTCAACAAACCGGGTTTATGGGCATATTCTTGAACATGATCTACATAAGGATCCTTAAGCACCGCCTCCATTCTGGCGGCTTCCAAAACAATGGGTTCTTCCTCATAAGAATTATTCAAGGAAAATTTCTTGATCTGAATATGGCCTGAGAAGCTGTAAATTTTGTCTTTAATATTATTCTGAAAACCGCCCAATACGAAAAAGGCGATCATCATAATGGCCAAACCGAGCGCCACACTGGCAATCGCAATCTTATGGATAATCGCAGAAAAGCTGTTATCCCCTGGATCGCTGATTCTTTTCGCTATGAAATAAGGGAGGTTCAAGAATATGGTTAATTTTGACAGACGCGTTGAATTTCAAAGATAACGAACCCAATGAATAGACTGCTATTTGCCCTTCTTATTTTCCTTTGCTTCAATTGCCAATCGCAAGAAAGCGAACTCAAAGTCGGTGCTGAAAGCACTGAGGAATATTTACCGTTGCTAAAAGGCCAACGCATTGCTTTGGTCGTCAATCAAACCTCGATGATTGGGCAAACGCATTTAGTCGACTCACTTTTTTCTTTAGGACTTGATATTAAAAAAGTGATGGCGCCAGAACATGGTTTTCGTGGCGAAGCCCCAGATGGCGAAAAAGTCAACGACTCGAAAGACGAAAAAACAGGCATTCCTATCGTTTCGATTTACGGCAGCAATAAAAAGCCAACGCCAGAAATGCTTGCTGATGTGGACGTATTGATTTTTGATATTCAAGATGTTGGTGTTCGCTTCTACACTTTCATCAGCACCATGCACTATGTGATGGAAGCTGCTGCCGAAAATGGCAAGAAAGTAATCGTGCTGGATCGCCCCAACCCCAACGGCATGTACATTGATGGGCCTGTAAAGTCTGACAGCGTAAACTCCTTTGTAGGCATGCACCCCATTCCGATCGTTCATGGACTTACCGTGGGTGAATTAGCCCAAATGATCAATGGGGAAGGTTGGCTCAAAGGTGGCGTCAAAGCCGATTTGACGGTGATTAAAATGGAAAATTGGGATCATAATGCTACTTACGACTTACCAGTGAAACCTTCTCCAAATTTACCGACTGACAATGCGATAGCGCTCTATGCCTCTTTAGGGCTTTTCGAAGGCACGGTAGTAAGCGTTGGTCGCGGCACTGACTTGCCTTTTGAAGTGATTGGGCACCCAAAATTTGGATTAGGATCGTTCGGCTTCACACCCAAACCTAATGCAGGCTCTAAATATCCGCCTTTAGAAGGTGAGCAATGCTTTGGACAGAATTTATCGAATGCGGGTGCTCCAAGAGAATTTACACTTCGCTATTTGATTGAATATCACAGGGCTTTGAAGGACTCCACCGACTTTTTCAAAGACTATTTGACCTTACTGGCCGGAACCCCAATGTTGAAAGCACAAATAGAGGCCGGCATGTCGGAAGAAGCCATAAAAGCCACTTGGCAAAAGGATTTAGACGCTTATAAAGCCAAAAGAAAGCAGTATTTGTTGTACAAGGATTTTGAGTAATACGATGGATTTAGAAATAATAGAGTACGGCTTCTATTCCCTTTTGATAGTATTATTGGGTTTTGGTATTAGGAAATATTTAAAGTGGGCTAAACTTAATAATCAAGGCCTAATTTTGGGGATCAATGTATTCTGGCTTAAGTTGACTTCAAATGTATTTATCATATTTGGCCTAATCGCGTTCATTGCTTTTCTATTTACGATGTACTACGATATGAGTATTTAATGCTCAATGTTGAATAGGGATAGAGTTGTTTGAGTTCTTGTAAAGTCCAACAACAATCTAGAAAGCTAAGCTCCTTTCCTTATTTTTGTTTTCTCCAAACAAGCTGAATGACAGACTTAAGAATCATATATATGGGCACGCCAGAGTTTGCAGTGCCCAGCCTCCAAATATTGGTTGAAAACGGCTACAATGTGGTTGCTGTAGTCACTGCGCCAGATCGCCCTAAAGGCCGAGGACAGAAACTGGCGACTACGCCTGTCAAGGATTATGCAGTCTCACAAAACATCCCTGTGCTTCAGCCCACCAACTTAAAGTCTCCCGAATTTCTTGACGAGCTAAAGAGTTTTAATGCCAACCTGCAAATCGTAGTGGCTTTCAGAATGTTGCCTATTGCGGTGTGGGATATGCCCGAAATTGGCACTTTCAACTTGCATGGTTCTTTGCTTCCGCAATACCGAGGGGCGGCACCCATCAATTGGGCAATTATCAATGGAGAAAAAGAAACGGGCGTGACCACTTTCTTTCTAAAACATGAAATAGATACAGGAAACATCATTTTTCAAGAAAAAGAAACCATTGAAGAAGATGATACCGTTGGCGATGTGTATGAACGCCTGATGCAGCGCGGTGCGGGTTTAGTACTGAAAACGGTTAAGGCCATTGAAGCAGGTGAGTATCCTCAACTGCCTCAAGACAATGCGGTGGAGATCAAACACGCTCCGAAAATCTTCAAGGAAACCTGCGAAATCGACTGGACAAAAACTTCGGAGGAGATTTATAATTTTATCAGAGGGCTTTCTCCTTACCCAGCCGCCTGGACAGTTTTGAATGGGAAGAACTTCAAGATTTTCGGGGCAAAAAAACTTGATTTTGGCAGCGCGGGCAAAAAGCCTGGTGAATACGAAACCGACAATAAAACTTATCTTCATGTACAAACTGGCGGAAACGCCATTGCCATTACCGACCTACAAATGGAAGGTAAAAAGAGAATGGATATTGGCTCATTTTTAAGAGGAACACAGCTATGATAAAGACGATTGTGGTCGCCATTGCGAAAAATCACGCCATCGGCAAAGACAATGATTTGCTTTGGAGACTTCCCGATGATTTCAAATTCTTCAAACAAGTCACCACGGGTAAGCACATTATCATGGGCCGAAGAACTTATGAATCAATGCCTAACCCGCTTCCGAATAGGACTTCGGTAGTAATTACCCGAAACAAAAATTACGAAGTGCCTAAAGGGCATTATGTGGTACACAGCCTAGCCGAAGCTTTGGAGATTTGCACTGATAAAAACCTTGAAGAGGCAATGATCATTGGTGGCGGAAAAATTTATACTGAAGCCATTGAAAATGGACTGGTCGATAAAATGTTGATTACCGAAGTGGATACCACAATTGAGGAAGCCGATACTTTCTTCCCTTTTTACAAAGAAGAAAATTGGGAAGAATTGGAGCGAGTCCATCACAGCACTGATGAGAAGCACAAATTCGCTTTTGACTTCGTAACTTATCTTAAGAAAATCTAAAATATCATCCTCTTTTGAGGAGATGCCCAAAGGACAGAAGATGAATTATGAAAAGCTTAAATAACAAAACCATCTGGATTACAGGCGCTTCCTCAGGAATTGGAGAAGCTTTGGCAGTACAGCTTTCACAGCACAGCGCAAATCTTATTCTCTCGGCAAGAAGAGCATCTGAACTCGAAAGGGTAAAAAGCCTTTGCGCCCATCCAGATAAAATCAAAATCCTGACCCTCGATTTAGCTGACGCTGAGAGTTTAAAAGCCAAAACAGAAGCAGCCATTCAGCTTTTTGGTTCAGTTGATATTCTGATCAATAATGGCGGCATCAGTCAGCGTTCGTTGGTGAAAGACACGCAATTGGAAGTAGACCGAAACTTGATGGAAGTCAACTACTTCGGGAATATTGCATTGACTAAATACCTACTGCCTCATATGCTCAAAAAAGGCGCTGGGCATTTTGTGATTGTCACCAGCCTCACTGGTGTTTTCGGTACGCCTTATCGCAGTGGTTATGCGGCCACAAAACATGCGCTGCACGGCTTTTATGATAGCCTTAGGGCCGAACTTGAAGATGACGGCATTAAAGTGACCATTGCAGCACCGGGTTTTGTTAAAACCAATGTATCATTCAATGCTTTGGTCGGTGATGGCTCCCAACTTCAGAAAATGGACGATGCCCAAGCCAATGGCATTACCGCTGAAAAATGTGCCAGCAAAATCATCAGTGCCATGGTAAAGCAAAAACAAGAAGTGTACATCGGCCGAGAGTCCTATGGTGCGTATGTCAAACGCTTCTTGCCAGGGCTTTTTGCTAAGATGATTAAAAGGGCGAAGGTGAGGTAGAAAGAATTCCTTTAATAATACATCTTGAAAGTTTAAATCAATTATGAAATTCCTGTTCACCATTTTATTTGTATTAACTATTTCACGTTGTGAAAAGCCTATTGAAAAAGAAAGTCTAAACGGAAAGTGGCAAGTTCTAATAGACGATGGCGAATATTATGAACGCTGGGTTAATGATAGTCTAGTTGTATGGTTTGACTCATACGGTACCATACAAACTTGGATAACTGAAATTTCAGGAAACGAACTCCGATACATAAAGGCTTATGACAGGTCATTTGACGAAGTAACTGAAGCTAGTTTAATCGAGAAAATCAAAGTTAAAAAGGGTCAAGTCATGGCAGAAATTATCCCTAATAAGAACAGTTATAAGCTAGTTCAAATAAATCAGGAAATTTTCGTGAAAGACTTTAGAAAACTTGATTACCATGCAATGAGTGAAGAATTCAAAAAAAGACAATACGACTTCTTTAGGTTAAAAGTAAAGGAATGATCATTAGAACAAGATTGCTTCGTGCCTCGCAATGACCTTCGAACAGTCTTATTCAGGTTACCGTCACTGCGAGGCACGAAGCAGTCTCTACACTAATAAACCAAAAGAGAAAGTTATTAAAGCAAAAAAGCCGCTTCTCAGCGGCTTTTCAATACTCAATACTATTTACCCAATACCCTTACGCCAATTCTCTGATCCCAACCCAAGTAAATCTTCTGTTTACATAGTCAGGATTTGTGAAAGAAGCATTACCTGCTGGGTTCCCTCCTGTCACATGGTAATCAGAGAAGGCAGCGTTTTGATTTACAAAAATCTGTCCTGTCAAATTGAAAGATACTGGTGTAGCCGCCAAAGACATTTCATCAGCGATATGTTCCTTCATAGCAGCATCTGTGGTGTAAGCACCACAAGAAATTGCGCCATGTGTTTCGGCTAATTCTTTCGCCAAAGCCACAGACTCCTCAGTATTTTTAGTTTTGATCAACAGGGCAATCGGCCCAAATAATTCTTTAGAGAACTTATCCTTATCGGCAGAAGTCAATTCAATGACTACCGGAGTTTGCGTTCTGGTCGTATCAAAAATTGGGTTGACAATAGTTCTGGTTTCTAACCAAACTTTGCCTCCTAATTCCTTGGCCGCATTCACTGCTCTATCGCAAGTCATTGGGTTCTGAATGGCTCCCAACACGAAAGGACCTGCTTTTGGATTGTCTACCAAGCCATTGGTAAAGTCAGCAAATTTCTGTGCTACTTCATCAAAGCTTACCATACCATCAGGCGTTTTAACACCTTCGGCAGGAATAAAAAAGTTTTGCGGAGCAGTACACATCTGACCAGAATACAAGGCCACTGAGAACGTAATATTCTGAATCACTTTGTCCAAATCCTCCACAGAATCTAGAATAATTGAATTCACCCCGGTTTTCTCAGTGAAAACTGCTTTAGGCAAAGCCTCAAGCACACTTCCAAAAGCAGAATTTCCAGTGAAGTCGATCAATTTCACTTTTGGGTGTTTTGCTAAAGTCAAAGCAATTGGGTTGCTAGGTACATCTACCGCCAATTGGCAAGCATCAGGATTGAAGCCCGCTTCGCGAAGCGCATTTCTAATTTCGGCTACCACAATGGCCATTGGCAAAATTGCCCCCGGATGTGGTTTTACTAAGACTGAATTTCCCGTAATCAAACTTGCATAAACCCCAGGCACAGAATTCCATGTTGGGAAAGTCGAACAACCGATCACAAGACCAATTCCTTTTGGTACTGCTCTCCATTCTTTGTTGACCAGAAGATTGTACTTACCCATTGGTTTTTCCCATTGGGTATGCGAAGGAAAGCGGTTCAATTCATCATAACCAGCGGCAATTGCCTCCAATGCTCTGTCAGCGGCATGCGGCCCTGAAGCTTGGAAAGCCATCATATAGCCTTGACCAGTGGTATGCATTGTGGCATAAGCATTTTCGAAGAAGCGCTTAGAAAATCTCTCCAACGAGTCGATCAGCACGGCAGCGCGATCGTCCAAAGCTACTTTTCTCCATGAATGGAAACCCTTTTCAGCCCTAGCGATCAATTCTTCTGTAGAGAATGAAGGATACTTTGGACCGAGTGGCGCCTGAAAATAAGGAGATTCTTCCTCGCCTATCCAAGCTGAAGCACCTTCTTGGCCTAGCTCGTCAAAATTCTTTTTTCTCAAAGCCTTGAAGGCTTCTTTCCCATCAGCATCAGCGGTTTCTCCATAAATAGCTGGAGATGGATGCTCAGGATATTGTGCATGAAAACCACGAGTATGCAAAGCTGAAACCGCCTTGTCTAAAATGTCTTTTTGTGCAGATGTCAATCCCATAACGAACGTTTGTTTGGCTCGAATTTAATGGAATGCATTTAGAATTAACAGAAAGGATGGTGATTCTTATTTTGGATGGGTCTAAAATAGGAATTGGAGGTCTATCATTAATAATTTCGGTAAGCATGGGGATTCCCAGTCCCCGATGTATCTTGGAGGAAATGACGGACAGTCTGTCTTAAATCGTCTGTACATGTTAGCATCGCAGCCATAAAAAAGGAATTGTGTATGGCCCAAATGTGAATGTTAAGATCAATTGACCTCAATACGAAAAATCGCTAACTTTGAAATATGACGATTGAACAACGAAAAATATCCTTAATTAACTGGATCACCAATATTGATGACGAAACTGTGATCAATCAGATTGAAGGCTACCGAAAAACATCGATCGGCTCTTTGCCAAAGGAGATTGTTGAACTATTAAATATGTCTGCCTCGGAACCCATTGAGGATTGCGTTGAACATACTTCGGCTCAAGACATCTTAAATATGAAAGAGTGATGAAGAAGGTGATTTGGTCTCCAACTGCCAGAAAATCCCTCAGACGAACATCAGCTTTTTTATCCGAACTCTGGAACGAACAGGTAAAAACGGAATTTCTAAACCAATTGAACTTTCGCATCGATCAGATTCAGAGAAATCCTGAACTTGCCCCAACATTTGAGGATAGCGAAGTTAGAAAGCTAGTCGTTCACAAATCAGTTTCTCTTTACTACTTGAACTTACCCGAACACCTGAGAATTTTATTGATCTGGGACAACCGACAGGATCCCACGAAACTATTCAAGCAATTAACTGATGCTAATAATCACTAGCAGTTATTGGCCAACATTACTTTTTTGCAGGTTTCTGTGGATTAAACCGTAGAATCGGCCTTACTTTTCTCTATCCTAGATTACAGCGAAACTAAACTAGACTTACATTTCCCTTACAAACCAGCCTGACCTGCGATGTCGGCCTAGATGCACAGCTTTCATGTGAGGACTTCAGACTTCCTTTTCCTAAAACCTATATCACCTCACAATAAATAATATTACAGTATTTTAAAACACTGAATCTCTGATTGTTAAATTCAAACCAAAAAATTACCCTTAAACTAATTGAAGTTTTATTTATCTTCCGTTCAGGAATGGCCAAAGATGGTCCCATCTCAACTATTCGGTGTATTCAACCTTAACAAAACCAATTATGAATGAATTTAAGAAGTTTCTAATCCGTGGTAACGTACTCGAAATTGCGGTCGGTTTAATCATGGCAACCTATTTTGGCGCCATTGTAAAATCCTTTGTGAATGACATTTTGATGCCCCCTATCGGAATCCTTTTAGGTGGTATTGACTTTTCTGAGTTTAAACTTGTTTTGCAAGCCGCTGGCCCAGAAGAAGGTGCTGCCGAAGTCGCCATTGCTTATGGCCTTTTCATCAATACCATTATTACGTTTGTGATTGTGGCTTTCGCCATTTTTATGGTGGTAAAAACTTACAACAAAATCAAAGAAAGAGTAGAAAAGAAAGAAGCAGAAGCTCCTGCGGCACCTCCTGCCCCATCTAAAGAAGAAGAGCTTTTGACCGAAATCAGAGACCTTCTGAAAAAATAAGTCATTATTTCATTGACCATAAAATGGTATATCGTTCTTTCGTAACGGTATGCCATTTTTTTTTCCTTAACATGAAACAACAATTAGCCCGAATTGCCCTTGTGGTGAGAGATTATGACGAAGCCATCGCCTTTTATACCCAGAAATTGAACTTCGAACTTATAGAAGACACCGTATTGTCCGAAACTAAAAGATGGGTTGTTGTTGCGCCTCCAGGTTCAGACGGCTGTGCATTGTTATTGGCTCAAGCAGCCAATGAAGTACAGGTGCAGAGCATTGGAAATCAATCTGGTGGACGAGTTTTCTTATTTCTTTATACAGATGATTTCTGGAGGGATTATACTCAAATGAAGGAACGAGGTATAGAATTCGTACGCGAACCCGCAGAAGAAGACTACGGAACCGTTGTCGTTTTTAAAGACTTATATGGTAACTTATGGGACTTAATTGAACCCAGGCATTCTCATTAATCAGTTTTCCAAAGTGTGATCTCGAATCGACAAAAAGCCATTAGAACCGCTATACTTAGTGCTTTTGTAAATGCCATTCTGGCCATTGTCAAAGGATTGGCGGGTATTTTTGGGAATTCCTATGCACTTATAGCGGATGCGATTGAATCCACCACCGATGTGTTCTCTTCGCTTTTGGTATTGTTTGGCCTCAAATATTCAACCCGACCAGCTGACAACAACCACCCTTACGGACATGGAAAAGCTGAGCCATTAATTACTTTTATTGTAGTAGGCCTTTTGGTCACTTCAGCTACAATTATTGCGTACGAGAGCATTCAGAATATTCAGACCCCTCATAAAATACCTAAGCCCTATACCCTTGCTGTGTTGGCATCCATTGTGGTGATCAAGGAAATATTCTATCGATTTGTGGCAAGAAAAAGCGATGAAACTAAAAGCTCCTCATTAAAGGCCGATGCCTGGCACCATCGCAGCGATGCCATTACCTCACTACTCGCCTTTATTGGGATTTCCGTTGCGGTATTCATGGGCAAAGGCTATGAAACTGCCGATGATTGGGCGGCATTATTGGCTTCTGGCTTCATTATTTATAATGCCTTTCTCATCTTCAGACCGGCCTTGGGCGAAATCATGGACGAGCATCTTTACGATGATGTAATTGAAGACATTCGAAAAATAGCTGAGCAAGTCGAAGGGGTAAAAGGCACGGAAAAATGCTTCGTGCGAAAAACAGGAATGTCATTTCATGTAGACCTCCATATTTGGGTCGATGGAACAATCAGTGTAACCGATGGGCACGACATAGCGCACTTGGTAAAAGAGGCCATTCAAAATCAATTGCCTGAGGTAGCGAATGTCCTGATTCACGTAGAACCAGAAAATGGCTGATCATAGATATTCGATGATATACAGATATATAGGCATTCCAAGGGTGATGTTGATGGGGAAGGTAATGGCCAGTGCCATAGGAATATAAAGGCCAGGATTTGCTTCGGGAGCGGCCAATTTCATGGCTGCGGGCACCGCGATATACGAGGCACTTGCTGCTAAAATTGCAAAGAGGAATCGATTACCGATGCTCTCTGTAATCAAACTACTCGCGAAAGCCACTATAGTCCCGTTGACTAGAGGCATTACCACTGCAAAAACAAATGGTAACCAACCATTCTTCATGAATGAAGAGAGCTTCTTCCCACTTGTAATCCCCATGTCCAACAGAAAGACTGCCAAAAAACCTTTGAAAATATCGGTAGTAAAAGGTCTAATTCCCTCTGCCTGTGCATCGCTTGCAAAATATCCAATAAACAAACTCCCCATTATGAGCATTACGCTCCCGTTTGTTACTGAATGATGAAGGATTTTCGAAAATCCAACTTGTGGGCTACCTGCATTTTTATTGAACAATGAGATTAAAAGCACGCCAATAATAATTGATGGAGCTTCCATCAAAGCCATCACCGCTACCATATGGCCACCAAATTCAATTTTTTGAATATCCAAATAAGATACGGCCGTGACAAATGTAACAGCACTTACCGAGCCATAAGCTGCCGCAATAGCTCCCGCGTTCATTATGCCAAGCTTCCTTTTCAGCATAAAAAATACGTAACAGGGAATTATGAGTGCTAAAAGCACACCCGCCAATAAAGACCAGAAAATTTCCATGTCAAATACACTATGGGCCAATTCCTGTCCCCCTTTAAAGCCGATTGAAAGCAATAAATAAAGCGAGATGAACTTCGAGGATGTAGGAGGAATTTCTAAATCACTTTTTACTTGTACGGCCAAAATACCAAGCGCAAAAAAGAGCAAGGCTGGATTTGTAAGATTATCAAAGAGCAGTTGTAAGTTCATCTCAAAAGTTTGGCAACAAATATAATAGTAATACTATCATAATTAAATGTATAACAACCATTATTCGAAAACTGTTGTGAGCAGCAGGGAACAGAAGCCAATTATTTTGACGAAATTCAAGTCAACTTTTTGATAAAATGAAAAAAATCTTTGTTTCCCTACTGATCTTCATAGCCGCATTTTTAGGCTATATCCTTTTCAAAACCTTCACTTTCAGTTCCAAACAAATGGAAGTTGAAGCCGTGGAACCGATTGTGATCAATGATACTGTTCTTGATAGGTTTCAAACCGCTTTAAGGATCAAAACAATTTCTTTTGAAAACCCCGCTGATTTTGATTCCACCCAATTCGAAGCCTTTAATCGCTTTTTAATGGAAAGCTTCCCATTGATAGATAGTTTACTCGAACATCAGGTATTCAATGCATACAGTCACCTCTTTAAATGGAATGGAACCGACAATACTCTCAAACCAGCCATTCTTATGGGGCATATTGATGTGGTACCCATTGCCTCACCAGAGAAATGGTCGGTTGATCCCTTTGGGGGGACTATCCAAGACAATGTGATTTGGGGCCGTGGCACCATTGACGATAAATTCTCGGTAATGGGGATTTTAGAAGCGGTGGAATTACTGTTATCGGAGGGATTTCAACCCAAAAGATCGGTTTATTTGGCTTTTGGACACGATGAAGAAGTTGGTGGCGAAAAAGGTGCGGTTGCCATTGCTAAATATTTAAAGGAAAACGGTATTGAGGCAGCCTACATTTTGGATGAAGGATACGCCATCACGCAGCAATTAATCCCCGGTGTGGAGGATGATGTCGCATTTATAGGTATTGCTGAGAAAGGATCAACCACCATTGAACTTACCGTGGATATGGATGGCGGCCATTCCTCGCAACCAGCCTCGGAAACTGCCATAGATGTATTGGCCAATGCTGTCGCTCAAGTAAAAGGAAATCCATTGGAAGCCACACTTTCAGAACCTATGATGGGTTTCATCAATCAAATTGGACCAGAAATGGGCTTTGTCAATAAAATGGCTTTTGCTAATACTGGTATTTTCAAACCCTTGATTGTGAGTACTTATGAAGGTACTGGTACAGGAAACGCCTTGATAAGAACAACAACTTCACCCACTATTTTTCAGGCTGGGATTAAAGAAAACATTATCCCGACCTCTGCGAGGGCATTGATCAATTTTAGGATTATCCCCGGCCAAACTGCCGATGATGTTTTAACTCATGTGAATGCTGTGGTCGATGATGAACGTGTGAAGACCAAATTCTTCGGTTTCAACTCAAATCCATCTCCTGTTTCGCCAATAGATTCTGAAGGATATGACTTGATCAACAAAAGCATGAAACAGGTATTCAAAGGATTGCTGACCGCGCCCAACTTGGTAATTGCGGCAACTGATTCGAGACATTTCACCGAGATAAGCCCTAATATTTATCGATTTGTGCCTTATCATATCAATGCATCCAATATCAAAACCTTCCATGGCATTGATGAGCGAATTCCTGTTGAAGATTACAAGAATGCAATTCGATTTTATAGGCAATTGATTTTGAATGGGAATTAGACAACTTGATGATTTACGATCCTTGAGACTGCCTCGTGCCTCGCAGTGACGGTACTGAACAATGGTCGTTTAAACAATCGCTCGGTTGCACCGAGTGATATATTCAGTTTTGGCTTCAAGCCAATAGACTAATCAAGTTTCCAATTATAGGTATTCCCCAATAAAAAAGTCCGTTGATACAACGGACTTTGAAGTTCCAATGGTCTGTTCTACTTAAAACCAAGCGCCTCCCAAGTTTCTGAATGGCCAAGGAATAGAAGCCAGAATTAAAATCAAACCGATTAAGTAGAAAGTGCTGATTGCCCCAAATTTCTTTGCATCTGTTGCTGCCCTTTTAGATTTGCTATAGCCCACTGTGATCAAGGCTATGGCGACCAACATTAATGAGATATGCTCTACAGCGTAAAATCTTAAAACATCATTCTTCATAAAGCCTTCAGTAAAACTTACTTTGGGGCTAATGAAATAAAGGACGAGACCAATCAACAGCTGAGCATGGGTAAAAATCAATGAGAATAAGGCAAGTTTCTTGTCTCCTGCACCCCATGTACCGCTTTTCTTTTTAGAAAAGGCATTAAAAATGGCTGCTACCAATAATATTAAAACGACCCATCTAAGGCCAGAATGTGCATGTAAAAGTCCGTTATACATAGTGTGCTGATTTAGTTTACATTAGCAAAGTAAATAGAAACACTGATTCTTTGCAGGTATTTAGATCACAGATTTGAAAGATTATTGTGATTGTACTGATTTGATTAAATCTATAGCGCCATCTCAAATAAAAATTTAATATCACCGATTCTAAAATCCCATAATCAATCTAATCCTCATAATCCGCGATACAGACGACATGAAAGCAGCATATTACAGTCAATTCCAAGGTGAAATCACCATTGAAAAACTCCCTGACCCAAAGCCCATTGAAGGTGCTGTAGTACTTAAGGTGGAAGCCACTGGCCTTTGTCGTTCGGATTGGCATGGTTGGATGGGCCATGATTCAGATATTCAACTTCCACATGTGCCCGGGCATGAGCTCGCAGGAACTGTTGTGGAGTTAGGAAAAGGCATTTCTAAATTCAAAATTGGCGACCGAGTGACCGTACCTTTTGTAAGCGGTTGCGGAAAATGTCCTCAATGTAATTCAGGAAATCATCAGGTTTGCGATACGCAATTTCAACCTGGGTTTACCCATTGGGGAAGTTTTGCTGAGCATGTGAGTATCCATTATGCTGACACCAATTTGGTGCATTTACCCCATGAAATCAGTTTTGAAACTGCCGCTAGTTTGGGATGCAGGTTCATTACCTCTTTCAGGGCCGTGGCTCATCAAGGTGCTGTTTCGGGTGGTCAATGGGTAGCAGTGCATGGTTGCGGTGGTGTCGGACTTTCCGCCATTATGATTGCCGAAGCACTTGGCGCACAAGTAATTGCCATAGATTTAGATGATGAAAAATTAAGCTTCGCGAAAAGCATAGGTGCGCATTTCACAGTGAATGGAAGTAAGGAGAATGTAATCGAAGCGGTTAAATCAATCAGTAGAGGTGGTGTACATGTCTCTGTCGATGCACTGGGAAGTAAGGTGACTTGTTTCAATTCCATAGCTAACCTAAGAAAAAGAGGCAAGCACATTCAAGTGGGCTTGATGGCAGGCAACGATTATTTACCTGAAATCCCAATGCATTTGGTGGTTGCTCATGAACTCGAAATTTTAGGCAGCCACGGCATGCAAGCCCATGCTTATCCTGAAATGATGGAAATGATTCAATCAGGAAAGCTTCAACCCGAAAAATTGATCGGTGAATTAATTAGTCTGAATGATGTGCCTAAACTACTTCCCAAAATGAATGAATTTCAGGGGATTGGAGTCAAGGTGATAAGTAAATTCTAAAACTTAAGCGCAGCGTAACCCTTTAGCTGATAAGTGGTCATGGTCGTTAACATCGATGTGGCAACGCTAACCTCACTGGCCAATTTAGTGTGGTCAATATCTCTCCCCATTAAGGATTGAGAACATGCAAACATTGTTACCCCAGCGGCTGCCAACTCCTTAAAAAGCGGTAAATGAGGGTTGTCTACACCATATTTTGCATTGTAGGTTTCATTGTCTAGGGTAGACCAGATGGCACCTCCATGGATAGCCAAAACAACATTCATTTTATCGGCAGGCATTCCGCCCATAGCGTGTAGGTTTAAAAGTCTGGCTACATTCTCCAAAGAGTACATCACCGCCTTCGGATCGCTATCTCCAGTAGCAATATCGATTACCACTTTGTATTCCATATTAGGATCTGGGCGCTCCACGGCATGTGGTGCATCCATAATTCCACCATAGCCTTTTATTATTGGATTGATCATCTCTTGGCTAAAGGCCAAATTGCCGAGGAACAGCAGACCGAAAACGAAGCTCAACTTATTAAAAGTACTCATAAAATTTTTGATTAATTAGAACCACAAGTGACGCAATTCTCAACAATAAATCAACGCTTTTCTTTCAAAGCTTTAATCCCATTTAAAGTAAGCGTAGCCTTTTAATTGGTAAGTGCTGATGGCAGTAAGCGCAGAAGTAGCAATTTTTACTTGTGGAATCACCTCTTCAGATTTATTACCAAACATCGACAGAGATTGCCCACAAACCACCAATTCTACACCAGCTTCCGCTAGTTCTTCATACAATTTGATGTAGGGATTATCGAATTCGTATCTCTTTTTATACGCATCATTATTTACCACTGAGTTGGTCGCTTTGGCATGGATCACCACAGCTACATGTAAATTTTCAGGCTTAACCCCTCCCACCGCATGTAAATTAATGAGTCGAGCCACGTTTGTTGCCGAAAAATTAGCCACTGACGGTGCGTCCATATCGTGAATCAACTCGATCAAAATTTTGTACTCCATGTTGGGATCAGGCGCCACATCTACCTTGTCCAATTCCAGGATTCTTCCATAATTTTTAACGATCGGGTTCACCCATTTTTTCTCCTGAGCAAGCCCAACATTGGTGAAGAAAATAAAAAGAAGACAAGGTATTAAACGTTTCATGATGCGCATTTTAGCAGAAAGAAAGTGAATATTGAGCCCTAATTCAACCCGTTGAAATAAAACAGCAGTTGTTTTGAAAATCACCTACTACATTTAGATCATTGCATACCTTTTTGATCAGATTATTTTTCAACTTAACCATATGAAAGCACTTCGGATTTTCTTCATATTATTTTTTACCTGTAGTATTATGCATTTAGCTTCGGCACAAGACTGGGCCAACCTCGAACGATACAGGGCCGCCAACAGCAAACTAAGTTTACTGGAGAACAACGAAGACAGAGTCGTTTTCATGGGCAATTCTATTACCGAAGGTTGGATCAATATTCATCCTGACTTTTTTAAAGGAAAGCCTTACATCAATCGCGGAATTGGTGGACAAACTACTCCGCAGATGCTCATCCGTTTTAAGCAAGATGTAATTGATCTTAAACCTGCTGTGGTAGTTATTTTAGCTGGCATCAACGACATTGCAGGCAACACAGGGCCGTCATCCATAAAGATGATCACTGACAATATTTTTTCAATGGCAGAATTGGCCAAGGCCAACGGAATAAAAGTAATCCTTTGCTCTGTTTTGCCCGCGGCAGATTTTCCATGGAGGCCTGGCATGGATCCAGGGCCAAAGGTGGTAGAACTCAATAGCCATTTGGAAGGGTACAGCCAAGAGAATGACCTCATCTATGTCGATTATTTCTCTGCCATGGTGGATAACGCCAATGGCTTGAAACATGAGTTAGGCAGTGATGGAGTTCACCCGAATGTTGCTGGTTACCTGATTATGGAGCCTTTATTAGAAAAAGGAATTGCTCAGGCGCTCAAGCAACGTTAGAAATTTTATTCACCGCCTTTTTCTGCGGTTGATATAATTGGTTCGGTTTATTGGATTCAATTTTTGTACATTCAAGGGAATCTCCTTAAACCAAACCAATATGAAAGCCTTATTACCACTTATCCTCCTGCTTTTTATTTTTTCCTGCGCTAATGAATCAGACAATGAAATTTCAATCAATGGACTGAAAGCGCCAGTCGAAATCGTTCGCGATCAATGGGGACTCAACCATATTTATGCTAAAAATCAACATGACCTTTTCTTTGCTCAAGGTTATGCAGCCGCACAAGACCGCCTTTTTCAATTTGAAATTTGGAGAAGGCAAGCAACAGGCACAGTTGCCGAAATTTTGGGAGAAAAAGAATTAAAAAGAGACATCGGTACTCGCTTATTCAAATTCAGAGGCAATATGAAAGAGGAAATGAATCACTATCATGATGATGGTGAAGAAATTATCACCGCCTATACTGATGGTGTGAATGCCTATATCGAAGAGGCACTTCAAAACCCAGATCAACTGCCCATTGAATTTAAAATCTTAGCCATTCTACCTCAAAAATGGACTCCTGAGGTGGTTATCTCTCGTCATCAAGGGCTTTTGGGCAATATCGGCAGTGAACTTCAATTGGGTCGTGCGGTGGCCAAAGTGGGAGAAGATAAAGTAAAAGACCTGTATTGGTTCCATCCCAAGCAACCCGACCTAAAATTAGACCCAAGTATTAAGAAAGAACTGCTTTCAGACGATATCCTCGAACTCTATAATGCTTATCGCACTACTGTAAAGTTCACTAAAGAAGATGTTGTGCCTGCCTACCGAAATACGGCTCAAGAAAAAGCACTGACATCCCTTTTTGATGGAAAAAATGACTCGCTTTCTATTGGAAGCAACAACTGGGTAGTGAGTGGCAGCAAAATGGCCGATGGCAATACCTACATGGCCAATGATCCGCATCGCAGTATTGCCGTTCCTTCGTTGCGTTATATGACGCATTTAGTGGCTCCAGGATGGAATGTCATTGGTGGTGGTGAACCAGAAATCCCAGGCATCTCCATTGGTCATAATGAATATGGGGCTTGGGGGCTCACGGTCTTCGAAACAGATGGAGAAGACCTGTACGTCTATGAACTCAATCCTGAAAACACCAATCAATACAAATACAAAGGCGAGTGGATGGATATGGATGTCATTTCAGAAACAATCAAAATAAAAGGACAAGACGATCAAACCATCGACTTAAAATATACAAAACATGGGCCTGTGACTTATGTTGACGAAAAAAACCTTGTGGCCTATGCGGTGCGGTGCGCTTGGCTCGAACCTGGAGGATCGCCTTATTTGGCTTCGCTAAGAATGGACCAAGCCCAAACTTGGGAAGAATTTAGAGAAGCCTGCAATTACAGCCATATCCCAGGAGAAAACATGATTTGGGCAGATAAAAAAGGAAACATCGGTTGGCAAGCAGTGGGTATTGCGCCCATCAGAAATAATTTTAGTGGAATGGTGCCTGTACCTGGGGATGGCCGATATGAATGGGAAGGTTATTTGCCAATCATTCAAAAACCCAATGACTTCAATCCAGAAAAAGGCTTTATCGCAACTGCTAATCAAAATGTGATTCCTGATGACTATGACAAATGGAATGCAGTTGGATATACCTGGGCCGATCCTTTTCGTGGTGATCGGGTGAACGAGGTTTTAAACCAAGGAAATGCTTTCACCATGGAAGACATGCAAGCTTTGCAAGTTGATTATTTGTCGCTTCCCGCCAGAACGCTTACTCCAATGTTGATGAACCTGAACTTATCAGGGCAAGCTGAAGAAGCCAAAGAAAAGATAAAAGGTTGGGACTATAGACTAGAAGCCAATTCCATCGAAGCAGCCATTTATGTAGCCTTCGAAAATCAGCTTTCTGCTTTGGCAGGCCAAAAGTTCATTCCAAAGGAATTAAAAGGCATTACTTACCGAATTCAGTTGACAAAGATTATTGAATGGCTAAACACTCCTGAAGCCCATTTTGGCGCAAACGCAAGCCAAAAGAGAGATGAACTACTGACCGAGGCATTTAATAATGGAGTGGCCTATTTGGCCGAAACCTTAGGCGAAGACATGGGCCAATGGCAATACGGTCAAGAAAAGTACAAGCATACTGCAATGCCTCATGCCCTTGGGGATTTGGTAAATGCTGAGCTCAAAGCAAAGATGAATTTAGGGCCATTGCCACGAGGTGGTAATTCTTATACCCCAGGTTCCACAGGTGGGGGCAATCGCCAGACCAGCGGAGCGTCTTTTAGAATGATCGTCAATACCGGAGATTGGGATGCTGCCGTAGCCACCAATGGACCAGGCCAATCGGGCAATCCTGAAAGTCCTTTTTATAGTAATCTATTTGAGCCTTGGGCGAAGGATCAGTATTTTTCTGTTTATTACTCGAAAGAAAAAATAAACGAAGTAAGTGTGGAGAAAACGGTTTTAAAGCCGAAGAAATAGCACCCCACTTTCTTAAATAAAGATTGACAATTATATTTTAGCAAGACTTAAACAGACCATATGGCCACAACGAAAAACCTCTATAAAGACAACCTACTTTTAGAATGCTCTTGGGAAGTATGTAACCAATTAGGCGGCATCTACACCGTAATTCGTTCTAAACTCCCCGCTACCTTAGAGAAATGGGGAGGGAATTACTGTCTTATTGGGCCATTGGTGAATGACGCCATCAATGTGGAATTCGAAGATATTTCGGAAATGGATTCTCCTATTGGCAAAGCAGTGAGCCATATGCGCGACATGGGTTACGAAATCCGATATGGCACTTGGCTGGTCTCTGGCCGACCTAAAGTAGTTTTATTGAATCCTGACAATGTTTTCAACAAGCTGGACAGCATCAAGCTGCGCTATTTTAAAAATTTCGGAGTGCCGGCAGGCAAAGACGACTCGCTTTATGACGTCTCTTTGCAGTGGTGCGATACTGTTTATTCGTTCATGAAAATCCTTAGTGAAAAAGAAAAGAAGAAAGGCATCATCTTCCATGGCCATGAATGGATGACTTGCGGAACCATCTTGGATATCAAGAAAAATGCAATCAATGTCAAAACGGTTTTTACTACCCACGCCACGCGCTTGGGTCGGGTTTTGGCCACTAACATCAAAGACTTTTATACCCAAATGTCGTCCATTGACAATGAGGCAATGGCCAGACGCTTTGGAATTCCTGGCATTCATAAACTAGAAAAAGAAGGCGCAAAAGCAGCCGATATCTTTACCACAGTAAGCCAGATTACTGCTGAAGAATGTGAGCATTTGTTAGGTACTCGCCCACATCACGTAACGCCTAATGGATTGAATTTAGATCGCTTTTCTGCCCAGCATAAAGTGCATATCCGCCACGATAAATACCGCGAAGTAATCAATGACTTTGTCATGGGGCATTTTTTTCATTCACAACCTTTCAATCTTAGCAAAACACTCTATTTCTTTACTAGCGGCCGTTATGAGCATGAAAACAAAGGTTTCGATATTACCATCAAGGCATTGTCGGTATTAAACGAATGGTTGAAGAAAGAAAAAATAGATGTCACTATCGTGATGTTCTTTATCACCAAAGCCGAAGTCTATTCCATCAATCCCGATGTGCTTCATTCTAGGGCTTTGCTCGAAGAGATCAGAAAGAATTGTGGGGAGATCGAAAAGGAGATTTCTGAAAAGCTCTTTATCAAAGCGGCCAGCTCGGTAGGTGACCATAGGTTGCCGCCACTCAATGACTTTGTCGATGATTATTGGCGTTTGCGCTATCGCAGGGCAGTGCAATCTTGGAAAACAGACCGTTGGCCTTATATCGTTACCCATAATTTGGTGAATGATATTGATGACCCGATTCTAAAGGATTTAAGAGCTTCAAAACTCTTCAACAGCCCGCTAGACAAGGTGAAAATTGTGTATCACCCTGAATTTATCTCGCCCACCAATCCGCTTTTTGCCTTGGAGTATTCTCAATTCGTGAGAGGCTGTCATCTTGGGATTTTCCCGAGCTATTATGAACCTTGGGGATATACGCCATTAGAATGTATCGCGCGTGGAGTACCTACTATCACTTCAGATCTTTCGGGTTTTGGTTCTTATATCGAAGACCTCAATGATAACCCTGACGAAACGGGGGTATTTGTATTAAAAAGGAAAGGTAAAAGACGGGATTTGGTGATTGAAGATTTAGCCAAATTGATGTTCCAGTTCTCTAAATCAACTCAAGGTTATCGGTCCATTCAGAGGAATAAGTTAGAGGATTTCTCCCAGGCTTTTGACTGGCATCACCTTACTGAAGAGTATGACGAGACATATAAAATGGCGATTTCTTAAACTCTAAGTCGATAGAATGGGTATTGCGCCCCTTCAGGGCTCAGATACCTTTTGTATTGATAAGAATGGCCTTTGGCCGTTCTTTAGATATAGCGCCCCTTCAGGGCATATCATCCGATTTGAGCAGCATAAATGTTAATTCATTCCGAAGGAATCCTTTCACGTCCCTCAAGAAAACGATCTGTGTTACTGAAAAAGACCTCTGCGAGGTGACTTAATTGAAGGAGTGCCAGTTTAGAGAAAATAAAGCGGCAGTAAAGTGGACGGATCTTGAGAGGAGCTCAAGATGACTGCCCTAAATAACTTCTTCGGAGCGTTAAGCCTCCTACTAGCTACAACTTCAAGATTGCTTTAAGTTGCTCGTCCGTGACCGTTAAAAATCCAATCGGCACCAATCTTTCCGACAGCGTTTTCCAATTTTTATCCGCATTGAATACTTGTTTGAAAATAGGCATTGCCTCTTCTACCCTACCATTATTGGCCAATGCAATGGCTTTCCAATATTTCATCTCTATATTTTTAGGGAACATTTGTTCGGCTGCTCCATATTCTTGTAAAGCACCTGCCATATCTCCTTTTTCAACCGCCAAATCACCAGCATTCATGTGCTCATAAGCCACATGTACATTATATAATCTTCTTAATTCTGGCAAGGGAGCACTGCTATCATCTACACGCAAATTGATTTTATAATTGTTCCAAGGCTCATTGCTTTGCTCTCCATTTACCACCATCAAAGCAGCCGATTGCTTTCCACGAATATCACCACCCTCATTTTCAGCAGCTTCTAAAGCTAACAAGACTCGTTCTGCCAAAGGTTTGCCTTCAGAATCCTCGAATGCCTTAGCCATCGCAGGCCATACTGTGTCTTTCAACATCATATTGGCTTGAACCGAATAGTTCACGCCTTGAATATCTCCCGCAAACTGAATACAAGAAGATCCTGTATGTGCGGCTACATTTCCATTCACATCCAATATCGCCACCTGCCGAACCGCTTCACCTTCATCATCACTTAAAAGGATTTTCAGTGCTTCTTCGGCTGTTTTGCCTTCTTTCAACAAAGCCAAACCTCGCAAGCCAAAGGACTTATTGGTGAAAGATTGGGTAGCCACTACCCCAACACCCGCTTCACCCCAAGAAACGGAAGTACCCACCGAAAACCAGTGCGATTGCACGCCAACTGCCATTTCTCCAGTTTTGGCATCGCGAGCCACAATAGAATAAGTATGCGCCAATGGAGCATCAGTCTTAAATACTTGTGCCGTGGCGGACAGACAAGTCACAAATAAAAGAGTGCTGAATAGGATGGTCGTTAATCTTTTCATGGGTAGTTTTTAGATAGACCTTCAAGATACATTTTGAAATTGATTTGGTAAAATATACCAATTGGTATATTTTTGCATGTGAGTTTTGAAAAATCCGAGCGGACAAAGCGGAAAATCATTGAAACGGTAGCCCCTATTTTTAACAAAAAGGGTTATCAAGGCACTGCACTTTCTGATATAACATCGGCTGTAGGACTTACCAAAGGCGCAATTTATGGTAACTTTGGAAGCAAAGAAGCCTTGGCCGAAGCCTGCTTCGACTATAATGTGAAGTTTCTGCAAAAGGGTTTGTACATGGCTTGGATTACATCTACCCATAGTTTGGGAAAGCTTCAAAACCTGATTAATTTCTACAAAAACAATTATGAGGCAGTTGCCCAAAATGGGGGTTGCCCATTGATGAATGCTGCTACTGAGGCCGATGATCGTTTCCCCAATTTCCGCCAGAAGGCCGAAAGTATTATTCTCAATTGGCAAAAAGAAATTGCTGCGGTTATTAAAGAAGGCCAAGACAATGGAGAAATAAATGCGCAAATTGAACCAAAAGCATTTGCGAACACCTTTATCGCTTTGATTGAAGGTGGGATTTTAATTGCCAAAACCACGCAAGACGCAAATCAATTTTACATCATTATTGACAATTTAAAAGGGCTCGTTGACAGCCAGTTAAAGATAAAACCATGAAAAGAGTTGTTGTTACAGGAATGGGCGCATTGACGCCAATTGGAAATAATCTAGAAAGCTTTTGGGCTAATTTAAAAGCAGGTAAAAGTGGTGGCGGCCCTATTACCCGATTCGATACAACAAAATTCAAATCTCATTTTGCCTGTGAGTTGAAGGACTTTAATGTGGAAGATTATATTCCTCGAAACGAAGCTAGGCGCTACGATCCTTTCACCCAATATGCGCTGATCTCAACAGAAGAAGCTATAAAACACGCCAACATCGATTTCGACAAACTCAATAAAAACAGAATTGGTGTGATTTGGGGCTCAGGAAATGGCGGGATTCAAACCTTTACTGAAGAAATGATTGAGTACACTAAAAATGACGAGACCCCACGCTTCTCTCCTTTCTTTATCCCGAAAATCATTGCAGACATTGCTTCGGGTATTATCTCTATCAAATACGGCTTAAGAGGAGTCAATTTCACTACCATTTCTGCTTGTGCCTCTTCGACTACTGCGATTATCGATGCATTCAATTACATCAAATGGGGTAAAGCGGACATGATCATTACAGGTGGTTCTGAAGCGCCAATTACTGCAGCTGGTTTGGGTGGATTCAATGCCTCAAGAGCACTTTCCACGAACAATGAAAATCCAACAACTGCTTGCCGTCCTTTCGATGTTAGTCGTGATGGTTTTGTAATGGGCGAAGGTTCCGGCACACTGATTTTAGAATCCTATGAGCATGCCATTGCTCGTGGTGCTCATATTATTGCTGAAGTGGCTGGAGGTGGAATGGCGGCTGATGCCTATCACCTTACTGGTACACACCCTGAAGGTGAAGGCGCTTTTCTGGGCATGGAAGAAGCCTTAAATGACGCTGGAATTACCCCATCAGATATTGATTACATCAATATGCATGCTACCTCCACTCCTGTTGGGGACCCAAGTGAATTGATTGCTATTGAAAGGCTTTTCGGTATCAAACCCAACTTGAATATTTCGGCTACTAAGTCCATGACGGGCCACTTGCTAGGTGCCGCTGGTGCGATTGAAGCCATTGCTTGTATTATGACCACTGTGGAAAATATCATTCCTCCCACGATCAATACCGTGAATGTAGACCCAGAATTTGACGGGAAATTTGAACTGACTTTGGGCAGAGCGCTACACCGCGAAGTGAATTATGCTTTAAGCAATACCTTCGGTTTTGGTGGGCATATGGCAAGTGCAGTTTTTAAGAAGTTTAGTTGATAGAGGATAGAGACGATAGACGATAGACGATAGACGATAGACGATAGACGATTGTCCATCCCTAAATAGCATTGACCGTTTTGGTTTACTATTGTTTTAAATGTCCATCGGGCAAATATGAGCCTTTGGATCTGTT
>PCUU01000040.1 GCA_002786855.1 Cytophagales bacterium CG12_big_fil_rev_8_21_14_0_65_40_12
AACTGCTCAAATTGATTTACATAATCCTCCAGTGTTGGGTAAACATTGAAGTGATCCCATGCAATGCCAGTAATGGTCGCAATGTGGTGATGGTAATGCAGGAATTTAGGTCTTAAATCAAGTGGAGAAGTAGTGTATTCATCTCCTTCGATAATGATAATGGGTGCATCGGTAAGTTTCACTTGTTCAGCAAAACCTTTGATCTGAGCACCCACCATATAATCAAAATCGCGACCAATGTCTTTTAAAACATGCATTACAATTGCGGTAAGGCTTGTTTTTCCATGACTTCCCCCTATTACAATGCGTTGCTTGTTTTTAGAAGCCTCGTAAATGTATTCAGGAAAAGAAAGCACCTTTACACCTATTTCTTGGGCCTTTAATAATTCAGGGTTGTTGGCCTTAGCGTGCATGCCCAGCACAATCAAATCGATGGAGTTATCAATTCTATTGGCGTCCCAGCCCTCTTTTTCAGGAAGAATACCTCCAGCTTGGAGCTTAGATTTCGAAGGCTCGTAAAAATGGTCGTCCGATCCGCTGACCTGATGACCTGCCTTTTTTAGGGCAAGGGCCAAGCTGTGCATGATGCTTCCGCCAATTGCAATGAAATGAATGCGCTGAGATTTCTGGGTCATTTTAAATTGATTAGTCGGCCAAAATTAAGACAAAATGGAAGTTGAACAAATATTGTCAGATAATCGTCAAACAAACGTTGATAACTCTGTTGAAAACTAAGTGGAAAGCTTGTTGGAAAGAAAGACTGTCTTTGGTTGTGGCAAAGAAGTTTTAGACCTAGGTTTGAGGAATGGAAAAAGAAAAATCTTCAGCTTTAAGATTGGGTTATAAAAGCAGAAATGCCTTAAGTAACGAAATGAGTCAATTGGGTAAATTGCCTCCCCAAGCTGTTGATTTAGAAGAAGCCGTACTTGGTGCACTCATGTTGGAAAAGGATGCTTTGACCAACGTGATTGATATCCTTAGGCCACAGTCTTTTTACAAAGAGGCCCATCAGGTGATTTACCAAGCTATTTATGATTTATTTCAAGCTTCAGAACCTATTGATATCCTGACGGTAACCAGTCAGCTAAGAAAGGAAGGTAAGATTGAAATGATTGGCGGGCCGTACTACATTACGCAACTCACCAACCGAGTAAGTTCCGCGGCCAATATTGAATACCATGCAAGGATCATTGTTGAACAGTCGATCAAAAGAGAATTAATTCGTATTTCGTCTGAAATTCAAAGAGACGCATTTGAGGATACTACAGATGTTTTCCAATTGCTCGACAAGATGGAACAATCGCTTTTCGAAGTTTCAGAAAACAATATTCGTAAGGAATACCAAAAAATGAAGGACATCATGACGACTGCCCTTGAAGAAATTCAGGCACGCAAGAATCATAAAGATGGACTTACTGGAATCCCTTCTGGTTTCACCAATTTAGATAGAGTTACTTCTGGTTGGCAGAAATCAGATTTGGTAATTATTGCGGCAAGACCGGCCATGGGTAAAACTGCCTTTGTGGTTTCTGCCTTGCGCAATGCAGCAGTAGACCATGGTCATGCAGTGGCTATTTTCTCTCTGGAAATGTCGTCTGTTCAATTGGTTAATCGACTTATTTCAGGCGAAGCTGAATTAGAAGGGGAAAAAATTAAAAAAGGAAACTTGGCCGAGCACGAATGGGCTCAACTTGTGCATAAAACAGCGAATCTAACAAAAGCCCCCATTTTTATAGATGACACGCCTGCGCTTTCGATCCTCGAATTGAGGGCGAAATGCCGTAGGCTTAAACAACAGCATGACATTCAGTTGATTGTAATCGATTACCTTCAACTGATGTCAGGCGATTCTTCAAAAAGTGGAGGTGGGAGTGGTAATAGGGAACAAGAGATCGCGTCTATTTCTCGCTCTTTGAAAAATTTGGCAAAAGAATTAAGCGTGCCCGTGATTGCACTTTCGCAATTGAGTAGAGCGGTGGAAACCCGTGGCGGAGATAAACGACCACAGCTATCGGATTTGAGGGAATCTGGTTCTATTGAGCAAGATGCCGATATGGTAATGTTCCTTTACCGACCAGAATATTACGGTATTACGCAAGACGAGAATGGAATGCCAACCCAAGGCATAGGGGAAGTAATTATCGCTAAGCACAGAAACGGTTCGTTGGAAAATGTACAGCTGAAATTCATCGGCAAGTACACCAAGTTCACCGACATCGATGTGAGTGGTTTTGGCGGAAGTTATGGAGCCACTTTCCCAACCTCAGGAGCTTCTAGTTTTGAATCCGGTGGTGCCAAGACTTTCCAAAGCAAAGCGAATGGTATTGATACCCCGCCTGCATTGCCACCAAGTGGAGAAGAGGCACCATTTTAAGAGAGCGCTTTCCGTGAAGTATGCTTAATTTGTACATCTTCCGGCAATTTTAATTTTGTATGAAATCCTTAATTCTTACCCATCACCCCGAAGAAAAGCTTCAATTTTTGGATATCCCGAAGCCAGTGCCTGCAGCAGGACAAGTTCTGGTGAAGCTAAAAGCCGCAGCACTTAACCGCAGAGACCAATGGATCAGAGAAGGCAAGTATCCGAATATCCAATTCGATACCATTTTGGGTTCTGATGGTGCAGGGATTGTTGAGGCAATTGGAGAAGGTGTTGCAGGAGATTTATTGGGTAAAGAAGTCATCATAAATCCCAATGTCAATTGGGGAGAGGATCCGAAAGTCCAGTCCAAGGCCTATAGCATTATAGGAATGCCAAATAATGGCACTTTTGCAGAGTACATTACCGTGGATGCCGATAAGGTTTTCGCAAAACCTCAGCACCTCGATTGGGCAGAAGCGGCTGCCTTGCCTTTAGGCGGCTTGACGGCTTTCCGAGCAGTATTTACTCATGGCCAAATTAGCGAGGGTAAAAACGTATTGATCTCTGGCGTTGGGGGAGGCGTGGCTCAATTTGCTTTCCTTTTCGCGATAGCGGTGAAAGCCAAGGTATTTGTAACCTCTGGTGATCAAGAAAAAATTGATACTTGCTTGAATTTAGGGGCTAAAGCTGGTTTTAACTACAAAACTGAAGGCTGGCAAAAAGAAGCATTAAGATCATCAGGAGGCTTTGATGTGGTGATTGACAGTGCTGGGGGAAATCAAATCAATGATTTCATCAAAATGGCCAAGCCCGCTGGTAAAATTGTTTTTTATGGAGCAACTAACGGAATGCCCCAAAACTTGGATATGTTCCGCCTGTTCTGGAATCAAATTACGCTTCAAGGTTCAACGATGGGCAACGACCTTGAATTTGCCGATATGGTAGATTTCGTGAACCTCTACAAAATCAAGCCTATTATCGATTCTGTAAGGCCTTTTTCAGAAGCCATCTCTGCTTTTGATGAGATGAAAAAGGGTGGTGCTTTTGGGAAGTTGGTCTTGTTGCTAGACTAATCTGAGTTGAGCTTTTTCTATCCGTTCACTTGATGTTAATTTTTTACTGATGACTTGCCCTTTTGAATAAAAACAAATGGCAAGCTTGTATTTTATGTCAATCGCAGAAAGATTAAAGAATATTGATGTAATCTTAAAAAGAATATCATTAAGTAATAAGATCACATGTTTACCTATAACTAGATTATAACTAGATTACGATCTCGTCATACCATGATTTCTGATCCTTATCCTATATTCAACACTTTGTGTTTTTGTCATTTTAAAAGAAATGGACGCTTTAGAAAGGTATTCTCGGCTCCAGTCTTAATGATAATTCTCTTTGCATTTCTGGCGCAAAAGGAGGCCTCAGGTCAAAAAAAAACCCTAATTGAAAATGATAGGTTTAACATTTCTATTTCAACAGGAGATGGACTATTGGCTTTTGAGGATTCCACAGGCAGCCTGACAATTCATGATGTTGTAGATTCAGAGTTATTCAACCAAGGGTTAAATGGCCCAAATAGTCCTACTGGAGTTTATTGGGTGAAGGTTACTTTAATGAATACTACTCCATATGACATGGATGTTGTAGCTACTCAACCAAGGTCTATTGAAACTATACTTTATAAACAGGAAGGGGAAGTTTTTTTTAGAGCGCTTTTTGGGGCTTTTCAGAAAAAAAGTGATTTAAATAAAGGAGATAGCCGTAGTCATGTTTCATTTAAGCTGAAGGCTGGCCTACCTAATGACATTTACTTTAAAGTAAGTGGAAGATCTTTTACGGCAACTTTTGTCGACTCTAAAACTTTTGTAGCAGCACAATCGCGCAGCCAATTGCAAGACTTTCTTTTTTTCGGTGCCTGCGCCATTCTGATTATCTATACGCTGGTTCAATTCCTTATTTACAGGAAAATCTCCTATCTATGGCTGTTAATGTTCACTCTAGGAACTGGCATGTATGCATTTTGTATCAGAGGCTACTTTATTGATTGGCTAATGCCAGAAATGCCTAAAACGGGGTTGAATTTTTCTTTTGTTTGGTCTCAGGTGGGGCAGTTAGGGGCAATATTGTTAGCTATTGACTTCTTGCAATTGAAAAGCAAGTTTCCCGCTTGGTACAAGGTTTTTTTAGGCCTTATTCTTCTCCTTGTCTTTAGAACTTCATACGGGGTATATCTTACTGCGGTGCTCGATGACTACGGGACAATGACCAATATGGGGCTTTTCACTTTGCTGTTTGATATTGCCGCTTATACTGTGTTACTGTTTTCTGTTTGGAAAAAAGTAAATGTGAGTAGAAAGGTTTTTCTGTGTGGGCTAATTTTGTTCGGCTTAGGACTTATTATAGTTATCGTGATTTGGAAATCTAGCTTAATTACAGACTACAGATTATTCTTATTGTATACCGGATCACTATGCTCATTGGCACAAGTTTTAATTTTTTCAATTGCCTTGGGAATTGAATTGCGTCAACATGAAGTTGATAAAAATATAGCCTTGGATGATTTGAATACTGCACTCAAAGACCAAAACCAAAAAGTAGAGATGGAGGTAGTAGAGCGGACAAGAGAGGTGAATTTGCAGAAGGAACAATTACAAGACAGAAATGAAAAGATTGAGACCCTGTTTAAGGAGATTCACCACAGAGTAAAGAATAACCTTCAGATGATCTCAAGTTTATTAAATATGCAGCAGGATTTTGTTGGAGATGATAGCTCCTCTAGGGCTTTGGCGGATAGTAGGAGTAGAGTGAGCGCCATGTCCATCATCCATCAATTTCTTTACAAGACGGATGATATTGATCAACTTGATTTTAAGGAATACATAGAAGAACTCTCTGCTAAAATAGATGAGTTGTATGGCGGTAAAGTGAGTATTCAATTGTTAATGAATTTTGACAAGGATTACTCTTACGATTTGGATACGAGTATTTCATTAGGACTTATTCTGAACGAACTGTTTACAAATGCTTACAAGTATGCTGCTTCTGAAGACCAAGAATTAATGATTAAGATCAATTTGAATGAACAGCATCAGGGGTATTATCAGTTAGATTTTATCGACAATGGAGACGCGATGAAGGCTCCATTTTCAGAATTGGTAAATAAGGGATTTGGTCTTAGATTGTCATCGCGACTGGCAAGACAGTTGCAAGGAACTTTTAGCTATGAATATGATCATGGCAATAAGTTTTCGATAATTTTTGCAAGCATGGAAACCAGAATGGCTTTGGCAGATGACTAATTTGAAAAAGAGGATCTTAGTAGTAGAAGATAACATTGTGATGGCCGATGATCTCTCCAACACGTTGATGAAACTCGGCTATGAGGTGCTTGAGCCTGCAATCACTTACAGTGAAGCCATTAAAGCGCTTGAAAAAGAGGTTTTAGACCTTGTTATCTTAGATATCAATTTGGGGACAAAAAAAACGGGTGTAGATGTAGCCAATTACATCAAGAAAAATTTGAACCTACCATTCATATTCCTCACCTCTTTTACTGATATACGCACATTGGAGCTTGCAAAGGCCACCGTACCCTATGCCTATCTTGTAAAGCCATATCAAGAGATAGACATCATGGTGGCATTGGAAATTGCCTTAAGTAACTTTCAGAAATTAGCTTCGAACAATACGATTGATGCCGAGCGTCAAATCCCTGACTTCACTTCCATGGAAACGGTAGTTTTAAAAAAGATTGCTGAAAACCTCACTACTAAACAAATGGCTACCGAGCTTTTTATAAGTGAAAGTACAGTGAAAAACCACAGACATAATATTTGTCAAAAGCTTGCTTTGCCATCATCGAATAACTCTCTTCTTACATGGGTGCTCAACAATAAGCAGCACTTATAACCCGATTTATGCAATAGGAATCGTGATGATGGCGTAAATCACAAAGAATCAGGAAGTTTGGCTTAGATAGCATAGCAGCGCTATGGTGAGAAGACAAACGAAGTATAGCGACTGATTCAAAGTGAGTTACGTCAGTAATAGAAAGTCTATTGCATGATTCGGGTTTAGTCTAGTCATACTTTTCTTCAATTCTCATTCACGCTTTTAGCACTCAGGTGTCAGCCTATAAATAGCACCCTAGGGTCTATTTACATCTACTGCTTGTGACGGTAATTTTGAGTTTGTCTAAAAGCCATGAAGAAAAACATATTGGTGGTGGAGAACGAAGTCGTCATTGCCGATGATATTTGTCTTCGTCTTAAAAAATTAGATTATCAAGTACTAGAACCCGCGCTAACTTATAGGCAGGCGCTACATTCGGTTAATAATGAGCTGCCCGACCTGGTTTTCATCGATTTACGATTAACGGGTAAAAAGACTGGCATTGACCTAGCTAGGTATATTTTAAAGAATAGCAATATCCCTTTTGTGTTCATAACGGCTTGCAGTGATTCGGCTTCAATGAAAGAGATCAATCAACTGAAACCCTTAGCCTGTTTAAATAAAGCATTTTCAACTGCCCTGTTGGCTAAAACCATGGAGAGCGCATGGATTTAAATAATCAAGAAAAAACTCCAGTACAAGATGCATTGGCACCTTTAACCCAAATGGAAAAGAAGGTGGTGTCATTGATAAGTCACGGGCTATCCACATTAGAAATTGCAGATAGGCTTTGTCTGAGTAAAAGCACAGTGAAGACTCATCGTCACAACATCTGTAGAAAATTAAAACTACCGAAAAACCAGAATGCGCTGCTCAACTGGGTGCTACTTAATAATCATCTGATCAGATAAAGCACTAAAAATATGCCCAGCCTAAATTTCCTCTTCAATGAGTCGCGTATTCAAAAAAAAATTAAACCCCAGGGTCTATTTCCTGAAAGTAAGGTATGCTCTAGTTTTGAAACGAGGGATGAAATGTTCCTCAGCCTCCCAAATAGATTTTAGTATCAGCAACTTCTCTGCTTGTCTTGAACGAGCACAGCTAAACTTTTGCCCAAAAAATACCAAAACAGCCATATATGAAATTCACTAATTCTAACACTTCAAAAACAGCAGGCATGCCTATTCGTTATGTATTGCTCGTTTTAGTAATGCTATTTTCCTTTTTGCAGAATCTTAAGTCTCAATCTACCTTTTTAGGAGATATTCAAAGTGCTAAATTCCCTGCCAATATCGAGCAGTTTAAAACTGAGGGTACTAAAGCTTATTTTATTGGAAAGACTAATCAAGAGGCTGCTAAACATGTATTCATAACAGATGGTACGGAAGCAGGAACGAAGAATCTATCTCAAGCTTTTGAAGTAAACGGTATATTCAATGTACAGCATATTGAGTTGGTGGGGAGTACCTTGTTTTTTTCAACCAATAGCGCAATCTATAAATCAGATGGAACCGTGGTTGGTACTATCAAAGTGGCAGAAGATTTTGCTTATGGTATTAGTAATTTAAAGGCGGCCAACGGGCTTCTCTTTTTCACTGCCGATGATCAAGTGAATGGAGTTGAATTATGGAAGAGCGATGGTACCGAAGCGGGTACGCAAATGGTAAAGGACATCAAAGTTGAGTTTTCGCTCTCTGGTAATGACGCTTCCCCCTCTAATTTAATGACGTTAGATAATAAATTAATATTTGCAGCCAGCTCCATAGAATATGGATTAGAATTATGGGTTTCAGATGGAACTCAGGCTGGAACGACCTTATTAAAAGACATTAACCCAGGTACTAGTGGCCTTTTTCGTGTTGGAGCTAGTACCGATATCGCCATCCTGAATAATGAGTTATACTTTAAGCTTCAAGTATCTAATGGTAAAGATCAACTTTGGAAGACCGATGGCACCCCCTCTGGCACAGTCTTGATCAGTGATTTTGCAGGTGTATCAACCACTTTGTCTGGGTTCTTAACTTTTAATAATGAAGTTTACTTCGGACTTCAGCAAGGTTCAAGTTATAAGCTTTATAAAACTGATGGCACTACGGGCGGTACTATAGAAGTAAGTACAAATGGCCCAGGCCCTAATGCTCAACTGAAAACTGTTGGTGGTGAATTTTATTATGTTAATAATATAACTTTATATAAATCTGATGGAACAGCTGGGGGTACTTCTGCTATAAAAACATTTAGTAACAGTAAACTGCTTCCTGTCGAAGGGTTGAATGGTAAATTCATTTTCGTGAGTGATGCTATAGATTTTGGAGGTCTAGGTTACGAATTATGGGAATCAGACGGAACGGATGGAGGCACTCAGTTAATTGTGGATCTTTTTCCTGGAGCCACGAGTGGAATCATCACATCTGACAATAATAGCACTATTTCTACCCTTAAACTTGGATCCGAAATACTCTTTTATGGAGATGATGGAAACTCTGGAGAAACGCTTTGGAAAACAAACGGTACGGCTGGAGGCACTCAGAAAGTAGCGGACATTAATCCACAAGGGATCTCCTCACCATTTACCACATTCGTTGACATGGTAAATGTTGGCGCTGAGGTACTTTTTGAACTTCAAAACCAAACGGTAGAATTATGGAAAACAAATGGAACACTTGGAGGTACAACTAAACTCGTAAATACAGAAAATTTCGAGCAGAGCACTCTGATTTCAGGTGCTACCAAAGCAGCAGCTATTTTTGGCAAAACACTTTGGTTTATAGAGAATAACCCTTCTGCCCTCAGCAAAGTGTCTATCACGGAAGACCAAGTAGACGGCATTCAAGATGGGGCTTTTATTGGTGATAAACTCATTTTCACTTCAGGGATTAATTTGGATATCTACGGGCAAGAAGTATGGGCATCTGATGGTACAAATGGTGGGACTGAAATTTTAGCTGACATTATTCCTGGTGAATCAGCTCCGAACTTGCCAAAGTCTTCAAACCCCAGTGGTTACACCTCGGTAAATAATTTAGTGTTTTTTACCGCTGGTGAGGATGGTAGTAATAATCGCGCATTGTGGGTAACTGATGGTACAGTGGGAGGTACTACTAAATTAACTGCAGCAGGCCCTGGAAGCAGAGGTATAGCCTTAGGTAATGAGTATTTTTACAGCACTGGAGGAGGGCAGGAAATAGCCAAACTCAATAAATCTGATGGTACCGTTGGGGGCATTGTTGCTGTTAAAACTTTCAGTGCAGTTCATACTCCAGAAAACTTTCAAGCAGCGAATGATGCCATCTTTTTCACAATTCCATCCGGTGCTGACAGAGGCCTATGGATTTCTGACGGTACCGAAGCAGGTACAGTTAAAATAAGTACTACAATTACCGCTTTCGCAGATGTGAACAAACAAGGCAATAAATACTATTTCATTAATTCGAGTAAACTATATGAAACCGATGGCACATTAGCAGGCACTAAAAGTATATTAGGTACTTCTGGTCAAGTGTTAGAAATGGTTGCTGCGGGAGGCAAACTATTTTTCACTTTTCAAGCGACTCAATTGTTTAGAACTTTCTATGTGTTCGATGGAGATATTTCTACCGTAGTCGAAGTTCCAGGTACCGATGGCCTTAGTAATTTCGAAGACTTGCATGTAAACGGTAACAAAGTCTATTTTAGAGCAACTGCGGCTGGTAGTGGTACAGAACTTTATGTTTACGAGGCACCCATTTCACCGACTGTAGCGGTAAGTATCCGGTATGTATCAGATAATGGAAATCAGGTTATATATGGCGTGCCTGATGGTTATCAAGTAGGAGAACAAGACGCAAATACAAGAGTAGGTGATGCCACTTTAGATGATGAAGTGACTAGTTTTTTTGATTTTGTCATCAGCAACTCTGGCGGGGCTGAGTTAACATTTACCTCTGCTCCAACATTCACAGGCACAAATGCAGCCTCATTCGAGTTTGTAGATTTTCCAAGCAGCATTGCTGCACAGTCCACTGGAAAATTCAAAGTGAAATATACAGGAAATGACGTTCATGGAATCCAAATCGTAACAGTCAACCTCTTCACTAATGATCCGAGCAATGATACTTATTCTTTTGAAATTAGTGCCAACAACCGTACCGAACCTAGTTTTCAAGGTTACAATCAAGATTTTGGTATCTTACCGGCCAGCAATAATGGAGAATTAGAGTTTGGCTCATTGGCCATTGGTGAAACCGTAACTAAGACGATTTATGTGGCAAACCCAGGTTATGGTAATCCTTTAAATATCAATCAGGTTTCTTTTGAAGGAGATGCAGCTGGCGATTATTCCGTCAAAGAAATCCGCAATGAAACTGGTATTAAGGCTTATTTATATCATACTATTCAACCGGCTAACGCATTGGACTCTATAAAGCTGCGAGAAAGTTTCAGGGCTACAATTGTGATCGAGTATGCCCCAACTGCTTCGGGCAGTAGGGAGGCCATCATGAGGCTTGATACCAATTCGCCAAGAGATGATTCTGACAACTCGAAATTTCACCTCAATTTGTTAGGTAGTGGCTCTTGCGTAGATGTAGGAAGTATTACCCCGGCAGGGCCAGTTACCATTTGCCAAGATTCGGGAGAAAGTGTTACCCTGAGTATTCCCGCAATTGATGGAGCAGAATATTGCTGGGGAGATACCGGCTGGAAAAGAGTAAAGAATTTTGGAGAAACTAATCCATCTGAACATTATTTGACATTTGATAATGCCAATACTCCAATTGTTGGTATGCGCTCTTCAACTGCGATGGCCAATGTTTATAAATATGAAAACGATGATTTTGTGCAGGTTGGCCCTGCAGATTTCGGTAACATAAAGGATAACAGCCAGAACTTTAAAGCGGAAAAGAATTTTGATATAGCTACAAATCCTGTTAACGGAGACATTTATTTTGCCTATTCCGATAACTCAAACTCAGGAAAAATCACGGTTAAAACGTTTGATGGTTCTGTCTGGCAGACCGTTGGTGCTAATGGTTTTTCTGATGGTTTGGCAAGACTAGTTAACCTTAAAATAAGCCCTTCAGGGGAGCTTTATGTGGCTTTTAGAGATGCCTCAATTTTTAACAGAGCTACTGTCATGACCTTTGATGGCACCAATTGGGTACCATTAGAGAAAAAAGGATTTACAGCAGCAAGTGCGCTTTCTTTAGACTTAGAGCTAGTAGGTGAAATACCTCATTTGGCTTATAGGGACGGAGGGAAACCTAATAGTGGCGCTACGGTTGCTAAATTTGAAAATGATGCCTGGACTGTTATCGGTACTGCTGGATTTTCAGAAGGCTCCTTGCAGTATATTGATTTAGAAGTTGACTCGAACAACAAGCTTTATGTAGCTTATATTGATGATGAAAATCAAGAGAAATTAGCCATTAAAACTTATGATGGAGCAAATTGGGTCAATGTAGGTTCGAATAGTAGACTCCCTAATCAGATATCCGGTTTAGACCTTGAACTGAATGGCACAGTACCTTATTTATCTTACCTAAAAGGGACACGAGCTGGTTTTTATGAATATTCAGATGGCGCTTGGCTTGAGAAACAACTGCTTTTTGAAGGCTTTAGCGTTATGTCTCTGGCTACTGATAACAATGGAGTTTTATACAATACTTCAAATTCATATGTAGTAAGTGGTGTCGGTGAAACTAGCTTCAGTCTACAAAAACTGGAGCTGGGTACCTGCCTAAGCACTACTAATACTTTGGTGACTTCAGACCCTGGTTTTTATCAGGTTACCGTTACTATTCCTGGCAGCGGCTGCGTGGCGCGTTCACAAAATATTGTAGAAGTAAGGGTTCAGGAGTGTTTGCCAGCAATAGTAGTACAAGGGAATGACTTGGAAATAGAAAAAGGGGATCAATTCCCCAGATATCAGGATGGTACACAGTTTATAAACGTGCAAGCAAATGCGACTGGTTCCTCTACTTTCAATATCATCAATAATGGTTTGGCCGACCTTGACTTAACATTGCCGCTCACCTTAACAGGTGCAAGTGCAGATAAATTTTCGATCAGTGCGCAGCCTCAGTCCGCAACAGTAGCAAAAGAAGATACCGTGTCATTTGAGGTTCAATTCAATACACCTGCCGATTACAATACCTATGAAGCAATTGTGAATATTGCCAATAATGTGTCAGGTAAATCACCTTATACATTCAAGGTGAAAGGCACAGCAACGGGCATTAGTCTGTCAATGGTTGATTCCTTTATGTTAGATAATAATTCCGATGGAAAAGCAGGGCCAAGCGATGTTATTAAGTATACTGTAACTGTAGACAATGCAGTGGGTGCGCCTACTTACACAAATCCTGGCTTTGCATATTCAAGTGTTATCCCAAATACATCTTTAGTAGTTGGTAGCGTAACTACTTCGGTGGGTTCTGTGGTTACAGGCAATATGGCAGGAGAAACACTACCTGCTATTTTTTTAGGAGACCTTGCCGCAGGCGAGAACGTAATCATTACGTTTGAGCTAGAGGTAAGCCCGAATTTAGGAGAGGATGTTGAAGAAATAATTGCTCAGGCTCAATTATATATCGACAACCAAATCACTAACCTTACTGATGACCCAAGTATTGGAGGAAATCAAGACCCAACAGTAACGGCAGTTGCGCCAAAAGGGCTGTCGATGGTAAGTGCTACAAAAGACAGTGACACACAAATTACAGTCACTTTCAGCGATAATGTGGAGATGCCAAATGGCTCTACACCTTTTGCTAATTTTATTATCACAGATGGTTTGGGTACAGTCTTTTCTGCTTCTAGTATTGCCGATGTTACTGCCGGAGATGATCAATTGATCATTACTGTGGCTAATACGAGTACAGCTGTAGGCGACTTAATACTCACTTACGATACATCAAAAGATGAAGGGCAAGTTTCAGTGGTAGCTGATAATACTAAGTTCCTTCCAGATAATTTTGTAGGAGTAGTAATAGATAGCGACAGTGTGCTGCCTACAATTGTAAGCGCTGAGAAAAACAGCAATACTGAGATCACGCTTACATTTAGTGAACCAGTTCAAACCAATGCTACTAACCCAACTGATTTCACGGTCACTGATGGAGTAAGTGCTAACTTTGCAGTAAGTGCTCAAGCCGATGGCACAGCCAAAGATGCCCTGATTGTATTGACAGTTACAGATTTATCTGGTGCTGTAGGCGATTTAAAAATCACTTATACTAACAATAATAATGAGATCAGCGATTTCGGAAATAACACTTTGGCCACCGATGCTACAGGAGTAAGTATTTCGGATACATGGTCTTTTATCACTACTTGGACCACAACTACTGATGGAGAATCTATTGTTATCCCAACTTCTACGCTGAGTACGATCAGCATTATGTGGGGTGATGGTGAATTTGATACAGGAGTCAATGGAAATAAAAGCCATACTTACAGTACAGCGGGGACTTATACGGTCAGCATTTCACCTACTATTACCCGCATCTTTATGGGAAGCACAGATGCTGCAAATGATGCTGCAAATAAGGAGAAGCTAACTTCAGTAGAGCAGTGGGGGGGCTCCGTTTGGGCTGATATGACAGGTGCTTTCTCAGGAGCAACAAATATGGTGGTAAATGCTTCAGGTGCTCCCGACTTGAGTAGCGTTACCAAGATGAACAACATGTTCAGTAATGCCTCTTCATTTAATCAGAGCATAGACCATTGGGATGTAAGCAATGTAACTGATATGTCAGGCTTGTTTTTTTCTGCTGAATCATTCAATCAATCCTTAAATAATTGGGACGTTAGTAATGTGACCAACATGAGCGCGATGTTCATTTCAGCAACTGCATTCAATGGGGATATTACATCTTGGAATGTAGGCAAGGTCACGGATATGACTTCGATGTTTTCCTATACAGATGTATTTAACCAGGACATTAGTGCATGGAATGTTGGAGCTGTTCAAAACATGACCAGAATGTTTTTGAATGCAAAAATTTTCAATCAAGATATATCTTCATGGAATGTGGGATCGGTGCTTGATATGAGATCAATGTTTACTAGTGCAGGTGCTTTTAACCAGTCATTGAATGGCTGGGATGTAAGTAAAGTATCCAATATGTCTTCAATGTTTAGTGCCGCCTCTATATTTAATGGTAATATATCGTCATGGGATGTATCGGCAGTAACTAACATGTCTAGTATGTTCAGTGGGGCTAGCGCCTTCAATCAAGACATTAGCGGATGGAATGTGAGCAAGGTGACTTCTATGCAACAGATGTTTAATGTTGCTCTGGCTTTTAACCAAAATATTGGACTTTGGGATGTCAGTAGCGTTACAAATATGGTAGAGATGATGAGGTCAACGGGTGCGTTTGATTATGACTTGGGTGATTGGGATCTGACGAGCATTACTTCCATAAGCGGAATGTTAAATGGTACGGGCATGTCAGTCAAAAACTATGACGAAACCCTAATAGGTTGGGCGGCACAAGACCTTACAGATGGATTAACTTTTGGGGCCTCTGGACTGAATTATTGTGCGGGTGCAACGGCACGCCAAAGTTTAATTGATAACCAAGGTTGGACGATCTCTGATGCTGGCGAGCTCTGTCTACCAACTATGGTCAGCGCAGTAATTGACAACAATACACAGATCACGCTTACTTTCGACCAAAATATTCAAACCAATGGTACTAACCCAACCGACTTTACGATTACCGATGCAGCTGGTAAGACTTATGCTGTAAGTGCTCAGGTAGATGGAACTGCAGGTGACATAGATATTGTGCTGACGGTGGCCGATATGAGTGCCGCCTTTGGAGCCCTTACGGTTACCTATACCAATAATAACAACGAAATAAGCGATGCTGCTACGGGAGCCTCTTTCTCTGAGACAGATGGAACTGGTGTTAGTATTGAAAGACCTTTTATTACTACATGGATGACTACTTCTCCAAATGAAAGTATTACCATTTCTGCAAGAATAGGAGAAACTTACGACTATACCATTCATTGGGGAGATGGAGGCTCTGATGTTAATGTAACTGGTAATGTTACTCATGCTTATGTTGTGGCCGGGACTTATGAAGTCACTATTTCAGGTGCTTTTCCCAGAATTTCTATCGGCCAAAGTGCAAATAAACTTCAAACGGTTGAGCAATGGGGTAGCCAGCGATGGACTTCTATGCAGGTGGCTTTTAATGCTGCAGAGCACCTAACTGTCAACGCCACAGATGCGCCCGACTTGAGAGGTGTAACAGTGATGGATGGAATGTTCAGCAATGCGAAAGCCTTTAATCAGGATATAAGTCATTGGGATGTGAGTAACGTGCTTGATTTTTCACAATTATTCAATGGTGCGGAGACCTTTAACCAGCCTTTAGATGCTTGGGACGTGAGTAGTGCAACTGATATGGAGAGAATGTTTGAAGGAGCCGTGGCTTTTAATCAGGACTTGAATAGCTGGGATGTAAGTAATGTTTTGGACATGGAAGACATGTTTAAGGGTGCCACATCTTTCAATGGCAATATTGGCAGTTGGGATGTGAGTAGCGTAACTACCATGGATGAAATGTTTAGGGATGCTGCAGCCTTCAATCAAAGTTTGAATAATTGGGATGTAAGCTCAGTTACTACCACTGATAGTATGTTCGAAGACGCCATTGCTTTCAATGGAGATATCTCATCATGGGATGTGAGCAGTGTGACGCAATTCGGAGGAATGTTTGAAGGAGCACTGGTATTTAATCAGGACATAAGTGGCTGGGATGTCAGCGCTATGATATCTGCCAGCTTTATGTTTGGACAAACAAATGCTTTCAATCAAGATATCAGTGGTTGGGATATAAGTAGCCTTACAAGTCCTGCTGCCATGTTCAAAGACGCTATTGCCTTTAATCAAGACATCTCAGCTTGGAATACAAGTAGCTTTGTAAATGCATTTAATATGTTTCAAGGAGCCACTGTTTTTGACCAAGATTTGGGAGCCTGGGATATTGGAAATCTAACCAATATGACCAATATGTTTAGTAATTCTGGGATGTCGGTTGAAAGCTATGACAATACCTTAATCGGTTGGGCAGCTCAAACAGTCCAAAATGGAGTAACGCTTGGTGCAGCAGGAGTCAACTATTGCGATGGATCAACAGCACGCCAAAGTTTAATTGATAATCAAGGTTGGACGATCTCTGATGCTGGCGAGCTTTGTTTACCGACTATGGTCAGCGCTGTAATTGACAACAATACACAGATCACGCTTACTTTCGACCAAAATATTCAAACCAATGGTACTAACCCAACTGACTTTACGGTTACCGATGCAGCTGGTAAGACTTATACTGTAAGTGCTCAGGTAGATGGAACTGCAGGTGACACGGATATTGTGCTGACGGTGGCTGATTTGACAGCGGTAACAGGTAAAGTTATCGTCACTTACACTAACAATAATAATGAGATTCGAGATACGTCTACTGGTACACTTGTTACGGCAACAGATGCTACAGGTGTAATTATAGAACGTGCCTTTATAACTACATGGGAAACGACAACGCCAAACGAGAGTATAGTAATCCCTACGGCATCTGGAGAAACGTATAGTTATTCTATTAATTGGGGTGATGGCAGTTCTGATGATAATCAAACAGGCAATGCCAGTCATGCCTATGCAATAGCAGGCTCATATACAGTATCGATAACAGGTACTTTCCCAAGGATTCACTTAGGAAGCAGTATCCCATTTGCCCAAGTAAATAAGGATAAGCTATTAAAAATTGAACAATGGGGTAGTATCGATTGGAAATCCATGGAAGAGGCCTTCAATGGTGCTTCTAACATGACCATTCAAGCTACAGATGCTCCTGACTTAGGTGAGGTTACATCAATGAAAGGGATGTTTTCATCAGCAACCTCTATGAATCAAGACATCAGTCACTGGAATGTGAGTACCATCACAGATATGGGGTCTATGTTCTCTCGCGCTACGGCCTTCAACCAAGACCTTAGTAATTGGAATACTGGGGCTGTTACAAACATGTGGGGTATGTTCAGTAGTGCGACCAATTTTAATGGTGATATCCGTGCTTGGGATGTGAGCAGTGTTGAGTCAATGAGAACTATGTTTGCCGGTGCAACTACTTTTAATCAAGATCTGAATAATTGGGTAACCAGTAGTTTAACCAGTATGGGAAGTATGTTCGAAGGAGCCAGCGCCTTTAATGGGGCAATGGGGAATTGGGATATGAGCAAAGTAACTGACATGAATGCTATTTTCGTTACTGCCGGTAATTTTAATCAAGACATCAGCGGCTGGAATACGAGCGCTCTTACTAATGCTGCCTACATGTTTGAAGGTGCAGCTGCTTTCAATCAAGATATTTCAGGCTGGGATATGAGTAAGGTTTCTAGCATGAATGGTATGTTTAAGAGCGCCACTTCATTCAATCAAAATTTAGGTGATTGGGATATACGCGCTGTAACAGGCATGGCCAATATGCTGTCTGGCTCTGGGCTATCTGGTGCCAATTATGACCTAGCCTTGATAGGATGGGGAGGCCAAACGGTTCAAAATGGAGTAACATTAGGAGCCGCTGGGATTAACTATTGTGATGGGGCCACTGCCCGTGAAAGCTTAATTAACAACGCTGCTTGGACAATTACTGATGATGGGGAACTGTGCAATCCTAAAATGGCAAGCGCTACGAAAGACAGCGATGTTCAAATCACAATAACCTATGATCAAAATGTTCAAACCAATGGTACGAATCCGACAGACTTTACTGTCACCGATGGAATAGGGTTAACCTTTGCGGTTACAGCACAAGCTGATGGAACAGCTGGAGATTCCGATATACAATTGACGGTAGTAGATTTATCCTCAGCAGTCGGTGACATTACGGTGACTTATACCAATAACAATAATGAGATAAGTGATGTAGCGAGCGGAGCACGTTTTGCAGCAACGGATGCCACAGGTATAACAATCGATACTGATGTAGCAGAACCAACTATGGTAAGTGGGTTAAGAGATAATGACACTCAGCTAACTATTACATTTAGTGAGCCACTACAGATTTTAAATGCAGACCCGAGTGATTTTAAAATAATCGATGCAAACTCAGTGAATTATGCAGTCACTGCTATTGCAGATGGTACTGCCGAAGATAATCAGCTGGTATTTACAGTAGATGATTTTGGTGCTGCTGAAGGCCCACTCACCTTAACTTATGAAAGATGTGGTTCTCAAATTAGCGACTTTGGTAATAACTCGATGGGAGATGATTTGGTAGGAATAGAGATTGCCCTTCTGCCCGCTGTTGAGTTTTCTACTACCGCTTCAAATGGTTTAGAATCTGTGAATAGTGTTGATTTGCTTATCAACTTAGATGAGATAAGTGACGACAATATAACTTTTGACTATACTGTTGCAGGTACAGCTACAGGTGGAGGTACAGATTTCTTACTCGCTGATGGAAGTGTTACCATAAACGCAGGAGATAATAGTGCTAAAATTAGTATCACAGGAATTGTGGATGATTTCTTGGATGAAGCTGATGAAACCATAATAGTCTCTTTCTCTAATCCAGTAAATGCAATACTAGGCACGAATCAAGTCCATACATACACCATTACAGATGATGATGTTGCAGGGTTCACTAAGACTAAGTCGACCGTAACTATAACAGAAGATGGCTCATCCGAAGCCTTCGATGTGGTGCTAGATTCAGAACCTACAAGTGATGTAGTGATTGATGTTGCGAGCAATGACACAGGCGAATCGAGTGTAAGCCCTGCTACTTTAACATTTACTAGTGCCAATTGGAATATCGCACAAACCGTTACAATGACAGGTGAAAACGATGACGTTCAGGATGGAGATATAGCTTCAATTATAACGTTAAGCATCGATGCCAACTTAACAACAGATGCTAATTACAGCGGTTTATCTGATCAAAGTGTATCGGTTACCACGACTGATGAAGATACAGCAGGTTTCTTTAAAAGTAAGACCTCTGTTACAGTCACTGAAGCAGGTAGTTCTGAATCATTTACAGTTTTCTTGGGCTCCGAACCTACAAGTGATGTAGTGATTGATATTGCGAGCAATGACACGGGAGAATCGAGTGTAAGTCCATCTACTTTGACATTTACGAGTGCTAACTGGGATACGCCACAAACTGTGACGGTAACAGGAGTGGATGATGATATTGATGATGGAAATATCACCTCAACAATAACATTGAGCGTCAATGCGGGCTCGACAACAGATGCTAACTACAGTGGTTTATCGGATCAAAGTGTATCGGCTACCACGACTGATGATGATACAGCTGGATTCTTTAAAAGCAAATCTATCGTCACGGTAACAGAAGCCGGAGGTTCTGAAACATTTACAGTTTTCTTGGGCTCCGAACCAACAAGTAATGTGGTGATTGATATTGCCAGCAACGACACGGGAGAATCGAGCGTTAGCCCTGCTACCTTAACATTTACAAGTGCCAATTGGGATGTTGCCCAAACGGTGACAATAACAGGGGAAAACGATGATGTTCAGGATGGAGCTATAGTTTCAACTATAACCTTGAGCATCAATGCCAACTCAACATCAGATGCTAACTACAGCGGTTTATCTGATCAAAGTGTATCGGCTACTACGACTGATGAAGATACAGCAGGTTTTTTTAAAAGTAAGACCAGCGTTACAGTCACAGAAGTAGGCAGTTCTGAAACATTTACAGTTTTCTTAGGCTCCGAACCTACAAGTGATGTAGTGATTGATGTTACGAGCAATGACGCGGGAGAATCGAGCGTTAGTCCTGCTACTTTGACTTTCACTAGTGCCAACTGGGATACGCCACAAACCGTCACAATAAGAGGTGAAAACGATGACGTTCAGGATGGAGATATAGCTTCAATTATAACACTGAGCATCAATGCCAACTCAACATCAGATGCTAATTACAGCAGTTTGTCTGATCAAAGTGTATCGGCTACCACAACTGATGATGATACAGCTGGATTCTTTAAAAGTAAGACCACCGTTACAGTCACAGAAGTAGGTAGTTCTGAAACATTTACAGTTTTCTTGGGCTCAGAACCTACAAGTGATGTAGTGATTGATATTGCGAGCAATAAAACAGGTGAATCGAGCGTAAGTCAATCTACTTTGACCTTTAGCAGTGCCAATTGGGATACGCCACAAACTGTTACGGTAACAGGTGAGAACGATAACGTTCAGGATGGAGCTATAGCTTCGACTATAACTTTGAGCATCAATGCCAACTTAACATCAGATGCTAGCTACAGCGGTTTATCTGATCAAAGTGTATCGGCTACCACGACTGATGATGACGTTGCAGGTTTTACTTTAAGTAAGACAACAATGGCTTTAACCGAATCACCTACCTCTGACAAATTTTCGATCACGCTTAATTCTGAACCAGTAGGGGATGTCGTGGTGAGCATATCTAGTAATGATGTTAGTGAAGCTTCGGTTTCTGCTTCTTTAATGACTTTTACTTCTTCCAATTGGAATGTTGCACAGTTTGTTACGGTAACTGGTGTAGATGATGACATCGTGGATACTGATCAATCTGTAACGGTTACAATTTCAGTGGATGATAATTCAAGCGATGACACTTATGATCCTCTAAATGATCAAACAATTTCGGTTACTGTAGAGAATACCACTTCAACTTTTGTCTCTATTGCAGATGTAACTGGGGTAGAAGATGACGGGACAATCAATGTTATAGCAACGCTTGAGAAAGCAGTAGAAGGAGGTTTTTCTTTAAATTTCTCGACAGTTGATGGAACAGCAATAGCCGGTAGTGATTTCACAGCCTTGACTAATGCATCTATAAACTTTGCTGGAACAGTAGGTGAAACTCAAAACATCGTGCTGCAACTCATTGATAATGCAGATGGAGAGTTAGTTGAAAACTTAAAAGTTATCCTTAATTCAATAAGTGGTACTACGCTAGCCTCACTAATAGATATTTCGGACGATGCTATAGTCACCATTACAGACGATGATGCTCAGGTAGTCGCCAGCGTTTCGGTACCATCTAATGGCACTTTCAAAATAGGCGATAATTTAGATTTTACCGTCACCTTTAGTAATCCCATTTCTATTTCAGGTGGAACAACTAGTCTACCGATTATAATTGGTAGCACTCAAGTAAATGCCATTCAAGTAAGGGCAGTAACCAACAGCAGTACCGTTCTCTATCGATATGTTGTGCTTGAAGACCAACTTGATGAAAATGGAATATCAGTTGGTTCAGCTTTAAATCTAAATGGAAGTACTATCAAAGATCAATTTAATGTAGATGCTATTCTTTCTTTAAACAGTATAGCCGCTACTTCGGCTGTATTGGTAGATGGGGTAAAGCCGACTCCAGTGATCTCATCAACAGTGGGAGCTTTAACCAATACGGCTTTCACGGCTACATTCAATTATGATGAGGCTGTGGAGGGACTCGATGTAGCGGATATCACTGTAACTAATGGAATAGCTAGCGATTTTACTTCTTTAACAACAGGAACAGCTTGGAGCGCCATTATTACTCCATTAGCAGATGGGCCATTAACAATCACATTGAATGCTAATGTTACTGCCGATATCGCAGGTAATGCAAGTAAAGCTGGAAATACATTGAGTACTACATATGATGCAACAGCTCCTACGGTTTCGAGCATCACTAGATCAGAAGATGGCCAGCTGCCAACGGGGACCACATCGGCCAACTTTACCATTGTTTTCTCTGAAGATGTAACGGGTGTCGACTTGGCTGACTTTGAAATTGTGTTAACAGGAACAGCAACAGGAACAGTTAATACAATCACTCGGGTAGATGCAAAGACCCATACAGTAAATGTAAATGGCATTGGCGGGCAAGGTACAATTGGCCTGAATGCTAAAGATGATGACACGATTATCGATGCTGCTACCAATCCATTGGCAGGCACATTCACAGGTCAAGTGTACAGTACCAATTTTATTCCAACCGACATTCTTTTGAGTGATGTTACTATCGCAGAGAACAATGCGTTGAATGCTAAGGTGGGTGCTTTGAGTACTGCAGATACTGATTCAGGAGATAGCCACACCTATAGCCTAGTAGCAGGAATTGGAGATGCAGATAATGCAAGTTTTGTAGTGGATGGGTTAGACCTAAAGGTGAATAACACTTCTTTCAACTATGAGGCCAAAACCAGTTATGATATCAGATTGAAAACGGACGATAGCAATGGGGGAGTGTTTGAAAAATCACTTACCATAACGGTGACCAACGTGAATGAGGATCCGTTTGCGCTTAGCCTGACAAATTCGACTATTGAAGAAGCGGACGAAGCACAAGACGTGGGTAGTTTAATGAGTCTAGATCCTGATAATGGAGATACCTTTGTCTACACCCTTATAACTGGATTAGAAAGTAATAATAATGCTGAATTTGACATAGAGGGTTCCACCTTAAAAACAGCTGGTTTGATCAACTTCGAGCAGGGGGCAACAAGGACAATACTTGTTAGAACTACAGATGCAGGAGGGCTGACTTTCGACCAAGAGTTTACTATTACCATAGAGGAAGTAGAGGTAGAGCCTATCCGGAATTACACCACTAATGCACCTGGTGCAGAAGTGAAAAATGTGTTCTCGCCAAATGGAGACGGTGTAAATGAAACTTGGATTATTGAGGACATAAAGGATAATCCAATCAATGAAGTAAAAGTCTATGCTCAAGGCGGTAAGCTTATCTATAGCAAAGTGAACTACCGCAACGATTGGGGTGGTACTTTCAAAGACAACCCTGTGCCCGATGGTACCTATTACTACGAAATCAATATTTACAATGGACAGAAGATCATCAAAGGCTTCTTGACAATTATTAGAAACCGATAAATATCAAAGTCATGCAAAAGCAAATGAAAAACTTAAGAAACATATTCATCCTTGTGTTTACCTTAGCTTTGATAGTCAAAGAGTCAAAGGCGCAACAAGTACCCTTGTTTAACCAATATTATTACTCAGGTAGTCTTGCGTTTCCATCAGGTACTGTCTTTCTGGAAAACCGTTATTTAAGTCTGGTTTATAGAGATCAATTTGGAGGACTTGTCGGTTCTCCTAAAAACTTTGCTTTGGCATATAACACTGCTATAAAGGGAAGAAAAGCATTCAGTTTTAATATTGCCACGGCCGATATCGGATTTACCAGCCAGATTAAACTCTCAGGAGGAATGGGCTATAAATTATTTGGCCGAGGTAAAGATGGCCTTTCAGTTGGTGCTCAAATGGGCTTATCTCTTTTTAGTTTGAATGAAGAGAGGGTCAACCCCGAAAATCCTGCTGATAATGTGTTGATTGACGTGTTGGGCCAAAATGGTAGTTCACTTAGCTTTGACTTTTCCGTCACTTACAGAATAGGAAAGTTTGGAATAGATGTAGCGATACCAAATTTGATCAATGAAAGCTTATCGGACGATGCTTACGTACGGATCAACGATGATAACGTACCTGATTTTATAGGTGGAGCACGCTACGCCTTTTCTATTAACTCAGACTTGATTTTCACACCTTATGCTGGGATTAGACTGAGGGAGACAATAGGGGCCGAGCTTGATCTCTTGGGTGAGGTTAATTTTAAAGATAAGTTTAGGCTAACAGCAGGCTATAGAGATAATTATGGACCAAGTATAGGGCTAGGTACAAAGGTTTTTCCTCAGCTGTTCTTTACCTATAATTATGATTTTGGCGAAAAGGACGCGCCATTTCTGGCCGATGGCTTTAACGAGTTCGGCTTGCACCTTCAACTCAACGATAAAGTTGATCAACAATCGATATGTGTTATGGAAGGCGAAGCCGTTGTCAATAGAATTATAGATCAAAAAATATTTGATGAGAATCTAGTTAGTGCAGACGATAAGGATAAAGCCCTTTGTTACTTCGCAAGTCTAGAGGTAGGTAAGAGCAGGCAAAAAAATCTTAAAGCAGAGCAAGCGTTCCAAGCGCTTTTTACCAAAGTAAAAGCCGATGAATTAGAGAATCAAGAAATCGTAAGATTAGCTAAACTCCAAGAGGAACAGCGACTTAAAGAAGAGCGTGAGCAGGCTGAGATCAGAGCAGAGCGCGAAAAGCTAGCAGAAATCGAGAAATTGAAACTGAAGGAATTAGAACGACTAGCGCAAATCAAAGAAGAAGAAATCAAAAAAGCTCTAACCCTCGCTACAGAATCTGTTTCGTTTAAAACTGGCAGTTCAGAACTAACAGATGAGTCAAAAGCACCTCTAGATAGAGTAGTAGTGTTATTAAGTGAAAATAAGGAGGTAAAGCTTGCCTTAGCAGGATTTACTGATAATACTGGAAATGCAGAAGCAAACCTGCGCTTATCTCAAGTAAGGGCAGAGGCGGTGAAAGCCTACTTAGTCCTAAAAGGGATTTCAAGCGAAAGAATAACGGCAAAAGGCTTTGGTATTGCTGATCCAAGAGCAGATAATTCCACAAGTGAAGGGAGGGCATTAAATAGACGAGTGGAGATGAAGATAGTAAAGAATTGATTGTTGATAATTATAATGATGGACTATTTTGGTTGAGGTACTAAAATGATAGTCGATGAAAAGCCACCAGACGGGTGGCTTTTTTTATTCTGTCTTGTCATGAAATAGCGTTAGGTAAAAAGTAATGTTATAAAAGCAGAAACGACCTCTATAGAATCAAGCCTATTATTGATTTAGTAAGGCCTTTTTTAGAAGCCATCTCTGCTTTTGATCATATGAAAAAGGGTGGTGCTTTTGGGAAGTTGGTAGTGGAGTTACCTTAGCCGGAATTTGATTTCAATAGCCATTTCAGTGGTGCATCCTTTAATCTTCTAAAGAAATAAAAAGGACTTCAAAAATTTTGTTAAAAGTAGGCCCGCCACTTAAAAAAATAGGTCACCATTCAAAAGAGCATTTGAATGTCTGGAAAATTCATTCTGATTTAGGGCTAATTATTTACTAAACTGTAGGCACAATTCAATCAAAAACAGAATAGCCTATGAATCAGAAATTCAAAATTGGGGTATTTGGGGCGCTTTTATTTTTTAGTGCTTTCTCATTAAAATCCCAAGACTACAACAATGCTGCTCAGCTTGCCGCAAGGCTCAAGCAACTGGCGAGCAGTTCCCCCGATGTAAAACTAGAATCAATTACCAAAACCGATGGTGGCAAAGACATTTGGATGTTGACCATTGGTAAAGGTGATGTAGATAATAAACCAGCCATGGCAGTGGTCGGTGGGGTAGAAGGAAGTCATTTATTAGGAGTAGAAATGGCAGTGCGTTTTGCAGAGGGTTTGGTTAAAGATCATCCCAAAGCATTAGAAAACAGCACTTTTTATGTTTTCCCAAACATGAGTCCTGATGCTACCGAACAATACTTCGCGAAGCTAAAATATCAAAGAAGCGGTAACGCAAAGCCAACGGATGACGATCGCGATGGAAAACTGAATGAAGACCCTTTCGAGGATTTGAACGGGGATGGAATGATTACTTGGATGCGTGTTGAAGATGCAACAGGCGATTGGATTACCCACCCTGCCGATGATCGAATTATGATCAAAGCCAACAAAACCGAAGGTGAAAAAGGAAAATACAAGATTTTCTCCGAAGGAATGGACAATGACAAAGACGGTGCTTTCAATGAAGATGGTGAAGGTGGAATTCATTTCAACAAGAACCTTACCTATGATTATCCATATTTTGAGGCGGGTGCTGGTGAACACTCAGTTTCTGAAAAAGAGAACAGGGCACTTTTAGATATGCTTTATACCAAATGGAACCTGTATGGTGTATTTACCTTTGGCCCTGGCAATAACCTTTCAAGTCCTTGGAAATACAACCGAGCTGGAGCAAGCAAAAGAGTAGTAACGAGTATTTTGGAAGATGACGCTGCCCTGAATAAACTGGCTTCGGATACCTATAATAAGGCTACGGGTTTAAAGAATTCTCCCCCTTCTGTTGAACAGGGTGGCGACTTTATTCAATGGGCTTATTTCCATTTTGGAAGATTGAGCCTTGGAACACCAGGATGGTGGGCACCGACAGTAAAGGAAGATTCTACCATGAAAGCCAACAAAGACAAGAACTTAGAAGTGAACTTTGTGAGATGGGCTGCTCAAGAAAAACTCGATAATTATTTTGTGGATTGGAAGGAGATCAGTCATCCTGATTTTCCAAGTCAAAAAGTAGAAGTGGGAGGGATCGCACCATTCAAAATGAACAATCCTCCATTGGCTTTGGCAGAAAATGCATTCAAAAAGAACGTTGATTTTATCGTGGACTTAGCCGCTATGCAGGCCGATTTGCAATTGGTGAACCTTAAATCAGAGGCAGTAGGCAAAGGTATGACAAGAATTACAGTTGATGTTTACAATGGAGGCGCACTGCCAACTCACACCGATATGGGAACCCGTTCTCGATGGTTGAGGCCAGTAAAGGTAGAAATGATGATAGGCAAAGGACAAGAAATCATTTCGGGAAGAAGAATCCAAATGGTGAATAATATTAAAGGAGATGGTGCTGTGCAATTTACCTGGCTTGTGAAAGGCAGCGGATCGGTGCAAATCGAAGCTGGTGCTCCACATGCAGGAACAGACAAAGTGAGTGTAAACCTTAAATAATAAAACCGATGAAAAGATATATATCCAACTTATTCGCTGGTTTAATCATGGTAGGTTTAACGCTACCTGTTGCCAGTTTTGCACAAAGTGCCGATGGAATATTTAGGGCTGCGGGTTCTCCCCATAATCCTAAAGTAGATATTGCATTCAACCGATACTACACGGCCGAAGGCCTTGCTGAAATTTCTAAGAAAATTGCAGATGCCCACCCAGATTTGGTGAAGCGTATTTCGATTGGTAAATCTTTCGAAGGACGTGATTTATGGATGCTGCAAGTTACCAATTACAAAAAAGGCAATGCGGATAGAAAACCTGCTTTTTATGTAGATGGGAATATTCACTCCAATGAAATTCAGGGTGCCGAAATCTGTATTTACACCGCTTGGTATTTGACAGAAAACTTTGGCGATGTGGAGTACATTACTGAAATGTTGAATGACCGCATTTTCTATATCGTTCCAACCATCAACCCTGATGCCAGGAACAACTATATGAAAGAAGCCAATAATGGAAGCTCTCCAAGATCTGGTATGATGCCATTGGATGATGACCGTGATGGTCTATTTGATGAAGATGGTCTGGATGATTTGGATGGAGATGGCTCCGTAACCAGTATGCGAAGAAAAAGCGAATATGGAGATTTCATCGTTGATCCACTTGATCCACGCAAAATGCTCCAAATCGGACCAGATGACATTACTACCGCTCAGCGCTATGAAATGCTCGGTGCTGAAGGTGTAGATAATGACGGTGACGGCCGAGTAAATGAAGATAGAGTTGGTTATTATGACCCAAACCGAGATTGGGCTTGGAAATGGCAACCTGATTATATTCAAGGTGGAGCTTTAAAATACCCATTCAGTGCGCCAGAAAACCGAGCGGTGGCAGATTTTGTAATGGCACATCCAAATATTGCTGGTGGACAGAGTTTCCACAACAGTGGAGGTATGATTTTAAGAGGCCCCGGAGCTGAAGAAGACTTAGCCACTTATAATAGAGCTGATATCCGTATTTACGATGCCATCGGTATGAAAGGCCAAAAAATGCTACCCGGTTACCGATATTTGACGGTTTATAAAGATTTGTACTCTGTATTCGGTGGAGAATTAGATTGGTTCTATGGCAGTAGAGGTATTTATACCTTTACCAACGAGATTTTCTCAAGTTTTGCCTACTACAAAAAGGACAATGCTGGTCGCGATCAGGGCTATGATTTTGATAAAGAATTATTAGCAGGTGATGCATTTACCCCTTGGGCAACTTATAACCATCCGACTTATGGCGAAGTAGAAATTGGAGGTTTTAAGAAAAACTTCGGCAGGGCTACCCCTGGATTTATGTTGGAAGAAGAACTTCATAGAAATATGTCTTTTGCTTTATACCATGCCCACCATATGCCAATGTTGAGCATAGATAAAGTGACTGAAAAGGACTTAGGTGGAGGGCTTCGTGAGATCACAGCTGTGATCAAAAATGATAGATTAATGCCGACACATGCCTCTCAAGATTTGAAATATAAAATCGAGCGTCCGGATTATGTATCAATTTCGGGTGTTGACGTGCAGGTGGGTATGATTGTAGAAGATGCCGATCTTGCTTTGACGACAGAACAAAAAGTAGATCCCGCCAAATTGGTGTTAGAAAACATTCCGGGCAACAGTACGGTAATGGTGCGATGGATCGTTTCGGGCAAAGGCAAACCTAAAATTGTGGTAGACAGTGCAAAAGGAGGGGTTGTAGAGAAATAAAGCAATTTGATGAATCTATAAATTTGACTCTGTAGTCAGTGCTATTCGATAAAGACCTGCCCTTCAATGAGCAGGTCTTTTTTTATTCCATCTCAAACAATAAATTCTGATAAGCCGCACTCAATTCTCTTAAGGCTTTGGGGTTGTTCTGGGCTTTAGCTAACTCAATACCTTGCTTATAAATTTCAATGGCACGGGCTTCATCTTCAAAATCGACATAAAGTTGGGCCGCATGATAATAGGTGGGGAGGTAATCACTAAAGTGATTCAAAAGATGATCAAAATAGTTTTTGGCTTTCTCTGGCTGTTCGGCTAGGTATTCAGTGCCTAAGGCATACCAATTGAATGGATCATTTTTATCCTCTTCCAAGAACTTCTCTAACATCTTCAAACGTTGCTCATTCATTGGCTCAATTCAATTTTTATTTACTTTAGCGATTGACTATCTTCGGGCAAATTTAAGGCTTCTGCCTTCTTTTGCATCGTTTTTCTCTAAAATCGGCCGTTTCAGAAATAATATTGAACACTGCGCCTTTTGAGAGGTTGAATAAAGAAAATCAATTATAAAATAATCATAAGCAAGCATGAATATACTCGTTTGTATCACCCACGTTCCAGATACGACTTCGCGCATCGCTTTTTCTGATAACAATACCAAATTCGATAAGACAGGCGTACAATTTATCATTGGCCCATACGATGATTACGCATTGGCAAGAGCGGTAGAGTTAAAGGAAGCGAGCGGAGGAAAAGTCACCGTTTTAAATGTTGGCGAAGTAGAAACTGAACCCACAATTAGAAAAGCATTGGCCATTGGCGCTGACGAAGCCATAAGGGTGAACGCTTTTCCTTCAGATTCTTATTTCGTTGCCAAGCAAATTGCTGAGGTTGCTAAACAAGGAAATTATGATTTGATTTTAATGGGCCGTGAGTCCATTGATTTCAATGGCGGAATGGTACACGGTATGGTTGCCGAAATGCTGGGAATGCAATCATTCTCTCCAGTAATGTCTTTAGAAATTGAAGGTGATACAGCCAAAATCAGCCGAGAGATTGAAGGCGGTAAAGAGAAACTTGAAGTGAAATTGCCTTTTGTGGCGGGTTGTCAAGAGCCAATCGCAGAATGGAAAATCCCAAATATGCGTGGCATCATGTCGGCTAGAACTAAGCCATTGAATGTGGTGGAACCAAGTGACAATTCAACAATGACTGCCGTGGCGCAATATGAATTACCAGCCCCTAAAGGCGCTGTTAAAATGATTGATGCCAATAATGTTGAAGAGCTGGTTTCTTTATTAAAGAATGAAGCGAAAGTAATCTAACCCCAAAAGCCAAAGACATGTCAGTTTTAGTATTTATAGAATTAGAAGACGGAAAGATTAAAAAATCTTCAAGAGAAGCCATTGCTTATGGTGCTGCGATTGGAGAGGTAACCGCTTTGGCCCTTGGCTCTGCTTCGAATGATGAGCTCGCCTCAGCAGGAGAGAATGGAGCTACAAGAGTATTACACGTTGCCGATGAAAGATTGAATGCAGGACTTATTCAGCCATTTGCTGAGGTGATTAGTTCAGTTTTTGCATCTTCTGGAGCCTCAATTTTAGTAACAGCAAAATCCTCATTGGCCGATGCCGTGGTAGGACGAGTTGCTGTTAAATCTGGAGCTTCGTTAGCCTCAAATGTTTCGGCATTGCCAGACACTTCGAATGGTTTTGTAGTAAAACAAAGCATATACACAGGAAAAGCGACTGCCAACATGAGCTTGACTTCGGACAAGAAAATATTAGCCATCAAAAAGAATGCAATCGAACTTAAAACTGGAGGTGCAACAGCATCTGTTGAAGCAACTAGTGTATCGCTTGATGATGCTTGGTTTGGTGCGAAAATCATTTCTTCCGAAAAAGCAGAAGGTGATGTTTTATTGCCAGAAGCTGATATCGTAGTTTCAGGGGGTAGGGGATTAAAAGGCCCAGAAAACTGGGGAATGATAGAAGACCTAGCCAAAACTTTGGGCGCTGCTACTGGTTGTTCTAAACCCGTTTCGGATATGGACTGGAGACCACACCACGAACACGTTGGCCAAACGGGGGTAAAGGTGAGTCCAACACTTTATATCGCGGTGGGTATTTCAGGTGCAATTCAGCATTTGGCAGGAGTCAATTCTTCTAAGTATATTGTCGTGATTAATAAAGATGCTGATGCGCCATTTTTTAAGGCTGCTGATTACGGTATCGTTGGTGATGCTTTTGAAGTATTGCCAAAACTAAATGAAGCATTGAAAAAAGCCTTGGCTTAGTTTTTTAGCATTTTGGATAAAATTAAAATAGAAATTTTGGGTCTATCATCGAGCCAGTCACAAACGTCTGGCTCGTTTGCTCTTGTACTGGGTGAAGTGGAAGGCGAAAGAAGATTGCCCATTATTATAGGAATGTTCGAAGCCCAGGCCATTGCCTTAGAAATCGAAAAAATCACTCCAAACCGGCCTATGACCCATGACTTATTCAAGTCTTTTGCGGAAGGATTTGGTTTTGAGATAGAACATATCATCATCTCTGATTTAAAGGAAGGCGTTTTTTTCGCTAAAATCGTTTGCTCTGATGGGATTAAAACCGTGGATATCGATGCCCGTCCCTCTGATGCCATTGCGATCGGTATTCGTTTTAACGTGCCCTTTTTTACCTATGAAAAAGTACTGTCTGAAGCAGGGATTATCCTTACAGATGAAGAAGAGATAGATGATGATTTCGAAGACGAGGTACTGGCAGATAAACCCAAAGGAGACCGCTTGCAAGATTATTCTCTAGATAAACTTCAACAAATGTTGGATGAGGCGCTTGGCAATGAGGACTATGAACGCGCAGCCAAGATTCGTGATGAAATGAACAAAAGAAGTTAAAGCTAACCTGAGCCTTTCCGATTACTTTGGAAGGGCTTTTATGTTTCTTCATAGGGTTGGCAGTGAAAGTAGCAAAGCATAATGATCATGGCCTAATGAATGGATTGAAATCATGGCAATAGTAAGAGGAATAATTGGGCTAATAGTCCTCATTGGCATCGCCTTTTTGCTTTCTGGCAAAAGAAAAAAAATTGATTGGAGATTGGTTGGGGTCGGTGTTATCATCCAACTGGTCATTGCCCTGCTTATTTCAGAAGTAGATTTCATTAAGCGAGCTTTTGATTTCGTAAGCCAAGGCTTCGTGACCTTTTTAGGTTTTTCATTAAACGGAGCGGAATTTCTCTATGGCGATTTGGCCAAGAATAGTTCAGCTGTAGAAGGTGTAAATCATAATTTAGGTTTCCTTTTTGTATTTCAAGCATTGCCAACAGTAATTTTCTTTTCAGCTGTAACCGCTGGGCTTTACTATCTCGGTATCCTTCAAAAAATTGTTTACGGGTTTGCATGGATCATGGCCAAGACCATGCGCTTATCGGGAGCTGAATCAATGTCGGCTGCAGGTAATATCTTCTTAGGCCAAACAGAAGCTCCTTTGTTAGTCAAACCATTTATTTCTGGAATGACCCGTTCCGAATTACTTTGTTTAATGACAGGCGGAATGGCAACCATCGCAGGTTCTGTTTTGGGCGCTTATGTTTCATTTTTAGGAGGTGGAGATCCAGCACAGCAAGCAAAATTTGCTACCTATTTATTGAGCGCTTCTGTGATGAATGCTCCTGCAGCCATCGTTATGGCAAAGATTTTTTTACCCGAGCTAGAACCCGATAAAATCGACTCAAGGCTAAGAGTGAATAAGGATCAAATTGGAGTCAACGTGATTGATGCCCTTGCTGGTGGAGCTTCTGACGGATTGAAATTAGCCTTGAACATTGGCGCAATGCTGCTTGCCTTTATTGCGGTGATCTACTCATTGAACTGGATTCTTGTTGATGGAATAGGAGAATGGACAGGTCTTAATGCTTTTGTTATTTCGAGCACAGGTGGTGTTTTTGATGGTTTCAGTCTTCAGTATATCCTTGGTCAGTTATTTAGGGTTTTTGCCTTTATCATGGGAGTGGAATGGGCAGAAACGCTTCAAGTAGGCAGTCTGATTGGCCAGAAAACTGTGATTAACGAATTTGTTGCTTATCTGAGCTTAGCAGATATGAAGGCAGCGGGCGATTTAAGCGAAAAGTCAATTGTCATTGCGACTTACGCCCTATGTGGATTTGCGAACTTCTCTTCCATTGCCATTCAAATTGGAGGTATTGGAAGTTTAGCACCCAATCGACAAGGTGATCTTTCTAAACTAGGGATCAAGGCATTGATGGCAGCTACTTTAGCCACAATGATGACGGCTACGATTGCAGGTGCGCTGTTTGGGTAATCAATCTTTATGCTAAAGGATAACTACAAGGTTATAGGCTTAATGTCAGGTACATCTTTAGATGGACTGGATATCGCGTATTGTAGCTTTGAGAAGAAGCTTGGGCAGTGGCATTTCGATTTACTTCAGTCTGAATTTGTTGCTTATACTGATGAATTCAGAGGCCGGTTAAAAAACAGTATTGACTTATCAGCAATTGATCTGTTGGTATTGAATAATCAGTATGGTGTATGGTTAGGGCAAAAAGCAAAACGATTTTTAGACCAGCATCAGCTCGAAGTTGACTTCATAGCCAGCCATGGTCACACCGTTTTTCATCAGATCGACAAACAACTTACTTATCAGATTGGCAACGGACAGACTCTGGCTAATACTTCTGGCCAAAAAGTAATCTGTGATTTTAGAGCATTAGATGTAAGTCTTGGTGGCCAAGGCGCTCCTTTAGTGCCGATAGGCGATAAGCTTTTGTTTTCAGAGTATGACTTTTGCCTCAATCTAGGTGGGATTTCTAATGTTTCTTTTGATCATCTAAGAGAGCGCATTGCATTCGATATAGCACCAGTGAATATGTTGCTCTCTTATGTACTAAAGTCGACTGGTCTTCCATACGATGATGGTGGGAGTATGGCAAAAGAGGGTAAGCTATGTGAGGAACTCTTTGATGCATTGAATGCGCTACCATATTATCAATTGCCTTTCCCTAAATCATTAGGTTATGAATGGTTTGTAGATCAAGTAGTGTCAATTCTGAATCAATTCGATTTGCCAATTGCGGATTTACTTTGTACCAGTGTACATCATATTGCTTTTCAGATCGCAAGTTCCATAGGCCATTATACACATCCTGGAGCTAAAATGCTGGTCACTGGGGGAGGGGTGAAGAACCATTTTCTAATTGAGATACTGAGAAGCTATTTAAAAGATGAGATAGAGGTAGTAATACCAAGTTCCGAAATCATTGATTTCAAAGAAGCGATTGTTTTTGCCTTTATGGGGGTGCTTCGCGATTGCGGTGAAATCAACTCCTTAAGGTCTGTTACGGGGGCATATAAAGATGCTAGCTCAGGGGTTCTTTTTTATCCTAACTAGGTTCTACTTACTTTCATAATTCTCCTTTGTATAAATCCCAAACAGGAAAAATAAGCTCGTAGTCGTTCCAATTAAGGTTTCCATCAGTGATTTCGAATCTTTCAAATACTTGATGATTTAAATACTTTGAAATGGAAGGGTGCAATGACTTTAGCAAGAAGGGCTTAAAATCTAAAACCCTTTTAACACCATCATTGAATTCTATTTCAATTAAGAATTCCGAAATTATTTTAGCTGAAATGACTTTTATCACTTCGGTTTCATTTTCCCTATAGTCAACAAGTATTTTCATTTTACACGTTGGGTGATTTTTTCGAACTCCACCTCTTTATGATACACAAAGTAGTTAATCCATTTTTGGATAATTTGATTTCCGTATTCTTCTAAAAACGCTTCAAAATCCTTTAGGTTCTTTCCCTTCAAAGGTTGCATCCCTTTTACATTGGTTATTCTAATTTCTGATATTTCTCCATCAATGATATAGAATTCGGCTTTGCTTTCAAACTCTCCTTTTTTAGCATGAACATGAATGGGTTCGTGTTCATTGGAATAGAAGAACAATATGATTCCTAAGTATTCAAAAATCTTTGGCATCTCTAGGGACTATATATTAAAGATACAAAGTATTGATTATTGAAATGCTATAAATTATGTACGGAAATTTGATTCATGATTTTCAAACTGTCCGCCTATTTAGCCTTTTTGGGTTGATTTGATCATTACAATCGCGCGTTCATTCCCATCTATTGCTAGTTCATCCTTGATTTAAGCGGGTTCATCCGCAACTTGTTCACTAACCAATCAATGGTGTACGCTTTCGTAACACATTTACCCGAATTTGGCGATGTTAAAAATTTATAATGCTGATAATCAGTGATTTAAAATCGTTGGCATGTCCATTGACTAAAGAATGGCACGAATGAAAAACTTAAGAACAAAAAATCAAAACAACAAAGTCATGAAAAGCTCAAAGGTAAGAACTCAAAAGAATTTAAGTGCGGTAATTGCTTTAGCACTGGCATTGGTTACTTTATTTCAGGCGAGCTTTGTTAGCTCAAATGAGACATCAGACAATAATGTAACGATCATGGAAGCAGAATTGGTAGCCGAAATTGAGATGATGCTGTCGGAAAACGAGGATACCTCAATCATAGATGAAGTATATATGGAAATCGAAAATGAGAACATTGCAACTGTTAAAGTTTTCGATACCAACAATGAGTTGATCGCAGAAGGTAATCCTAGCGAAAACGAAGAGGTTAGAAAATTGGTGAATCAAGCCGATTTCTTGCTGCAGTCTACCGAAGCGAGGTATTTTAGAATAGGATAAAATTGGTAAAAACAATCTTCCCTCTATTCACATGGTCAGTTGTAGAGGGAAGACAAAATATCTAGTTAGTTAATGGTTAATTTGGTTTAATTGGAAAGGGTCGCTCATAAGAGCGACTTTTTTCTTTTAGTGCTTCTGCTTCGATGCAAGTGCTATTCACAAATTTGTCTTTAAGATGAATGAAAATGGAATGTGCCCCAAGACATGTATAAATTGGATTTGATGCGTTAAATTTCATGAGAGTTTCACCTAAACCTATGATTATGAAGAGCATACACTTACCACTTTTAGTGTTTTCTTTGGCGCTTTATATCGCTACAGAAAGCCAAAGCACTGCGCAAACCAACGCATCAAACACCCTGAGAGATCAATGGACATCCATGATCAATTCGGCTGAGAGTTATAATGAATATAAGATCATCAAATTGACTAAGCTTCAGGATTTCAGAGGGGCTTTTAATGATAGCCTTAATAGTTACTCAGCGAAATTAGCTGAGCTTAAAACGGAAAGTGCCCAGCTAAAAACCGAAGTTGAATCATTAAAATCAGACTTAACAGAGATGTCTAATAACTGGCAGTTGAGCAAGAGCACCAATGCAGAAATTAGTTTTTTGGGCTTGACTTTTAGAAAGTCCTTTTACAACGCTTTGGTTTGGTCAATTATCGCGTTGCTATCGATTGTTGTTTTTGTGATGTATAGCAGAATTAAGCGGGTTTGCTCTGTGGTTAAACGCGTAAAGGGTGCCTATTCAAGAATCAGTGACGAATACAGAAGCCATCGCTATCAGGCCACGGAGCATCAAATCAAACTAAAGCGAGAATTACAAACAGCCCTCAATAAGCTCGAAATGGCAGAATAATACCCTCTTTAAAAACTTTAACCCGATTTATGCAATAGAAATCGTGATGATGGCGTAAATCACAAAGA
>PCUU01000026.1 GCA_002786855.1 Cytophagales bacterium CG12_big_fil_rev_8_21_14_0_65_40_12
TATCAGTTATCAGTTATCAGTTATCAGTTATCAGTTATCAGTTATCAGTTATCAGTTATCAGTTATCAGTTATCAGTTATCAGTTATCAGTTAAGGGGAATTTTTTTGAGGAACTTGAGTTCCCGATTTCCTGCTTTCTGATCAACTATTTTCCTTCGGTCTTCCGCCTTCACTACCTCAGTTTAAGCGTAGCAAGCGTGATGATTGCGAGCAGTATGCCTACAATCCAAAATCTCGTTACAATTTTTGCTTCTGGTATTTCCATTTTTTGATAATGATGGTGAAGCGGAGACATCCTGAAAATCCGTCTTCCTTCTCCATATTTTTTTCTAGTGTATTTGAAATAGCTTACCTGAATGATCACTGATAAATTTTCAACGACAAAAATTCCACACAACACAGGAATCAAAAGTTCTTTACGAAGTACCAATGCCAATACAGCAATGATTCCGCCCAATGACAGGCTGCCTGTATCTCCCATAAATACCTGTGCTGGAAATGAGTTGTACCACAAAAAGCCTACACAAGCACCGACAAAAGCAGTACAAAAAATTACCAGTTCCCCTGAATATGGGATGAACATGACATTGAGGTAATCTGAGAAAATAGCATTACCAGAGATGTAGGCAAAAATGGCCAAGGCCAATCCAATTATGGCTGATGTTCCCGCTGCCAATCCGTCAATTCCATCTGTGATATTCGCACCATTTGAAATGGCTGTCACAAAGAAAATCACCACCAAAATATAGATGGCGGCAGTGATCCATTCATTGTCTGTTGGGTTAAAGCTATCGTAATCAAGTTCGTTGTCCTTAACAAAAGGAATTGTGGTGGTGGTGGATTTACTATCAGTATATGTAATAGCTTGATCGGCAGAAATACTTTGCTCTTGTTGAACTGGTGTAAATTCTCTTACCACAACATCATCATTGAAGTAAAGCACCGCTCCTACAAAAAGGCCGATTCCTACTTGACCTACAATTTTGAATCGACCAGCTAATCCTTCTTTGTTCTTTTTGAAAACCTTGATATAATCATCCAAGAATCCAATAGCTCCTAATCCAATTGTAGTGACTAGTAAGAGTATTACATAGATATTCTCCAGCTTCGCGAAAAGCAGGGTAGGAATTACGATACCCGCAATGATGATAAGGCCTCCCATGGTTGGAGTTCCCTTCTTCTGCATTTGACCTTCTAAGCCAAGATCTCTGATGCTTTCCCCCACTTGCTTTTTGCGGAGCATATTGATCAAATTCTTACCAAACGTAATGGTAATGAGCAAAGACAGCAATGTAGCCATACCCGCCCTGAAGGAGATATACTGGAAAACACCAGCTCCAATCAGGTCAAATTCTCTATCTAAATAATCAAATAGGTAGTATAGCATTTTGTTAGAGTTTAGACTTTAGACTTTAGAATCTAGATTTTAGAATGTGCTGGTCTTATCAAAACCGAGGCTCTTCCCAATTCGTAATTCGTCATTCTAAATTCATCCTTCATTTATGGATTAGGTTCAACATTTCTTTAAGTACTTCTCTGTCGTCAAAAGGGAATCGCTCCCCTTTAATTTCTTGATAAGTTTCATGGCCTTTACCAGCCACAAGGATTATATCTTTTGGTTCAGCCATAGAGCAAGCCATTTTAATTGCTTCCTTTCTATCTGCCATCACCAATGTCTTCTTGTAATTAGTAGGGCTAACACCCTTTTGCATATCTTCAATGATAGCTCCTGGCTCTTCGAACCTTGGATTGTCAGAAGTCAGCACCACTTTATCGCTAAGCTCACAGGCTATTTTTGCCATTTCAGGCCGCTTGGTGGTGTCTCTATTTCCACCACAACCCACTACCGTAATTACCTTTTCATTGCCCGTTCTGAAAACCTTGATGGTAGAAAGTACATTTTCGAGTGCATCGGGAGTATGTGCATAATCCACGATAGCAGTAATTCCTGTATCTGTTAAAACTTGCTCGAAACGACCTGATGCTGGATTAACTTCAGACAAAGCGCGGAGCACTTCTTCCGCGTTTTCTTCAAGCAACAAGGCTCCACCATAGACCGCCATTAAATTGTAGGCATTGAAATCGCCAATCAATTTGAACCAAACATTATGTCCAGCGATGTCAAGTTCTAGCCCGTGTAAAGTGTTTGAAAGTATCTTGGCTTTGAAGTCTGCCATAGACTTTAAAGCATATTTATGTTTGGAGGCCTTCGTGTTTTGCAACATTACGGCTCCTCGCTTATCATCGGCATTTATCAAGGCGAAAGCTGTCGATGGCAGGCCATCGAACAGCATTTTCTTCGCCTTAATGTACTCATCAAATGTTTTATGATAATCCAGGTGTTCGTGTGAAAGATTGGTGAAAATTGCTCCATTGAAACTCAGGCCGGCAACGCGATGCTGCACAATGGCATGAGAACTTGCTTCCATAAAACAGTGAGTACAACCTTTGGCCAACATCTTGGCCAATAATTCATTGATTTGAAGTGCATCTGGCGTGGTATGGGTTGCCACGATTACTTCTTCATTTATTTTGTTGACTACTGTTGAAAGTAGCCCAACATTATATCCTAATTTTCTAAATACCTGAAAAAGCAGTGTTACGCAGGTAGTTTTGCCGTTGGTGCCGGTTACGCCTACTAACTTGAGCTTTTCGCTGGGATTGCCAAAAAAGTTCGAAGCCATGATGCCCAAGGCTTCGCTGCTATTCTTCACCTCTACATAGGTAATATTGTCTTGAATGTTCTCTGGAAGCTTTTCACAAATAATGGCAATGGCTCCCTTTTCAATGGCTTGGTCAATGTAATCATGACCATTGGATTGGGTACCTACTGTGGCGATAAAGGCTGTTCCATTTTGAACTTTTCGAGAGTCAAAGGCAAGCGCTAGCACCTCAACCTCAGTACTGCCTGCTGTTGATTGCAAAGAAACCTTATAAAGAATGTCCTTTAGCGCCTTCATTAACCTAGTTCTATTGAAATTCTCTCTCCTGTTGAAATTCGAATCCCGGGACTGACCGACTGCCGAAGCACTCGGCCAGTTCCAGTTATCGAAACTTTTAACCCTTTATTCTCAAGCAAATAAAGTGCGTCTTTGAGGGTCATTCCTTGCACATTGGGCACAAGTTTCCCTTCAGAATGATTGGCTTTCCAAGCAATCGCGTTATTGCTCACTCCGGCCCTTACCCATTCTACATTTTCTGTTTCTAAATGATTAGAAATTCCAAACTGATTCAACAGCTTATTAAGTTCGTCATACTTACCCGCCCTGATGGTTGGGAATGTGCCGTCATCGGCCCTGAATTCCTTCTGGAAAGTGTCGTGTAAACCTAAATCCAGAGAGAAAATCATATCGGCTATTTCTTTGAAAACAGGAGCTGAAACGTCTCCTCCAAAGCGGTTCCAACCGTAAGGGTCGTCAATCACTACAATGGCAGAGTAGATTGGTTGATCAGCGGGGAAGTAACCCGCGAATGAAGCATAGTAACGCTGCTTATAATAGCGACCATCAATTAGTTTCTGCGCTGTTCCAGTTTTTCCAGCGATTTTGTAGTAGTCGTTTTTAATATTCTTCGCTGTACCTCTTTCTACCACCCCTTCGAGCATTACTTTCAATTTCTCGATCGTTGAACTAGAAGCAATTCTTCTTTCTAAAGTTTTTGCTTCAAATTCCTCCACCACCTTATTGCCGTCCTTGATGCTTTTGACAATGATAGGTTGAATCATTTTTCCATCATTGGCGACTGCATTATAAAAAGCGAGTGTTTGAAGTGGCGTAATGCTAGTTTCATAGCCCACCGACATCCAAGGAAGGCTTACTTTGCTCCATGATTTGTCATCGGCATCTTTGATATAAGGAATCGCTTCCCCCATCATCTGAAAATCTAAAGGCTGGCCAAAACCTGTGGCTTTGATCAAGTCGATGAATTTTTGAGGGTTTTGACCAAAATATTGTTCTACCAATTTGGATACGCCAACGTTTGATGATTTTTCGAAAACCTCTTGAACGGTTATTTTTCCATAGCCTCCCTTTTCGGCACTCGCATCTTCCATGGTGCGGTCTGCAAATTCGTAGGTACCATCACCAGTATCGACAGAATCTGTCAACTCAATTTTATCGCTTTCAAGCAGGGCCAGCATTGAGGCCAATTTAAATGTAGAGCCCGGATCATTGGTGCCTTGCACAGCGTAGTTCAAGATTTCGGCATATTCGCCACTCTCCAGCCTGGTAAGGTTTGTCATTACTTTGATCTCGCCTGTCTTAACTTCCATCAGTACTACACAGCCATAATTGGCCCTATACTGCTTAAGCGCTTTCAAAAGTGCGTTTTGCGCAACATCCTGAAGGTTGATGTCTATAGTTGTGTACACATCGTAGCCATCTCGGGGCTTTACATCGGATGCCACGTTGAGAGGCTTCCAATTTCCACCTGCCACTTTTTGATACAGCCCTTTGCCATCTTGGCCAGAAAGCCAATTATTATAGCTCATTTCAATGCCAACCCCATTATTGTCTTCATTCACATAGCCAATAGTGCGTTGTGCTAGCGTCTTAAAGGGGATATGCCTTTTATCTACTTTATCAAAAATCACCCCACCAATCATTCTGCCTTCCCTAAAAATGGGCCAGTTTTCCATGAGTTGTTTTTGCTGGTAGTTGATCAAGTTATTATTGATGACCATGAACCTTTTGCGGGACTGCCGAGCTTCCGAGATCCTCTTTCTGTAAACTTCAGCAGAGTGATCTCGAAAAAATTTCGACAATAGGTGTGAAAGGGAGTCTATACCTGACTTAAAGGTTTTATCGTCTGCTAAAGACGGGTCAAATGACACTTTATAAAATGGCAATGAGGTTGCCAAAAGATCATTTCCGTCTGCATAAATGCTACCCCGTGTAGCTTTAATAGTTTTATAATCAAGACCGATTTCTTCGGCCATTTCGCGCCACATTCCTCCTTCTACGAATTGAATATCGCCAATGCGCCAAACGACTACCAAGACAAAGGCAATCACAGCCAAAAAGGCTATTCTTACTCTCAGTAATATCGATTGTTTAATATTCACTTTCGTCTATGACAATTTTATATGGCGGTTGTTTGCTTTCTTCTAATCCTAACTTTTCCACATTCTTAGCAACTTCTGATTGTTTGCTGCTGAACATATAGTCAGCTTCAAGGGTAGTTACATCGGCCCTTAAGTCTTCTACCTCCGTTTCCAATCTTTCCATGTTCCGATTGGCCTTTTCGGCATAATGACTGTTCCAGACATATACTATTCCGAGTGCAACCACAAATGCTACTTTTGGCAGGTACTTTACCGGAAGACCTGTTTCCAAGTTTCCGAATATTTTCAGCTTCGAAATCAATCCGAAAATCCCCCCGCCTGAGCTGGGTTTGTCATTCCTTTTTGCTTTGAACCTGTTTTCTGCCATTTTATGGTCATTTAAATGGTCAGTAGAAAAAATTATTCAATTCTACTTTCCTTGTTTCGGGCCCCAGCCCGATTTTTCTTTATAATCTTTCTGCTATCCGAAGTTTTGCACTTCGTGCTCTTTTATTCGTTTTTAATTCTTCATCATTTGCAACAATTGGCTTTCTGTTGACAGCAGCATAAGGTTTCAGTTGATTACCGAAAAAATCCTTGTCCACTTCGCCAAAGATTTTGCCCTTGCCTATGAAGTTTTTTACCATTCTATCTTCTAAAGAATGATAAGACTCTACCACTAATCGCCCACCAGGCCTTAGGACTTCTGCCGACTGCATCAGAAAATCCTCCAGCGCACCCATTTCGTCATTGACTTCAATGCGGATGGCCTGAAACACCTGAGCATAATATTTAAACTCTCTATGCCTTGGCGCCAACTTATCAAGTAGTTGAATCAAATCTGCGGTGGTCCTGAATGGTTTGGCAAAGCGCTCTGATACGATAGCCGCGGCTAAAGTTTTAGCGTTTTTTACCTCTCCATACATACCCAGAATTTTGTGCAATTGCTCTTCTGAATAGTCATTCACCACATCCATGGCCCTGAGCGGAGAGTTCATATCCATTCTCATATCCAAATCCGCCTCGGCCCGAGTAGAAAACCCACGGCTTGGTTCATCGATTTGATGAGAAGAAATACCCAAATCCGCCAAAATACCATCTACTTGCTTTACTCCATATAGTTTGAGGTAGCGCTTGATGTGCCTAAAATTGGCTTGTACAAATGTGAAAGAACGATTTTGAATTTTCTCCGCATTCGCCTTGGCATCGCTATCTTGGTCGAAACCAAAAAGGCGGCCTTCGCTATTCAAATGCTTTAAAATTTCGGTTGAATGTCCGCCACCTCCAAAGGTGACATCGATATAGGTTCCGCTGGGATTGATCGAGAGGCCCTCAACGCATTCCTTAAGCATTACTGGCACATGATATTTCGACATAGGCTTGGTTATTCTTCTGCCAAAAATTTCTCTGCCATCTTGGAGTATTCGCTCGCATCTTGAATGAGGTATTGCTCGTACAGATCGGGGTTCCAGATTTCTATTCTGTTCCCGAGTCCTACCAAAATCACCTCTTTTTCCAGACTGGCAAACTCCATCATCCGCTTGGGAATGTTAATTCTACCAGCTCCGTCCAACTCAACGTCTACATTTCCTCTGAAAAAACTGCGTTGGAACTTCCGGTAATCCTCATTGAATTCGCTCAATGATCGTACTCGCGAATAAATCTTTTTATACTCAAGCATTGGATACAACACAAGGCATGGTTCGAAACCGCGCCTCATCACAAGCTCTTCGGATGCATTATCCGGCAGAGCAGCCCTTACCTTGGAAGGTAAAGCCAACCTGCCCTTTGCATCGAGCTTACAGTCATATTCACTTGTAAAAAAAGACATTACACACCTTAATGTTTACAAAAGTAAGATTTTTTCCCACACTCCACCACTTTTACTCACTTTTTCCCACTTTGTATGAAAAGTAGGCGATTATCCGCTGAAAAGCAAGACCGAAACAGAAAAGAATGTTGAAAATGGACTCAGGCAATTATAGACAAGAGTGTGGTAATGAGTAATTTATTTGATCCATTGCGTCAAAAGGCCACTTTCAATAGAGTGTCGCGTATTCGTAGAAATGAATATGTGCTTTTGGCCAGGTGGGGAATTGTGGAGGAGTTGAGTTCAAAAATTTGACCTTTTCAAAAGAGTGGGAAAATCTGTAGTGGATTTACCCCATTTCTAGGGTTAAAATCTATTTGGTTTGAAACCGAATTAGACGTTATGTAGTCAGTTTCAGGATCTGATTTAAAAAGAACCAAAAAAAATAATTTAGGATAAGGTGATTTTATTTTCGGGTTGTTAACTTAGCATGGCAGGACCCGAAGAAATTTTGTTCCCTGCCTATAATACAATTAGACTACTAACTAACTGAAGAACGCCATGCTATTAAGTATGGCGTTTTTCGTTTCTGGCAAAATTACTTGGAGCGCTCTATGGTATACGTCACCAATTGGCTTAAAGAATGACGGAAGGGACTTGGCTCGAATGCATTGAGAATTAGCATGGCTTCATCGTAATAATTATTCATCACAGATTTAGCGTACTCTATACCCCCAGAGTTTTTAACAAAAGAGATTACCTCTTTCACTTTTTGCGGCTGATCGCTTTTACTCTTGATGATTCGAATGATTTTTCGCTTCGTGCTACTATCTGCTTTTTGCAAGCCATAGATTAACGGAAGAGTCATTTTCTTCTCCTTGATATCAATTCCAAGCGGTTTGCCAATCTCCTCATCACCATAATCAAAAAGATCGTCTTTGATCTGAAAGGCCATACCCACTTTGAGGCCAAAGTCTTTCATTTTTTCAATTACCGCATCATCTGATCCTGCACTAGTTGCACCTACAGCGCAGCAAGAGGCGATTAATGAAGCCGTTTTCTGCCGAATAATATCATAGTATAAATCCTCGGTGATATCGAGGTTTCTTGCCTTGGCCATTTGAAGCAATTCGCCCTCGCTCATTTCTTTCATGGCTTGTGAGATTATTCTTAGCAAATCAAAATCTCCATTATCGACAGATAGCAATAAACCTCTGGACAATAGGTAGTCGCCTACCAATACAGCTATTTTATTTTTCCATAGGGCATTGATTGAAAAAAAACCTCTTCGGTAATTAGAATCGTCTACCACATCGTCATGCACCAAGGTGGCGGTGTGTAATAACTCGATGAGCGATGCTCCTCGATATGTTCTTTCAGAAATTTGGCCCGTTACCCCCGCACTCAGAAAAACGAACATTGGCCTCATTTGCTTGCCCTTTCGCTTGACGATGTAACTCATGATTTGATCCAGGAGAAAGACTTTGCTCTTCATGAATGACCTGAATTTCTGCTCGAATTCGATCATTTCGTTAGCGATAGGTGCTTGTATTTCGGAGAGCTTTAGTGCCATTTTTGTAGGATGCCACAATATTAATAGGTAATGTACCAATGGCAAAGATTCGGCAGGTTTATTTCGTATCCCAGACTACCTACCGTTGCAATTAATTTTGAGATTCTCGTACTCAGAATTAAGCGCCAAACTTCGTTTAGATTGACTATTTGAACCGTAAAGCGAGCATAAAAGAGATGTAAGTATTGTCTCTTGTTGATCTCAACTCTTGGCTAAACCAATGAAATACCATTTTAAAGGTGGCTATGTTGGAACTTGCAGCCCATCCAATTCTAGCCTCTTGCACCCAAGGCATGACCGTTTCGGTATGGGGGCTGTTGTCGTTGAACAGGCTTCCACCAACGGTTACGTCATGTGCCACATAACTCAATCCGTAACCAGTAAAAAAATAAGTGTTTGCTATAAACTCCTCGCTGCCCTTGCCAATAATAGCATTTAAAAATGGGGAAGCATCCAAAGGCTTTAGACCACCTATTCGCAAATCCAACTTTTGATAGCCATTAATAAAACCTGTACCTATGGTTCCTCCCGTTGAACTCACTACATCCAAAAGTTGGGGTATCAGCACAAACTGCTTATTATATTCCCCAAATAAATTGAAGACCAAAGCCGTACGGATTTGGAAATCCCAACCGAGGGGTTTCTTAAAGCCCATGGCATTATGATACCACTTTTGCAAGGCCTCACCCAACGAAGGCTTGCCAGTTGTGCCCAGCTGAACTCCATATTTGAGCCTGCTTTTGGCGCTACTAAATATCGACTTGGATACCGACAAGTAAAGCAGACCTGCATAGGGCCTATCCAGATCTTCTATTTCTGTGAAGATTATACCATCTGGAGTAAAGAATTTGTGCCCGAGCTCAAAATCAATGATGCGCTTAATTGCCGAGCTCGCTGAATCCTTTTTGTTATGCAAAAACCGATAATTGAAGATTAAGCCATTCGAATAATATTCATCGCTACCATTGAGCAGGTAAACGTCATTTTCATTGATTAGCGAAAATTCGGTCTTTCTATAATCGCTTTGACCATTCAAAAGAAAACCAATCAGAAGAAAGATTGTGACAAGATGCGTTTTGATAAGGCAGTAATTTAAAAGAAGTCGCTAAAGTCTTAATTATTTATAATTTTAGCGAATCTATCCGCAGCGAATGCACAAGAATACTAAAAAAACAGACCTACAACTGATAAAACGGGGCAATCTGGGCAACAAAAGAAGCTTGGGAATCCAGAATCCAACCTTAATTGACTTTTGCTCAAATGACTACTTGGGCTTTGCTAAATCTAGGGAACTGAAAAATAAAATAGTTTCGGCCTACGGCCAATTGGATTCAAAAAATGGTGCTACAGGTTCTAGACTTTTGACAGGCAATTCGGAATTAGCACAGCAAGTAGAACAGGAACTCGCTGCAAATTTTGGTTTTGAAAGCTGCTTGGTTTTCAACTCTGGCTATACTGCCAATCTTGGATTCTTTTCGTCCGTACCACAACGGGGCGACACGATATTCTACGATGAGCTTTCGCATGCTTGTATCAAAGATGGCTGCCGGCTAAGCTTAGCAAAAGCCATCCCTTTTAAGCATAATGATCTTGATGATTTGGAAAGAAAACTCAAGAATGCCGAAGGTGAAATTTACATTGCTTGTGAATCAATTTACTCAATGGATGGGGACTTTGCGCCCTTGGCCGCGCTCTGTGATTTGAGCGAGCGTTACGATGCCAGCCTAATCGTGGATGAAGCCCATAGCACTGGCGCTTTTGGACTCAATGGAGCAGGGCTTGTTGCTCAGCTAGAGCTTAGTGCTCGAGTTTTTGCAGTTATTTTCACTTTTGGAAAGGCCATGGGAGTTCATAGTGCATGTATTGCTTCAAATGCTCAGATTAGAGAATACCTTATTAATTTCTCAAGGCCATTTATCTATACCACTGCGCCATCTGATTTTGACTTTCTATCGATCAGAATGGCTTTCGAGCACTTAAAACAAAATCCTTTGCTCCAGCAAGTTCTACATCAGCACATTGACCTGTTCAATGCATCACTTCAGGTAAAGCGCGATTCCCGATATATATCTCGAAGTGCGGTGCACGTGATCCTTACTCCTGGCAATGAAAACGCAAAAAGCCTTGCCCATCTGCTTTCCAATCAAGGTTATGACGTGAGGCCAATTTTGTCTCCGACCGTGAAGGTTGGCCAAGAAAGACTAAGGATTTGCTTGCACACTTTTAATGCTACAGAGCAGGTGATAAGTTTGACGCAAAGTCTTAATTCATTACTTTGTTGATCACGCCAACAAGTGAAAAAATTTTTGTCATATCTTTAGGGTTTTTATATACTGAATGAAGCCAATAGGCAAAGACTACGTAAAGAAAAAGTACGACCAAGTCGTACCGGGAGGCATTGATGAGTGGCCGGTTGTCAACCTGAGTAAAAATCGGGAGGAATTCATAAAAGAAGTGACCCAAGAGAGTATCAAGCGGATTAAAAAGCTTACTCCTCGAAGGGCCAGCCTTATTGAAGAGATTGAAACCACTTTGTTCAGGGAGAAACTCCGTGTAAAAAGGAATTCATGGGCGGTAGATCCGCCAGATGAGGCTCAATTCTTGGACTCCATCAAAAGTCGCTTGGTCGAAATTTCGACCAATGACGATAAAGAAGAAATTGATGAAACCTTAGAAGCCATTTTGACTGAAATCATCAGTCGCTATGCTGCGGAAATTGCCGGAAACTTCAAAAAATCGCGCTACCGAATGGCCAGGTCCATCGTCACTTTTGGATTTGCCAGACTCTTGAACGCCTCGCGTGCACGTGGTTTTTGGTCCATTTTGAGTACCCGTTTCTCGCTTCAAGATAAAATCCACATTACAGGCGAAGTTGAACAACTTAGAAACCTGGCTAAAAAAGGAACCATCATTATGGTGCCCACCCATTTTAGCAATCTTGATTCAATTCTTATTGGCTGGGTCATCAGTGCATTGGGATTGCCTGCCTTTATTTATGGTGCCGGCCTCAACCTTTTCAACATTAAAATATTCGCCTACTTTATGGAAAGCCTTGGCGCTTATAAAGTAGACCGAAGGAAGAAAAACTTGCTTTATCTCGAAACGCTTAAAAGCTATTCCAGCCTTGCCATTCAAAAGGGCTGCCATAGCCTTTTCTTCCCAGGTGGAACACGTTCAAGGTCTGGTCAATTGGAAAAAAGGCTAAAACTTGGCCTGCTCAGTACGGCAATTGAAGCTCAAAGGGTAAATTACCAGAAAGGCAAACGCGATGGACTGCACAAAATATTTATTGTCCCCGTAACGCTCAACTATAATTTTGTGCTCGAAGCACCCTCTTTGATTCGAGATTACCTCAAATTAAAAGGGCAGGAGCGATATTATGTAGAGAATGACGAATTTTCCACTTCTTACAAAATTTCTGCTTTCCTTTTAAAATTCTTTACCAAAGGCTCTGACATTTCGGTTTCGATTGGCCGAGGTTTAGATGTTTTAGGAAACTACGTGGATGAAGCAGGAAACAGTTATGATAAAACTGGCCGCCAAATCGACACCCAAGAATACTTTACGAAAGATGGCCGCATCATTTCTCATGATCAACAAAGAGAAGACGAGTATACCAGAATGTTGAGCGACAGAGTGGTTGAAGAATACCACAGAATCAACAAGGTTTTTGCTAGTCATTTAGTGGCCTTTACTGCCTTCGAAATCCTTCAGAAAAAATACAGAAAGCTCGATCTTTATAATCTTTTGAGAATACCCGATGAAGACCAGGTGATTCCTTACGAAGAATTTAGAGAGGTTTTTGATCGAATTTTGGCCCGCGTGTATGAAATGTACAACAAGGGAGAAGTGAGCGTTTCGCCTTATTTGACGGGTGATCCAGATAAAATTATTAATCATGGACTCGCCAACGTGGGTATGTATCACGCAAAGCGTCCATTGATAAAAAACAAGAAGGGTGACATTACCACCCAAGATTTGAATCTATTGTTCTATTACCATAACCGACTTGTGGGCTATAATTTAGAAAGCTATGTCTAGAGAATTTGTAGGGGTAATCGGATCAGGTAGCTTTGGTACCGCCATCGCCAATATTCTTGCCAAGAATTCGAGTGTTTTGTTGTATTCTCGAACAGCCGAAACTGCAGAGAAAATTCAGGAAACACGGATTTCCTGCGGCCAACATCTTGACGATAAAGTGAAGGTAACCAATAGTTTAGAAGAGGTTGCCACAAATTGCAACGTCATATTTCCAATTGTTCCCTCTGCCAATTTCAGGGACTCAATTCAACAGCTTGCGCCTTACTTGCGCCCTTACCATGTGCTTATACACGGCACGAAAGGACTGGATTTGGTTTTCCCGAAGGAAAGGCCCAAAGACTTCAAAATCAATAAGTCCTGTATCAGGACCATGAGCGAGGTGATTAGGGAAGAAAGCTTGGTGGTGCGTGTGGGCTGTATGGCAGGCCCAAATTTAGCCAAAGAATTGGCCTTGGGTCATCCTGCTGCAACTGTTATCGCATCGCCTTTCAACGAAGTTATTGCCGAAGGAAAAAGACTTTTGCGTTCTGAAAAATTCCAGGTCTACGGAAACCCAGACTTAAAAGGTGTAGAGCTTTGTGGCATTCTTAAAAACATAATTGCCATAGCTTCTGGAATAATCTCAGGCTTAGGCTTTGGTGACAACGCCAAGGGCTTGCTGATCAGCCGAGGCTTGATCGAAATGATCTATTTAGGCAAAGCTTTGGGGGGCGAAATTTCATCATTTATTGGTTTAGCTGGCATCGGTGATTTAGTAGCTACGGCTTCGAGCCAAACAAGCCGCAACTATACCATCGGCTATAAACTGGCACAAGGCAAAACCATGACCGAAGCTATCGCTGAAATGGAAGAAATAGCGGAAGGGGTAAATACAATCCAAATCATCAAACAACTGGCAGACGCTCAGGGCATCAAACCACTTATTACCGATACCCTCTATAAAATTCTTTACGAAGGCATGACCCCTCAAGATGGCCTCAATTATTTGATGAAGTACCCCGGCAGCATCGATATCGATTTTCTGTAGTCTGCATTTTAGGCATACTTTTCTCTGTCTGTCATAAGCTTTTCAATTATATTGAGTAAAGCATAAATTCGTTAAAGCTTTATCAAACGACTTATCCACCATATTCTTGTTTTAGGCTTCGTGTTAGCGATTTGTAATCAATGTTTTGCCCAGACCAAGAAGGTAAAATATGATACCTTAATTCTGCCAAAAAACACCACAATAATTTTAAAAGACTACAGCTTAAAGTTCGAAAGGGATACCGTGCTCATTTTAGCCGATACCCTTTTTTACAGAGTGAGCGGTAACTTCTACCAGCGTTTGCATCAAAAATGGGGAGACAGAAAGTGGACCAAAAACCTTTTCAAACTACTGTTTAGGCTGCCCTCGGAAGAACTAAAGCTAGATACCGCCAATTTTGTGAGAAGTGAAAATCCTTATTTGAAATTTGGAGATCAAAAGATAGGCGAAATCACTTTGATTAAGTTGCAACCTTTAGGCACATCACTGGAAAGGCCCAATGTTCGGCCTAAATCAATCGTACAAAAAGCAGGCAATACCATCAATTTCAAGACCAGAGATCGGGTTATTTTGAATAACCTTTTATTCAAGACTGGAGATTTGGTCAACCCATTACTCATTGCTGACAACGAGCGGATTATAAGGGAACTTCCCTTCATCAAGGATGCCCGGATTTATTTGAAACCGAGAAATGACGGTTCAGACGTTGTAGACATTGAAATACTCACCAAAGATGTGCTCGCCCTATCTTTTGATGTGGACGCAAGGGATTTTGACGCTGGCCTTCTTAGGGTTAACCATAGAAATATTTTTGGCTCAGGCCATGAGTTTGACAACCGCATTGGCATAGACAATAGCTCTAATCAAAAATTGAGCTATGAACTTAGGTACCGAGTGCCTAACATCAAAAAATCATTCACTTCGCTTGAAATCAACTACTCCAATACTGTTAATCGAGATTTCAGCCGAATTCTGCTTCAGCGCGACTTTGTAGCTCCTAAAATCAAATTTGCAGGAGGTATAGAAATAAGCAATCAACGCTTAAGAACTCAACAACTTTCTAATATTGAATCCGATCAGGAATTTGATAGCCAAATCATTAATGAGTGGTATGATTTTCAAGATATTTGGTTGGCGCGGGCCTTTTCTTTGGGTTTGAAAGATCCAATATTAGATCAAAGAACGCGATTGATTATCTCAGGCAGGCTTAGCAATATCGATTATTCCTTGCGCCCTCCTGTCGACATTGACTTGAATCAACGTTTTCACGACAGAACCTCAGCCCTATTGTCTATCGGAGTATCTCAGCGAAGGTACTTCAAGGATCAATTGATTTTTGGGTATGGAAGAACTGAAGATATACCTTATGGCGCCTTGATCGAAATCACAGGGGGATACGAATGGGGAGAATTCAAAAACCGATATTTTCTAGGTGGGAAATTAAGCAAGGGAGGATATGTAGGAAATGCTGGGTACTTCTTAGGCAGCCTATCACTCGAAAGTTATTTGTACAATCAACGCTTTGAACAAGGCGCCTTTGGTGCGGATTTTAGGTTTTTTAGTCCACTGATTGATATAAAACGCTGGAAATTCAGACAGTTTATCAACATAAGTTATGATTATGGAATCGGAAGGTTACCCAATGAATTCGTTGATATCCGCGACAGGAATGGCATTCGAGGACTCAAAAGCAATACATTAAGAGGTACTCAAAGGTTTTTGATGAACATTGAAACCGTGAGTTTCACCCCTTTAGAAGCGCTCAACTTTAGGTTTGCCGTTTTTGGCTTTGTAGATATTGGTTTTGTTAACGATGGAGAGCGAGATATTTTTAGAGAGAAAAGTCAAAAAGGGATTGGCTTAGGAGTAAGGATTCGAAACGATAACTTGACCTTCCGTGCCATAGAAATCCGATTTGCCTACTATCCCGATGCCCCAATTGGCATCCCACTGACTGATTTTGATTTATCTGGCAACAGCGGTTTCCGCTTTACCGATTTTCTACTGAACAAACCCAGTGCTTCGGAATTCAGATAGCCAATTTATCCATTGCCTCTAACCTTTGCAGTAAAGTTGGGTGCGAATAATTGACAAAAACATAGGTCGGGTGAGGTGTCAGATTACTCAAATTATCTACCGAAAGTTTTTTCAAAGCACTTTTTAAGGGACTAGCCTCATAAGTTAATGAAGCATAGGCATCCGCCTCGTACTCATTCTTTCTACTGAGCATATTCATGAGTATTCCCGTCAGTTTAGATATAGGAGTGTACAAAAGGCCAAAAGCAATCAAATTAATTGGCACTGACAAAGCCTGAGCACCAAGCGCAGCCGACAATTCCTCATTAAAAATCAACCAAGAAAGCAGATAGAGCATTAGCGCCATTTGTCCAAATGAAATGATCATACTCAAAACTATATGCTTCTTTTTAAAATGACCTACCTCATGAGCCAACACAGCTACTAATTCTTCTTCCGTGTGATTTTCAATTAAAGTATCGTACAAAACAATTTTCTTTTTTTTGCCCATTCCTGAGAAAAATGCATTGGCCTTGCTCGACCTTTTAGACCCATCGATTACAAAAATGCTATCTAAAGGAAAGTCTACCTTTTTTGCATATGCTTTGATCTGCTCCTTGAGACTACCCTCTTCTAAAGGTCTAAGTTTATTGAAAAGAGGGAGAAGAAGAGAGGTGTAAAAAACATTCATGAATAATGAAAAGGCTGCAATAACAATGAGCGCTGTCCACCAAAACTGCTGTTGAAGTTCAAAAATTAACCAAAGAAGTGAATAACCCAGCAGCCCACCAATAATAATCCCAATGAGGTATCCTTTAAGCTTATCCATTACAAAGGTTTTGGCACTCGTTTTATTGAACCCAAATTTCTCTTCAATTACAAATGTGGAGTATAGCTGAAATGGTAAATTCAAAATATCAGAAAGGATGAATAATGAACCAAAAAAGGCAAGCGAAAGGACAATTGGATCTGAAATATAAGTACTTATCGAATTTTCTAGCCAGCCAAAACCCCCAAAAATAAGCACGAGTAAAGAAAGGCTTAGGCTGAAAGCAGTAGTAATGAAGGAAAACCTCGATTGAGTTTTAAGGTAATTTTGGGACTTAGCGTATTGCTCAGGTTTATATAACCCAGTCAGCTTTTGAGGCAGTTCTGATTTAGACGACTTAAGGTTTAGAAAATCCAGGCTTTGATCAAAAATGTAATCGGCCACAACAATGCCGATGATCAAATACAAAAGCTGAACGCTAGTCATTGATTAATTTTTCGGACAAGGGATTTTCCATTTGTCCCTTGGCACTTTTAGAGGCTTGCCCAACTGCAAGAAATAAGCAATTGAAATTTCATGGGCTCCTCCAGCCGCAATTCCCAGATCAGAGAGGGTATAGTCGTAGCTGTAGCCAAAATTAAAATCATCTTTGGTCACCCCAAAAGTGAATATAAGTGCCTCATTATTAGGGAAGTTCTCGAATTTCTTATGTGGAAGCCCACGGTATTGAAGGCCCAAATTGATAGGTTCTAGATGTAGGTAAAAGCCCAAATCCAACTGGCTAAACTCGCCTTGAGTTTTGTACTGAAAAACTGGCGTGATGCTTCTTTCCTTTCTAGAATACGTCAAATCCCTTCTCAATGCACCTTCCTTGAGATAAATCTTGTAACCACCATGTATGCTGATCCTTTGCGGTAACGGACTATTGCCATCCAGCAGAGACTGGTTTGGTTCAGTTAAATGTTGTACCGAAGCCCCAATGAATAGATTTCTTGAATAAAGTACACCGCCAAACGCCAAGTCCAAATAGCTTACGTTGAGATTGCTTGCCGTTACGCTTGGATCGCCAGGTCGGCTGGGGTCAAAACCGTTGATTGGATCAATTTGGCTGGCAAAAATTAAGTCGGTAAAATTGGTATTCCGTAAAACATAGCTGGCCTGAAAACCTGGCCTAAACACTAGATTATCATTGATTTTAAGCTCGTAGGCATAACTAAGACCGATATTTGTACTCTGCAAATTTTGCTTCCCGGCTCTATCTGTGGTGATAATAAAACCGACCCCACTTTTATATTTTTCAATATAATGATCGGCATAAAAAGAAAAGGTGACGAAAGAGGCATCAAGCGAAGGCCACTGATTTCTATAATTCACTCCAAAGCGAGTAAAGCCAGAGGCGCCAGAAAAAGCGGGATTTATATAAAGAGGAGCGGCATAAAATTGAGAGAACTGAGGATCTTGCGCTTGAGCACCTTCTATTCCAATTCCAAAAAAAACCACAAGCAGTAGTAAAATTCTACGCATTTAACACTTTTAACCTTTAACGTTTAAAAACCCTTTATCTATTGTGAACCGTAAAGTTATTTTTTTTCTCGGTAACCCAACTAGCATTAAGTATCTTCCTAATAGAAATCCCTTATCTTAGGGCTTGATTTTAGAAGCGATGAATATACTAAAAACTCCATTAACCACGTAATAGAGTAGTGTTTTAAGCTTCATTATTTCACAACTAGACAGATTGAGCGTGGTAGAAAAAAATCGATTTTTACTTCTTTTATTGGGCATTACTTTTGCATTTGGGGCAAATGCTCAGAATTTCACACGTCATAATTGGTATTTCTCCAACAATAATCAGGCACTTGTTTTTGGTAAAGCTCGAGGTTCGGATGCTTTTCTGGCAGATGGTAAATTAGCCCAAGGCAACCTCGGAGAAAAAATCACGGCTACCGATCCCACTACGGGCGATTTGCTGTTCTATTCTGACGGTATCAACATTTATGATGCCACCAATACGATCATGCCCAATGGCAGTGGTTTGACCACAGCCAACGAAATTCAGGCGATGGCCATTAGCCCTGTTCCTGGCAGTAACAGTCAATATTACCTCTTTCATCGTGATAATGCAGGAGTTGTACTCTTTACTGTGGTTGATATGGCTCAGCAAGGAAACAGAACAAATGGGCCACCATCCGGAGTTGTCACCGCCCAAAAGAATATTCCAACTTTAATTACTTCTAGGGGGGGTGGAATGCTGAGCATCGCTTCTGGAAACCTATCCCAGTTTTGGCTCATCACTCAAAACTCAGCGAATGGCAATTTTGAAATTCACGAAATTCCAGCACTTTCGGGCAGTTTCGACCCTCAAGGCGCTCCTACTTCCTTGGCCGTGAATATTCAAGCGGCTCATCTCTCTATCAATCCGTCAGGAACACAAATTGCCGTTTTGCCTGCCAATAACATGAACATTCAAATTTTGGATTTCAACAGGAATGCTCCAGAATTGATGTTCAACCGTGCCGTTGCTAATTCATTCGTTCCCAATCAAACCCTCACAGGCTCCATAGGATGGTCTTTAGATGGTTCAAAGCTTTTTTTCAGTAGAAATTCTGCTGCCAACGGAAATGTATATCGAATCGATTTGAGTGATAGCTTGGCTTCTGTGGAGCCCATTTTCAGTAGCCCTGTGGGCGAAAGCCAAAGTTTACTTTTGGCACCAGATAGCTCAATTTATCATATTTACAGGGAAACCTTAGCTGGCCCAAGGCGATTAGGAAGGATCACCCAAGCCGACAGTGCCATTGCGAACTTGGCTTACGAACCGGCATTATTCGAAGAGGCAGACCCTGTATCTAATTATTTTCAGCAGTTTATGCCGGCTTCGGCCATTGGCCCCATCGTAACAATTGCTGAAAATGGCGACTACTGTATGAATAACCCAGTTCAGTTCTACGTTAACATTGATCCGCCAACTGCCATTCCAATTTCATATAATTGGGATATTCAACCCTTCGGGCTTAGCTCAAATGCTGTCGCTCCCATTTTTACTTTTGAAGAGGCCGGCTTTTATTCCGCTACTTTGACAGTAGAATTTGAAGGCTTAGGCGGCCCCGTATTGTCTAATACTATTATGGGGGAAATCCTTGAAAATGATATTCAAGTAAGCCTAAATGACGCCACGATTTGCCCAGGTGAAACACTCAACCTGGATGCAGAACCTCAATCGGGAGGTCAAGGCCAATCGGGAGGTGCTACTGGTGGCCCGTTTACTTATCGCTGGAATACTGGTGAAACCACATCGGCTATTGATGTTACAGAGGCTGGTAATTATTGGGTTGTTATAACACCCACAACAGGTTGTCCAATTTATGAAACTGTCGAGGTTACTGTATACGGAGACGAAAACCCTACTGCCAATATCTGGTATTTTGGAAATGGAGCGGGAATAGATTTCAATGAAGTAGACGGACTTGACCCGCCTCCAAGAAGTATTACGGTTGCTCATGCAATGGACGCTCCTGAAGGCACTTCGACCATTTCGGATGCCAATGGAGATGTACTTTTCTACACCGATGGCTCAAGCGTTTGGAATGCCAGCAATACGCTCATGCCAAATGGAACTGACATCGGGGGCGATATCAATGCTACACAATCGGTTTTAATTGTGCCATTTAGCGATGATGAGACCTTATTTTACCTTTTCACAACTCAGGAGATTTATGGCACAAATACCTATATGCTCAAATACTCGGTGGTGGACATGAAAGAAGACAATGGTTTAGGTGATGTAATTGCCAAAGACAATGTTTTGTTTACAAAAAGTACCGAAAAACTCGCAGCACTTGAAGGAGGCAACGGCTATTGGTTACTTTCTCACGAGTATGGTACCAACACTTTTAGAGCTTATCCTGTGACGAATGAAGGGATTGGGGCGCCAGTGCTTTCGTCCGTGGGTTCCATTCATAGTTTGAATGATGCCCTGAGTGGACAAGCTGGAATGAAATTTTCTGGTGACGGCTCACGAGTTGCAGTAGCTTTGATTGAAGGCAATGATGATTATATCGAATTGTTCCAGTTTGATCAAAACAGTGGTGAATTGACGGAGTTCGAATATCAAATTGATTTGAGTGTTGGCGGACCAGCGGCTAATGATCAGCTGTATGATGTGCATTTTTCTCCTGGTGGAGGTAAAATATTTGCCACATTGAACAACAGAAACGGGGGGACTCCTGGTGGAAGAATTTTGGAATACAGGATTGACACTGCCTCTACAGAAGATTCTCGAAACGCTTCAAAAGCCAATATTGCCGCCAGTGCTACCGCGACAGTCAATTATGGTGCAATACAAACAGGCCCTGATGGTCAATTGTATGTTGCCATGGAGGTGGCTGGCAACCCAGGAGCAACTAATTTTGTGGGCGCAATTAACCCGAATGAAGATACCGCCTCGGTTTCCACATTCAATCAAATGCAAATAATGCTCACCACTGGGAATTCAAGACTTGGACTTCCAAATTTTGTTCAAAACAACGCGAACCCTCCTATGGAGCCCGCCATTTCTGCGCCAGACACCACTTGTGTAGAAGAAAGAATTGCATTATCGGGCATTGGCACCTCAGATATTGATGAGTTTCTCTGGACAATCATTGATGAGGCCAGTAACACTGTTTTCAGTGCTGCTGGTCAAGACACTGCTTATGTCTTTCCACAAGGTCAGGCTGGAAGATTTAATATTTCGCTCAATATCTCTAATCGATGTGGCTATGATACCACATTTGTTCAACAGATCGATGTGTTTGATATCCCTCCGCGACCTGCAATTCCAACCGCTGTTGTCATTTGCGAAGGTGCTAGTTTTCCACTAGATGCCTTAGGCGGTGCCCCTGATGACCCAAGCCTGAGTTTTAGATGGACCAACAGCCAAGGGGCGGTAGTAAGTACGTCAAGATTTTACACCGTTGATCAAGAAGAAATTTATACGGCAACAATCACAAGCATTGGCGGGGGAGGCTGCGTTTCTTCGGCTTCAGTCTTTGCAGCACCTCCTTTTGAAATAGAACTTCCACCCACGGCAACCATTTGTCAAGATGAAGCTTTAACGCTTGATCCGAGGGTAAATGCCAATAACTATCAATGGTCGCGAATTAACCCAGACAATAGCACCAGTACTTTGGCCACAACGCGTACCATAGCAGTGGATTCCAGTGTACCAGGCATATATACCTATATCATCTCGATTGAAGATCCAGCTTCTGCTGGTTGCTTCGTGAATGATTCAACCGTGGTAACGATCAATGGGTCACCCAACCTGACACAAGGAGCCATCACAGATCCTACTTGTGGAAATTCAGATGGAGCTTTCAGCTTTAACATTGGAGGAACAGGCAATTACAGTTACACTGTAACTGATGCTGGCGGTGCAGTTGTATCTCAAAACAATGCTACCGATGGGCCAATCAGCGTACCTGTGAACGGCTTGGATGGAGGTACATATTCTGTGAGCATTACTGATAATAGCACAAATTGTACGGATACCCTGACAGGTATTGCGCTTCAAAACAACAATTTTACCGTAACTGCGGTTGCAGCAAATGCCAATTGTAATACCAATGATGGTTCGATTACGGTAACGTTAAGTGACGCCACTAATTTTCCCGTTACTTACATCTTGACACGTGCCGAAGCTGGTTTTGCTCCACTCTCTGGAAATGCTGCTGCAAATGGCTTTTCTATTCCCAACCTTGGTGGGGGCACCTACTCGATAGAAGTAACTTCTACGGCCAGCGGTTGTGTTGCCAGTGCAACCAATATTGTACTTAGTCAACCTACAGATGTTCAAAATCTTCAGATTGCCGTAGATAATTCCAATGCTTGTGCGGTTACTAATCCTTCCGCCCAATTAACAGCATCATCTACTGATGGGACAATCTACAATTGGATATCTCCAAGTGGTGCTTCTCTAAGTGGTGCTTCAATTACGGCAACAGAATCCGGAACCTATACTGTAACGGCCAGTGCACCGACTGCATGCCCAGTCTCAACTTCCACCATTGTTACCCTAACGATTCAACCCAATGTAGATATCATTGTGAATGGCGATGTCTGTAGCGGAAGTATTGAATTAGAAGCAAGGATTTTGAATGAGAATCCAAGTACTACCTATGACTTTTTGTGGTCTACCGGTGAAAATGGAAGGAGAATAACTGTTAGTGCTAGTGGTACTTACGAGGTTACGGTGAGAGAATCAGGTGACCTAACTTGTTCCGCTACAGCTTCTGAACCCGTTACAATACCAGAACCTTTAGATGCAACACTGACCTCTGGCCCAGCTTGTGATGACGGCCAACCCATAACATTGACTGTAACCCCCCTTTCGGGAAATGCCACAAGTTTTACCTGGACAAGAGACGGACAATCTGCAGGAACCGGCAATCCTTTCGTGACTAGTGAAGAAGGTTCATATACTGTTACCATTAGCGATGGCACTTGCTCAATAGAGAGGAGTATACTCATCAGGAGGTCAGGGATTCCTGAAGGCTTATTAGCAGATGAAGATTTTTACTGCCCTACTTCCACAAATAGTTTGGTTGTGCTGGCTGGAATTGGATTTGCCACTTATGAGTGGACATTAGATGGCCAACCTATTGCCAATTCAACGGGTAGTTTAACCGTGGCTGCAGGAGGCCTGTATGAAGTAACCATGACAACAGCGGCAGGTTGCGTAAGAATCGATCAAATTAATATTATTGAAAGCTGCGACCCAGTAGTTCATGTCCCCAATGTTTTGCTTCCCGAGGGCTCACCTCCCAACAATGTGTTCAAAGCTTTCCCTAATGGGTTTGTCTCGGACTTTCAAGTCTTTATCTACAACCGTTGGGGTGAGCTAATTTACCAAAACTCTTCTCCAGAATTTGAATGGGATGGCACCTTCAATGGCCAAATTGTTCCAATAGGCACCTATCCTTATGTCATTAAATTCAGGAGTCGCTTTGAGCCAGAGAGGGGTGAGTTTGAACAGCGCGGGGCAGTTACGGTGATAAGGTGAGGGAAATGAGGCTTTTATAGTTCGCTGAATATTTTGACATCACCTGCTTATGAGGCACTGCTTTTCGCTAAGAATCAGTCAATCGCCATTGTCCAGAAAGGATAAAAAAAAAGCCCATGAAAATTAATTTCATGGGCTTTTTTGTAGCGTTTGTCCCGTCCTGAAATAGCGTTACACAAAAAGTAATGTTATGAAAGAAGACAATGAAAGAGAGTATGTTAAGCGTACACAGCGAGACTACAGTTACGCTTTTAAATTGAGTGTAGTAAAAGAGATTGAAAACGGAGAATTAGGAATAAAAGCCGCAGCAAGGAAGTACGGTATTCAGTCCCATTCGACTGTTACCAATTGGCTGAGAAAATTTGGTAGCTTTGATTGGGTGAACAAATCAACAATGCAGATGCCTAAATCAAAGGATCAACGACTTTTAGAACTAGAGCAGAAAGTGCTTTTACTTGAAAAGCAGAAAAAGGAACTTGAAAAGCGAGTCGAAACATCAGATAAGAAGGTGATTTTCTTTGATATGATGATAGATATCGCTGAAGAGGAGTTTAAAATCCCTATCAGAAAAAAGTCTTTACCCGAACAGTTGATCGCTTCAAAGTCGAGCAAAAAGAAGGCTTAACGGCCACCTGTAGGTTGTTCGGGGTCAATAGACAGGTTTATTACCGAAGTATAAATAGAGAAAGAAATAGGCAGCAAATAGCCACTGAAGTGGTGGCTATGGTCGAGCAAGTCCGGATGAGAATGCCTCGTTTGGGCACAAGGAAGCTATATCACCTTCTAGAGGAAAGGCTAAGTCCTCTTGGGGTGGGTAGGGACAGATTATTTGCTATTATGAAGGCTAATAACCTTCAAATTACTCCTAAAAGACAATACCACATTACAACAGACTCTCACCATCGTTTCAGGAAATATAAAAACCTGATCGAATCATTAGAGATCAATAGGCCTGAACAGGTTTGGGTATCTGATATTACCTATATCGGCACCAGAGTCAACCCAATGTACTTGTCGTTGGTCACTGATGCTTATTCAAAAACAATAATGGGCTTCAATGTATCAAAGAGTCTAGACGCATCAGGAGTTGTGTCGGCAATGGAACAAGCACTTAAAAAGCGCATATACCCTGAGCAGAGGCTTATTCACCATTCCGACAGAGGTTTGCAATATTGCTGTGACGCCTATCAGGAGCTGCTCAGTAAGCACAAAGTAGCTTGCAGTATGACTGAAAGTTATGATCCTTATCAAAACGCAGTTGCTGAAAGAATCAATGGAATATTGAAACATGAATTTATACTGGGCATTACAACGAGTGATCTAAAGCTCATGCAGAAACTTATCGATCAGTCTGTCCATATATACAATGAAGAAAGGCCTCACTTGAGCTGTTCAATGAAAACCCCAAACTTAATGCACACACAAAAAGCTGTAAAAATCAAAAGCTATAAAAACAAAATAGCCAATGGGTCATGACCCATTGGCTATTAATATTTATCCTTGTAAAACTGTATCGCTTATTTAGGACGGGACAGTTACAATAAGACTATTTTTTACTCTCGAAGTAACTCAATAACTCAACAAGATCAGCCTCATCCTTAATCTTAATCTTATTTTTTTTGAAGTACTGCTTCAATTCAGTCTCGTTTGGCAAGGCATTAACTATTGCATTTGTATTCAACTTTAGTTCAGTTACCTGATTATCAGCATCTACTAAAAAATAAAAAGCTTTAGTGTCGAACCTATCATTTACCACCAGTCCAGCAAACCCTGGATCTGAATTTTCGACCAAGACGGTTTGAATTGCTTTTAAAATCTTGGCCTTGCTATTCGAAAAAAGTACCTGTGAATACTTGTTTTTCTTTTGACCTGGAAGAACGTAAGTGTTGCTGAACTCTCTGCTCACTACTTTCTTTAATTCTAAATCTATCTCTTCGATAACAAATTTTGGATAAATTTCTTGAGCAATCAAGATCACTTGTCCATCCATTAAGAGTTCTACTTCATCTCTATAGGTATCATATTTCAAAACGACATCCCTAACCTTGCCATCCTTATCAAAAATTTTACCCGGCAAATATTCCTCGTTATAATAAGGACTGCCATCGGTATTCTTGTATTGCTCTGAGATTAAAAGGGGCTTATTCATTGAACCCAAAACATTTGATATTTGAGCTTGAGCAATTTGTGATTGAGCCAGAATGCATAATGAGGCTATATAAAGGAATTTTCTAATTGATTTCATCTTCTTAGTTTATGATTAATTTCTTTTGCACCACAAATTCCGATCCAAGCGACAGCTTAATGAGGTAAATACCTTTTGAGAATTTAGAAGTATCAAATCGTCTCTTGAACTCCTGACTATTTTTGAAGTCTTCATTATCCAATTGAGATTTACCGTTCATATCGATAATTTCAATTTGAACCTTCCCAAAGTAGTCATTGACCATATCTATTTCAAAGTCTTTATTAGAAGGATTAGGATATAATCTGGTCGATCTATTGATCAAGGCTATCTCATCATCTGTGGCATTCACAAGGAGCACAAAATCTGAAGATTTGAGGCTGCAGTCGCTATTAAAAGTGACAACGAAATAAGTGCCCTCAATATTTTGTGAGTCAAATGTTCTTGCCGTAGCCCCTTCTACTTTTACACCATCTTTATACCATTGAAAAGATGTAGCGGATTGCTGACTTGCCAAAACACCATCGTTATTCACAATTGAGTTTGGATTTAGGGAGTTCTCGGTAATTTCAATTGGTGCTACAAAAGAAATTTCGATATCTCCTTCCTTTACTACCAAAGTCACATTATAAGCCCCAGTTTGCAAATATTGATGGACTGGATTCTGGTCTGTTGACGTTGCACCATCTCCAAAATCCCACTCCCAGCTATCTATAGAGCCTGTGCTGTTATCTATGAATGTGGTGAGCGCATTTTGGCAGGTATAGTCAAAAGAGAAATCTGGGAAAAGCACATTCTCACAACTCACATTTTGCCAATTATTGGCATTGACCAACGTACTGTTGACTCCTGTGGTAATTGATGCCGTCCCCGCAAAATCAACATTTGAGATAGATAAAAAATCCAGACAAATGACCCTGTGGCCATCTAATTGAATTGCGGCATTGCCTGATCCAGCATTGGAAATTACAACTGGATTTTCGGCATTCCCGCTGGCAACAAAGTTGTTAATCAAATCCAGCTTTTTTCCACCACTTAAAATAAGATTACCTGCTTCTGATATCGTCAAAGAGGAAATTTCAATGTCATCTGTAAGCTTTAGAATCCCTGATGAGTGAATAGAAACACTGTCAAGTACATTCGAAGTGCCAGATATACTTAACTCGCCTTTCACATTAAAAGTAGACTTTGAATCTACTCCACCAGCAATGAATTCAACTTGTTGGCCAGTGGATATATTTATTGTTGATCCCTCGTCAAAATAAGATAGCTGTGGATTGGAAATATCGAGTTTCACCTTCAAATCTAAGGTAGAGCCCATGAATGACACATTCAAGGGTGATGTAGCCGTTGCGCTTAAAGTATTGAGCGTTACTGTACTGTTCTCGATGGCAAGGTTACCAGAAATTATATTGAGATCACCTAAAATCAAAGAACCTAGCAAATTCCAAGTAGCGTCATTGGCATCCAAAACAAGATTCACACCTGTCAGATCAACTCCATTTTGAACTAGTCGATGTGTTGGAGAATTACCCTTTCCTAAAATGATTGTTCCATTTGAAATTGAAACAAGTTCGTTCGATAAAATTAAATCTCCATTTACCTTAAGGCTTGAGTTATTCATATTGACTGCCACATTCTCGCTCGAAAGCCAAACAAGCGTACCTACCTCTTGATTAGCCCCAATAGTAATGAGTTTATTTTGAGATTGATCGAAGGAATTTTCATCAAAAAACACTAAGTCGTTTGCACTAGGAATCGTGCTGGCAGTGGTTCCGCCTGACGTATTAGACCAATTTGAAGGATCAGTCCAGGAACCACCACTTTTCCCAATCCAATAGTAATTTGAAGATTGTATCGTAGCTGATTCGTAGGTGAGTATAATAGAAAAACGTTGACTACCTCCCAATAATGGAAACTTATGAGACACTACAAGACTTTGAGGCGCAGCACTCGTTGGAGTAAAAACAATTTGCTCTGAATTATCTCTAAAATTATCGCCTAATGTAGCGCCTGCACCAGGGTTAGAAGGATCCAATATCCATGGTAATTGGGTGGTCGTTCCATCGGATATTCTCATGTCCAAATCATTCACCAACATAAGCTTTATAGGATCCAAAGAAACCGGAGGGGGTGATCCTGGTAAGTCGGTCCAAACGATTGTTGCCTTTACTTCTGTGTTTTCTTTAGGAGTAAAGAGTAATTCATAATTATCCCCATCGTTAAGACTAACCTCTTTTATCACTTTATTAAAGCCATTCTGCTGAAGCAATAGACGAGCAGCCGCCTCAGTGTTCATTACTCCCCATCCATAAATGTAATCTGGGCCAGCAGCACCAGCTTCGTTGGCTGTATGAAATATTAAGCTCTTCACTGTTGCCGAACGCATGAACTGACCACCATTAAGTTTGCTATGCAATTCTTGCAAAAGCGCTATAGAGCCTGTAACGTTTGGAGCAGACATTGATGTACCCTGTAAATTTCCATAAGCATCATCAGCACTTGAATAAGCTGAGGAAATTGCCACACCAGCCCCCACGATGTCTGGCTTAATTCTACCGTCATCCGTTGGCCCCCAACCGCTAAAACTACTCATTACAACACTATTCAAACCGTCATAGCCTCCGTTGATTTTTTGAACCGCACCAACCGTAATAATATTTTTGGCAGTGCCATAGGTCGATATGATATCAAATGGGCCGTCAGCCGGCCTTGTTCCATTGCCCGCATCAGATCGATCATTTCCTGCCGACTTAACAATTGTATAAAAAGGTGCTTTATGTGCTAATTCATCCCAGTCTCTAGCAGTAGCATTATAAAAACCGAACTTCCAGTCTTCATCCTCGCTGATACTAGCATCACCAAACCAAGTCCAAGCATTATTGTTGAAGTTCCAACCTGCAAGTGTACCATAGGAGTGATTGGATAAGATAAGGTTATCAGTCGGTGTTAGGGCAACAGCAGTCATTTCCAATAAGTCACTATTAAAACCGTAGGACAAACCAATGGCTTGAGGCGCCATGCCCTTGGCATTGGTGTTTACCCCACTCGCCAAAATGGTGCCCATGACGTGAGTAGCATGATTACTAATGCCAAATTCGTTACCATCACTGGTCAATATTCTTCCAATATATTCTTGATGGCTTTCTCTTGCATATCCTCCATCCCAGACTCCAATCTTTATTCCGTTACCCGTCAAATTCAAACCTAAATTTCCTCCAGAATGTAGTTGATTAGTACCCAAAGTCTCAGCCGCCCCTTTGTTATAAGTTACCGTATATTCTGGTAGTCCATTGACGATATCATACATTACAGCAAGCCGATCATCATCTAAGATAAGCGTCCGATTGGCAGACTTATTGGTTTTCAAATACGCTTCAATCCGAGCGCTTCTTGCCGCCCTATCGTTATTGAATGATTTAATCATCTCCTGAAGTTCTATCGCTTCTTGAGCATTGGAAGTGAAGACAACCATGCTGGATAAATAAACAACAAAGACAATGAATAAACTCTGAATAGTTAATTTCCTTCTCATTCCTCAAAAATATAGTTTGATTTCAAAAGCCGTAATAAAATAAACGAAAATCATTATAACGATAACGCAATCCCAGGCTTGTAGTTTGTTTTGGATTGGTAAATATATCAATTCTTAATTGGGACTTACCTCCGCTGTTCATCTAAAAACTTCCCAAAATAGCAGGCTACCCAAGCCCTAAAAAAAAAGGCTCCGATAAATCGGAGCCTTTTATTAATATTTGAACTCGATTATTGAGGTGTCAATACAACGTTACCAGTATCTCCCCAAGTATTACTCCAAGTTAAGGTAATAACCCCAGTTGCAGCATTTCTAGTAGAGTTGATAGTAAATGGATCACCAAAACGATCTTGATTACCCAAACCAGCACCAGAAACTCTATCACAAATATCTCTCAATCTACCAGTTGGTGTAGTATCACCATATCCTTGATCATAAAGACCGAAAGAAATGTCGTTGATCGCATATACACCCGCAGTAGCTGTTGGAGTGAAAGTGATTACAGAGGCAATATCAGAGTATGTCCCTGCTGAACCTCCAGAACCATCACCAAAGTCACCTGATGCTAACGCATTGTAAGTACCACCAATGTCTGAATTACAAGTAATCTGAATTCTGTGAGTAGCCTGACTAAGTCTAGGCTCTAGATTTACAGAAGATGACACTAATCTGATCACAATATCGAAAGTCTCACCTGCTTCAATACCATCAACGATGATATCAATTGGTAAATTTACAACATTCTCACCAGCAGGAATTGTTACAGAAGTACTGTTCACTACATAATGCACATTGGCAATAGCAGTAGTTGAAGCTGCAACAATCTCATATGTTACATTAACATCAGTAGACAACGGAGCAGAAGCCAAATTCAATTTAAATCCACTTGGTTTATTATTTCCGTTGTTTTCTCTCAAATAAGAGTACACTCTTCTCGCACTTGGTGCTGTCGCAGCATCCAATTCTACAAAAGATTCTGAGAAAAGAGTAGAAGATCCAGGCTCATCACAACTCGTAACAACGAGCAATGCAGCCAATATATAGGTTAATAAATTTAGTTTTTTCATTTTCAATTAATCTTAGTAACCAGGGTTTTGAACCAATAGGGTATTATTTCCAAGTGCGTTATCTGGGATTGGTGCCAACACTCTAAAATCAGTATAAGGCACTGGATTTCCACCTTGTGCAGCTGCTTTTGTAATGTCTAGTCCAAGTCTCTTAAAGTCAAAGAATCTATGTCCTTCCAATACTAACTCAACTCTTCTTTCATTCATGATCAATGAAATTAAAGCTGCTCCAGTGTCAGTAGAATTAGCTAAACCTCTGTTCGTTCTTAGTCTATTGATATGCGTTAAGGCAGCACCATCGTTTCCTGAACGGGCTCTTCCTTCCGCAGCGATCAATAGCATTTCAGAATATCGAATGATTGGAATGTGTTCTCTAAAACCTCCAAGCTCACCATTCCATTTTCTGGCTTCCCAGTTATTTGGTCCAGTGGTAGCTACCCAAAGATCTCTACGAACATCACCTGGCTCGTAAGCTGCAAGTAATTCAACAGAAGCTCTTAACACGCCCTGTGCAGAATTCAAACCTCTACTTGGATCGTTTGTATTCGTCATTGATGCCAATGAGTTGTTTACACCGTCTACAGTAGACCAATCCAAAGTTGAAATATTGAATGCCATAATGGCCTCAGGATGATTTGCAGCAGCAAATGTACCAACGTAATCCGCAGCGTTAGAAAGCGTAGCACTAGTTTCAGTCATTACCTCTTCAGCCAATTGAGCTGCAGTAGCAAAACTTCCCTCGTATAGGTTCACTCTGGCCAATAAGGCTTTCGCAGCAGAACTAGTTGGAAGATAAGGGCTGTTTGTACTAGTAGCAGGTAAAAGTGAAATAGCACTTTGCAAATCAGCCTTTACCAATGAATATACTTCAGTATTGGTAGCTCTAGCTGTTTCAACAATGTTTGAAGTTCCAAGCACTGCCTCAGGAGAAATAACCACGGCTGTGTTAAAGCCTGCCACTTCTCTGCTTGGCTCGTAGCCATATACTCTCGCCAAATCAAAGTAAGCCAAAGCTCTTGCAAATTTAGCTTGACCTTCTAACAGACTTGCTCTAGCAGGATCTTCAGCTGCCAAATCAGGCAATACTGCCAAGGCAATATTCACGTCATTGATGATCTGATAACCTACAGTGTAAATGTTATTGTGTGCTCTTGCGGCATTCACCAGCTGAGTCACATAACGGCCTGTATTGTTCAAAAGATTCACGTTGTCGGCTAGGGCATCTTCATTCAAAATGAATTGCTGACCATAATAACCAAAACCATGAAACCTGTTATAAGCTGAGGCCACATGACTTGAAACACCGTTCAAATCAGAAAGTGCGATGTCTCTAGTTAATCTATCCTTTGGCTCTGGCTCAAGGAAAGAAAAGTCCTCGCAGCTGTATACAGTTGCGATAAGTAATAGGGTAAATATTGATAATACTTTTTTCATGATTCCTAATTAATTAGAATTTAATTGAAACACCACCAGTGTATTGTCTACCAACAGGGAACACTCCAAAAGTAGAAGGGGCATTGGCAGTTCTGTTGGTATCGCTATTATTAGTGATAACCTCTGGATCAATACCATCAAAGTTAGTCACTGTCAATAAGTTAACGGCAGTAACAAAGAAGCTTACATTGTTCATACCTATCTTAGTAGTGATTGCCTTTGGTAAATTGTAAGTCAGGGTTACTGTTTTCAATCTAGCATAAGAAGCATCGGACATATATCTCGCAGTGTTGTTTCCACCTCCTGGCGTAGCAGAATTGATACCATCAATTACACCCCCTTGGAATGGACGACCAGTAGTCGTAACATCACCTGGTTGTTTCCAATAATTAAGATTTCTTCTTAACTGATTGTTCTCAGCGTTACCTTGACGATCCAAGTTGAACAAGTCACCATTAATGGCCTCGTTGCCTCCTTGGAACTGAATTAAGAAATCCAATGACAAGTTTTTGTAGCTCACGGTGTTCGTTAAACCACCATAATAATCAGCGATTGGAGATCCAATGATATAACCATCTGCTAAACCAAGATTACCATAGGTAAGATCACCTTGTCTGTCATAATACAATTCTCTACCGTTAGCAGGATTGATACCAGCATAATTAACACCCCAAATGAAACTAATGGGTTGTCCTACAATTAGAGTATTAACCCCTAATGTATCTACGCCACCTGGTAAAGACAACACTTCATTTCTTTGGAAAGTAATGTTGAAACCTGAGCTCCATCTGAAATCACCAGCATCTACGTTCACAGATTGAATTTCGATTTCAATACCTTCAGATCTTACTTCACCTACGTTACCTCTGATAGAAGAGAAACCTGATTCAATTGGAAGTGGTGTATTGAACAATTGATCCCCAGTGTCATTTCTAAAGAAATCAAAAGCACCAGAAATTCTATTATTTAAAATAGCGTAGTCAATACCGATGTTAGATTGTTTTGATCTCTCCCAAGTGATTTGGTCGTTGGCTAAGTTCAATACTTGGCCAGCAGTGCCTAAATATTGTCTTTGTGCAGAGAATGAAGGCACGGCCTCGAAATTGCCAAGACCATTGGAGTTACCCAATACACCATAGCTCAATCTTAATTTCAAATCATTGAATAAAGACTGGTTAGCCATGAAGTTTTCTTCGATCAATCTCCAAGAAGCTCCAATAGAGTAGAATGTACCAACCCTGTTCTGCGCACCAAACCTTGAGCTACCGTCACGTCTGATAGTTCCATTCAAATAATACTTGTTCTTGTAGTTATAGCTACCTCTCATGAATACACCCGCTCTTGTGTAGTAAGACTCAGATCCACTTGGAGCACCAAAATAATTAGTAGCTTGGCTTAATAATCTTAGCGCTTGGTTAGAGAAACCTCTTGCAGTTACACTTTCGAATGAGTTCAAAGATTTGAAAATCTCACCACCGGCAATACCTGAAACAGTGTGATCACCATATACTTTGTTGAAATTCAAAGTACCACTAGCATTGTAATTCAAGAATTTTTGGTTTTGATTGAATACTTGTCCACCAGTTGCTGCAAAAACAGGGATTGTAGCTGGTCTTTCGTTGATAGACTTGGTAGCCGCCCAGTCAATACCACCTAATGCGTTAAAAGTAAAGGCATCAGAAATTTTGTATTGAATGTTCATTGTTCCTTGTACTTGTCCACCATCGTTTTCTCTTCTCTCTTGTTGCACACCTTGAAGGATGTTATAACCGAATAAGTGAGAACCTGGGGCTGCCACTGGATAAGGATTGAAATTACCGTTTTCATCCAATGCTGGAGAATTAGGCTGTGAAGTAAAAGCTGCTTGGAATGGACCGTTTACGAAGTTACCGTTGGCGATTGAACCAAATTGTGTTTGTCTTGAAACACCCAAAGAAGTAGTAACTTTTACTCTGTCATTCGCTTGATGAGTCACGTTCAATCTTAAAGTTTGACGCTCCCAATCTGATTGAATGATAAATGCTTCTTGCATCTCTGTAGAAACTGACATATAAAATTGAGTCTTCTCGTCACCACCAGATAAACGTGCATTGGCAGAGTACATAGAACCTGTTCTGAATAGTGCATCAGCCCAATCATAGTTGTTCAATGTTGATGGATCGTTTGGATTACCATATAAGGCATGAGACGTTGCGGCAGACTGTCCAGCATTCACATAAGCAGCTTCTTTGATAGTAGCAAGCTCTTGTGCGTTCATCATGTCATACAAATTCAAAGGAGTAGAATAACCACCTTGGAAAGAAACAGAAAGCTCACTTTGGTTGGCTTTACCTCTCTTAGTAGTAATTACCACAACACCGTTTGCAGCTTGAGCTCCATAAATGGCAGCAGCAGCCGCATCTTTCAACACTTCAATAGAAGCGATATCGTCTGAGTTCAAACCTGCTAAAGCGTTGTTTGAAGCTTGACCAGCTATATTACCTGAAATTGCTTGCACACCATCGATGATATAAAGCGGAGTGTTGTTAGCCAATGAACTTTGTCCACGAATTTGGAAACTCAAGGCACCACCTGGTTGTCCAGATGCAGCCTGTACTTGAACACCCGCAATTCTACCTTGTACAGCTCTATCGAAAGATTGTAAAGGAAGATTTTCGATGTCTTCTGCTTTCACTTGAGCAATTGCACCAGTAATGTCTCTTTTAACCTCAACACCATAACCAGTTACAACAACCTCTCCTAGAGAAGTTACATCTGGCTGCATAGGCACGTTGATGATTGTTTGATTACCAATTACAATCTCTTGAGTTACATAACCCAAGAAGCGGAATATCAGCGTTCCGCCATCTGCTGGCACTGATAGTCTGTAAGTACCGTCCACTTCGGTGGCAACACCGGTATTAGTACCTTTTAACAAAACTGTTACCTGTGGCAAAGGTAGGCCGTCATCGGCTCCTGTTACCTTACCGGAAACAGTTCTTTCTTGTGCTGACACTGCTAAAGAAAATAGCATGAACGTCAACATAAAACAACTGAGTAAAATCCTCTTCATATTGCTTTGTTTAAGTTAGAATGTTTAAAATAGTTTATTTGTATGCTTACTGAACAGCGAATGTAAGGCATTTCCCTTATTCTGCAATTCAAAATTTTAAAGATTTTTTAAACGGCAGTTAACATTTATTAACGCAGATTCTTTCTAATTAAGCCCTTTTTGCAGATTTAAGATGATGAGTTCAATCCTTCTATTCTTGCTGTTTTGATCTGAAATTGGGGTATTCTGAAGTAATTGACTTTCTCCATATCCCTTATAGACCAAGCGCTCGGCTGGTATTTTTTTGTTAATAAAAAAGTCATAGACTGACTTTGCTCTTTCAGTTGAAAGGTTCAAATTATAGTCCTCTGCGCCTATGCTATCGGTGTGACCTCCAATTTCAATCACTAAGTCCGGATTATCTTTCAAAAATTCAACCGCAATCTGTAGTTCCTTGGTGGCTGTTTTGCTTAGTTCCGCACTATTTAGGTCGAAAAGTATGTCATTCAAGACGATTCTCTCGCCTACTTTAATGGGTTGAAGATAAATGGTGGCGTCATTTTTTTCTTGCCAAAGGTCTGTCAGATTACTCTTATATAGTAGGTAACCTCTTCGTCTCAAATAAATGTTAGCCATTGATTCTTTAGGAAATACCAAATTGAATCTGCCCGACTCAAAATCTGAATAAGTCCTTGAGATAATTGAATCGCTTTGAATATCAGCTACAAAAACCTCGGCCAGTACAGGTGTACTGTCTGCGGCACTTAACACCAATCCTCTTTTATAATCTACAAGGTTTTTTGGAATGAATTCTTCCGGAAGTTTAAACTTAAAAAGCTCAGATACTCCACCGAATTGATTATCGCTGTAGTAAGCCCAACCATCTAGGCTAATGGTATAGCCCACTTGATTGCGATGGTTATTGATTGGATAACCTAAGTTTTTAACTTCAGCCCAGGTTCCGTTGTGGTTTTCAGTTGTATACAGGTCATATCCACCAAATCCCAGCCTTCCCCTCGAAGCAAAATAGAGGTTAACTCCATTGGGATGTATATAAGGTGAGCAATCATCGAAGCGCGTATTGATTGATTCTCCTAAGTTTTCGGACTCTGTCCATTTGCCATTGACTTTTTTAGATTGCCAAAGGTCCTGGCCACCCATTCCATTAGGTCGGCTACTCACAAAATAAAGCAAGCGCCCATCTTGCGATAAAGAAGGTTGTGATTCCCAATGAATCGTATTTACAGCCCTGCCCAAGTTTTTCGGGACAGTCCAATCGCTGCCTTCTTTATAACTCACGTATAAATCGCAGCTACCTAAACCATCAGGGGCATTGCAGGCAGTATAAACAAGGGTGTTGCCATCCGCAGAAATGGAGGCGGTCCCTTCGTTTCTATCTGAATTAATTTTTTTTGAAATACTCACAGGAGTTTGCCACGATTCGCCCTGCTTTTTAGAAAAATACAAATTTTCATCTCCAAGGCCTTGTCTTTCTCTAACCGTAAAAACCAACATACCTGAAGCTGTAATGGAAGGAAAATATTGTTGCCCTTGCTTATTCAGTGGGTCTGGAAGTTTTTCAAATTCGATATCCAATGTTTTCGCCTTTTCTTGAATGGCATAATCAATAGAGGAGGCAACTAAATTAAATAGTGTCTCATCCACATTTTGGACTTTACCTTCGATTTGATCTTTGAGTCCTTTAGCTCTTTCATATTCTCCATTTGAAAACATAAAAAAAGCAGCATCGGCAAGCATTCGGTTTTTAAACTCTTGATCTACCTTGGACTTATATTTTTCATAAACACCAAGAGCCACTTCAATTTCACCTCTTTTAATGAGCACCTGATGCAAAAGCAAAACGGCTTCATCAAAACTATCATCGCGTTGAAGTATCTCTTGTAGCAAGTCATGCGACTTGAAAAAATTTCCTACATGGTCAAATTCCTGGGCTTGCTTAAAAAGTTCTAGTGCTTTTCGGTTTCGAGAATGGAGTTTATTCTCCTCTTGTTGACCTTGAGTAAATAGACAAATACTTAAAAGGAATATGGTTAGAAAATACTTCAATAGAATCACTAAGGTATATTCATAAACTTATGAGTTTGTAGCGATATTTTCCACTTCGGGTTATTTTTTACGTATTCGATTACTTCTGGAAGCATTTTGTCGGACTTGTCCCATTCAGGTTGCATATATAAGATACAATCCTTGCGCACTTTGGCAGCATGACCTTCGGCCCAGGCAAAATCACTCCTATTATATATAATGACTTTCAACTCATCGGCAGCCTCGTAAAACTCCTCTTTAGGCGCCATGAATTTCTTGGGAGAAAAACACAGCCAATCCCATTCACCAGAAAGTGGATGTGCCCCTGAAGTCTCAATATTTGTTTTGAAGCCTTCAGCATGAAGTCGACTTGTTAAATCTGTCAAATCATACATTAAAGGTTCGCCTCCCGTAACGACTGCTAATCGAGCAGGATGGGATAAAGCGCCTTCAAGAATTTCGTCAATTGATTGTTTTGGCCAACGGTCAGCATCCCAAGAATCCTTGACATCGCACCAAACACAGCCGACATCGCAACCTCCTAAACGAATAAAATAAGCGGGATTTCCAGTGAAGTGACCTTCACCTTGAATTGTATAAAAAGCCTCCATAAGCGGAAGCTTGAGCGTTTCATTAATTACAGACATCTCAATTTTTTAAAGCAGGTGTTGAAACTGCTAGGTTAAAAGATCCTTAACATTTTGTTAAGTGACTTATTACGGATTCTTTCGCTTCGCTCAGAATTACGGTTAAACAAGCTTTTGATTAGTCAAATAAGTATTCCAAAGCAATGAAGCAATTGTCATTGGACCAACACCGCCTGGCACTGGGGTGATGAAAGAACATTTTGGTGCTACTTCGTCAAACAAAACATCACCCTTCAATTTAAAGCCTGACTTAGTTTCTGAAGACTCTACTCTATGAATACCAACATCAATTACGACAGCTCCTTCTTTCACCATTTCAGCAGAAACAAAGCCTTCTCGACCAATGGCTACGATTAATATATCCGCTTGGCGGGTGATCTCTGCTAAATTCTGAGTTCTGCTATGGCAAAGCGTAACCGTTGAATTACCTGGATTGCTATTTCTGGACATCAGCACACTGATTGGTGTTCCGACAGTATGACTTCTACCAATGACTACACAATGCTTACCTGAAGTTTCAATGCCATTTCTTTCAAGTAATAGCATCATCCCTTTTGGGGTCGCAGGCAGAAGTGTTGGTAAGTCCAGTAGCATTTTACCCAAGTTGGCTGGGTGAAATCCATCAACATCTTTGTGGGGCAATATGGCTTCAACGACTTTATGTTCATTGATATGCTTTGGCAAAGGCACTTGAACAATAAAACCGTCAATTTCAGGGTCATTATTCAATTTGTTCACGGTGGCCAATACTTCTTCTTCCGAAGTATCTGCACTTAGATGAATTAAAGTTGAGCCAAAACCTATTTGCTCGCAGGCTTTAACTTTGGCATTGACGTAGGTAACGCTTGCGCCATCTTCGCCCACCAAAACCGCAGCAAGGTGAGGGACTTTTCCTCCCTTAGCTTTTATTTCGATTACCTTTTGAGCCAACTCATCTTTAATTGATTGAGCTGTCGCTTTTCCATCAAGTAATTGGTATGCCATAATTAATCAAGTTTTAAAACGGCCATAAAGGCTTCTTGCGGAATTTCCACATTGCCTACCTGGCGCATTCTCTTCTTACCCTTTTTCTGTTTTTCAAGTAATTTCCTCTTTCTCGAAATATCACCACCATAACATTTAGCCAAAACGTTCTTACGCATCGCCTTTACCGTTTCTCTAGCAATAATCTTGGTTCCAATCGCTGCTTGAATGGCAATTTCGAACATTTGGCGAGGAATCAATTCTTGTAATTTTTCACAAAGTCTTTTTCCCCAATCATAGGCCTTATCTCTATGCACAATGGCCGAAAGTGCATCCACTTTATCGCCATTCAATTGTACATCGAGCTTCACCATATTGGACTGTCTAAAACCTATCAGTTCATAATCGAGTGATGCATAACCTCTTGAGATTGTTTTTAGTCTATCAAAGAAGTCAAATACAATTTCAGCCAAAGGCATTTCGAAAGTTAATTCGACTCTATCACTAGTTAAATACACTTGGTTTTTAATAATGCCCCTTTTGTCCATACAAAGGCTAATGATACCTCCGATATACTCCGATTTAGAAATGATCTGAGCTCGAATAAAAGGCTCTTCTATATGAGAAAAATGAGTTTGTTCTGGTAATTCAGATGGCGCATTGATCTTTTGGATCGACCCATCATGTTTTACAATATGAAACTGAACTGACGGTACAGTGGTGATCACCGTCATATTAAATTCACGTTCCAAACGTTCTTGCACAATTTCTAAGTGAAGCATGCCCAAGAAACCACAACGAAATCCAAAACCTAAGGCCGCTGAAGTTTCAGGTTCCCAAACCAAAGAAGCATCGTTCAACTGTAGCTTCTCCATTGAAGCCCGCAGTTCTTCAAACTCAGAAGTTTCCACTGGATATATACCCGCGAATACCATCGGTTTAACATCTTCAAAACCCTTAATAATTTTAGAAGTTGGGCGATCGGCATGGGTAACCGTATCTCCTACTTTTACTTCTTTGGCCACCTTAATTCCCGAAATAAGGTAACCCACATTACCTGCACTAATTTCTTGTTGAGGCGATTGTTTGAGTTTCAGAATGCCAATTTCATCGGCATTGTAAATTTTGCCTGTATTAACGAATTGGATTTTATCTCCTTTTCTGATCGTTCCATCAAAAATCCTGAAGATTACTTCGATTCCTCTGAAAGAGTTAAAAACAGAATCAAAAATCATGGCGCGAAGTGGTTCCTTCGGATCACCTTTTGGCGCAGGAATCTTTTCGCAAATGGCGGTGAGGATATCTTCAATACCAATTCCTTCTTTACCCGAAGCGCGGATTACATCATCGTATTCACAGCCCAAAAGTTCAATCACCTGATCGGTCATTTCTTCGGGCATGGCCCCAGGCAAATCGATTTTATTCAGCACTGGAATGATTTCCAAGTCATGGTCCAAAGCCAAATATAAATTTGAAATTGTTTGAGCTTCAACCCCTTGCGAAGCATCTACAATCAAAAGTGCACCTTCGCATGCTGCAATTGAACGGGATACCTCATAAGAGAAATCCACGTGTCCGGGAGTATCGATTAGGTTGAGGGTATATTCCTCACCCTTGTGCATATATTTCATTTGAATGGCGTGGCTCTTGATCGTGATGCCACGTTCGCGCTCCAAATCCATATTATCCAACAGCTGAGCCTGCATATCGCGATCGCCTACTGTTCCAGTAAACTGTAATAGTCTATCGGCCAGTGTACTCTTGCCGTGATCTATATGTGCAATAATGCAGAAGTTCCTAATTCTCTCCATAGCTTTTAAAAGATTGCAAAAATAGAAAATTATGATGCATTTGCTTTGTGGGGATAACCATTAATTTTGGGCTATGTTATTGGCTGAGAAGAAAAAACAACAGAATCTTTCCGAATACATCATCTATATGTATCAAACCGAGGCTTTGTTAAGGAGTTTCGATTTAGACATAGCGCAAATTAAAGCAAGGGTGATCGACAATATTCCTCGTAAAAGTCTTAATGATGAAGGAAAAGCAGCACTTTTAGATTGGTATCGGGGGATTATTTCTGAAATGAAATCTGAAAATCTTGAAAAAGAAGGACATTTAAGTTTTGTGCAATCAGAAGTAAAACGCCTTTCAGACCTCAGTCTTCAATTACAAGTGGAAGATGAAAATTACAGAGTGCTTTTCAATCGAGCTCGCCCTGCCATCCGAGCTTCCATTGTTGAATCCGAGGGATTGATCAACGACCCTATCCAAGCTTGCCTCAATGGTGTTTTTGGTTTGCTCTTGGCTCGCCTAAATGGTAAAGAAATTATGGATGAAACCCTAGCACAGCTAGATCACTTCGGGAATGTGCTTTCGTATTTGTCGGTGAAGGTTAGGGGTAATTAGTTGATCAGGGAATCAGGAGATCAGGGAATCAGGGGATCAGGGGATCAGGGGATCAGGGGATCAGGGGATCAGGGGATCAGGGGATCAGGGGATCAGGGGATCAGGGGATCAGTTAGTGAGTCTTTTCGAAAAACTTGAGTTCCCCTTTTGCCATTTTCCACTCAATTATATTTCCGATTCACGCAACAACGTTTATACTCTTTACTGACTCCTGATCACTAATAACTGATCCACTAATCAACCAATTCACTAACAACTAATCAACTACTTCCCAAAAGGAGAATCAGGTTCTTTAGCGAAAACATTGAATACGATCTTGTCCATTCGGGCGGGTATCCATTTATTTAAGAAAACGGCCATTTTACCTTGGGCGGTTAAGACTAAATCACGCTTTCGTTTTTGAATTCCTTTGATGATCGCCAAGGCTACTTCATCGGCTGTCATCATTTTTTCTTCATCGCGAGGCGAATCTCCTTGCGAAGTGCCATCTGCCGTAAGTGCAGCATTTCGAATATTTGTACCCGTAAAGCCAGGACAAGCCACTAAAATATGCACTCCGCGATGCATCACTTCGGTACGTAGCGATTCAAAAAAGCCATTCATCGCATATTTAGAAGCAGTATAAGCGGTTCGAGCAGGCGTGCCTCTGTAACCGTTAATTGAAGAAACCCCAACAATGGACCCTTTGGTTTTCAAAATTTCTGGCAAGCAATATTTTGTGGCGTATAATGTGCCGTAGAAGTTAATATCCATCACTTTTTTGAAGACATCAAGTTCAATCTCCTCGAAGAGGGCACGCATGGAAATACCTGCATTATTGATGAGGATATCAATTTTACCGAAAGCCTTAAGGGTTTCAGAAACCATCAATTGGGTGTCCTTTTCATTGGCCACATCCAATCTCAAACAAAGGTTTGGTACTTTATGGGCATCGAGAATTTGGCCCACTTCATTGAGCCTTGCTTCATTCCTACCTGTAATGACCACTTTGGCCCCCAGCTTTCCCATTTCAATGGCCAAGGATTTACCAATTCCAGAAGAAGCTCCAGTGATAATAACTACTTTGTTTTTCATGAGTCAGGTTTATGCAAAATTAGACTTTCAGTTATCGTTTTCCCAAAAAATCAGTTTGGAATCGTAAGTTGAATTGGATCAAGTATTTTTTCTGTCAAGCCATAGGCATCATATGTTTGATTTAGAAAACCAACGATTGAATAGCCTAGCTCTCTCGCCAAATTAACGGGAACAGCATTACCTATCTGTCTATACTGACTGGGAACCGAGCCAGCAAATTCCCATTCATCGGGAAAAGTTTGAATGCGGGCATATTCTCTAACCGTAAAAGGTCTAGTTTCATCGGGATGACAACGTTCCGTTTGTTTTTGGGATGGACTACAGGTCAAGGTTAGACTTGGTTCATCCCAGCTAATTCTCCTTGCCATACCAGTTTTACCCCCTCCTAGGTAAAAACTCTTCTGCATGTACTCCTGTTGAATGTCAAGCGGTAAATCTCTCCAATATCCACCTGGAGGCACCATGTCTAAAATCTCTTTCTTTCTTTTTGGATAGGTCGGGCCTTTGGATTCAGGTACATCCGAATCGAACAGCTCCCCTTTTTTTAGGGCGTCTGCTAAATTGTAAATTTTCTTATGTGGTTTTGGGAATGAAAAGTCAACATTAATATCCTTCCTGATACCAATCAAAATAAGCCTTTCCCTTTTTTGAGGAACTTTATAAAAAATGGCTTTAAGTACTTTAGGGTCAAGCGGTTTGTAACCGATTTCGTCTAGGATGGAAATCATCCCTTCCAAGGTCCTGCCTCCATCATGGTTCAAAAGGCCCTTTACATTTTCACCAACACAAATCAATGGCTGGGTCTCTTGCACTACCCTGGCAAATTCATAAAACAAGGTTCCTCTAGCATCACTCAACCCTAATTTCTTACCAGCATAGCTAAATGCCTGACATGGGAAACCACCAGTGACTACATCTACTTTGCCTTTATATTCTTCGAAACCAACATTTCGAATATCTTCCTCAATTACCCTCCAATTAGGTCGGTTTTTTCTCAACGTTTCTGCAGCCCAATGATCAATTTCATTTAAGCCGATGCAGTTCAATCCTGCTTTTTCTAATCCAATCGCTAAGCCACCCGCTCCTGCAAAAAGCTCCAAAACCGAGTATTTTCTTTCAGGCTTCATTTCATTACCTTTTTCTGAAGGGTTAAAGAGAAAACTGAGTTCATCGAAAATTTTAAGCTGCTCCTTTTTATACACTCGATAGTTGCTCATTGGTTCGCGCACTGCGCTGAGCTTTCCGCTTCTATCCCAATTCCTTAGGGTTTCCTTCGTCTTCCCTAACAAATCTGCAACTTCTGAGAGTGTATAGTATTCTTTCATAACCAATTACCAAAACCTTATAAATGGTTACAAATATAAGGTTTGAATTTGTAAGTCAAACTGAAAATTTCGATATTTTGAAATGTCCAAATTCTATTCCTCTGACAGAATAAAAGTACCTCGCTTTGAAGAATCAGCAGGCTTTTATACAACGGAGCAAAGAAGTGGCATGATGTCTAAAATCAGGGCCGAAAACACTAAACCTGAGCAGATGTTTCGAAAAGCACTTTGGGCATGCGGGGTTAGATATCGGCTGAATTCTAAATCAATTCCCGGTAAGCCCGATATTTCAAATCAAAAACTGAAGTTCGTAGTGTTTATTGATGGAGAGTTCTGGCATGGCTACAATTGGGAAGAAAAGAAGCACAAGATCAAATCCAACCGTGGGTTTTGGATCCCAAAGATTGAACGCAATATGCAGCGAGATCGAGAAATTAATAGGCTCTTAACCGCTGGAGGATTAAAGGTTTTTAGATTCTGGGAATCTGAGGTTAAGAAAGAGTTGGGCAGGTGTGTTAATGAAGTTTTACAGTTTATTCATCCGACATTTCCATACAACGACCATTGACTTTGAAATGACTTAGTGGGTTTGGAAAACAACATTCTCATCAGCACTTATTTCAAAACTGAATTGACGATAAGTCCATGGCTAAGCGTTTTATGCACTGGGCATTTGTCGGCAATTTGAAGAATTCGTTCTCTTTGTTCTTGCGTAAGATCACCCGTCAATTCGATTTCTCGATCAATAAACTCCATTTGGCCGCCTTCTGCCTCGCCTTTTCCTACATCTTCTGCGTATCGTTTTGCCCTGGTCAAATGTACTTTCACCTCGCTTAGGTCAATTTTTTTATGGTTGGCGTATAGCCTTATGGTCATAGCCGTGCAGGCGCCAAGTGCTGCGACCAAATAATCATAGGGCGTTCCTCCCAAATTTGTACCGCCAACATCTTCGGGTTCATCTGCCACCATATAATGCCCATTGGCCATGATTTCGGACAAAAGCCCATGTTGTTTTTCGTTGCGCACCACCACTTGATGGTTCGTTCTCAACTCCTTCTTTTCAACCTTCAAGTCAATATATCGAGTTGCCCAAGAGGCAATCACATCACCTACGTAAAGCGAGTCCTCCTTCTTTGATAACAAGTGATCTGCGCCATCTAATGAAATGTAGCTTTTTGGATGATGGGCAGCCAAATAGATTTTTTCAGCATTCTTGATCCCTACCGTATCATCTTGCGGTGAATGAAGTATTAACAATGGTTTTCTGATTTCCCCAATAATTGAATTCAAACTATTCTTCTCAAGGTCATCTACAAATTGCTTTTTAATCGTAAAAGGTCTTCCTCCCAATGAGACCACCGCCTTCCCGTTGGCTTCAATTTCTTCCAAAGAGCTGTGAAAAAGTTTTTTTACATGGGGCGGATCGGCTGGGGCTCCAATAGTGACCACTGCCCTGAGCGATGGAATTTCGGCTGCGGCCATCAGCACCGCTGCGCCCCCTAGCGAGTGGCCAATAATGATCTCGGGAGCTTGGTAATTTTGCTCCAAGTATTTGGCAGCTACCACCAAATCTTGCACATTTCCAGAAAAATTAGTGTCGGCAAAATCTCCTTCGCTTTCTCCTAACCCAGTAAAATCGAAACGCAACACTGCAATTCCTTTTGCCGTCAGTGCGCGGCTGATGTTGGTAACCGCCAATAAATTTTTGGTACAAGTAAAGCAATGGGCAAAAATGGCGTAAGCAGTGGGCAGTTTGTCTACAGGATGTTCGAGCCTTGCAGCTAACATGAGGCCTTCGGCATTTTCGAATTGAAGTTTTACGGTTTTCATATCTCTGGATTGAACTTCAATTTAACAATCATCAGCAAGAAATGAGTTCAAGAACTTTGAATGAAAAGGCATTTCTATACCATATGGGCTCAACAACCCAAAAAAGTATTTGAAACGTCAGATAAGCAACACCAAATAACTTTTCTTGATTTTTTTCTTCTTCCAAATAAGGGTAGATCAAATCTCATTTGTTTCCTTTTTGATCTACCTATATTGTGATCGTTTGGAAGCAAAATCTAGAAATGGAGGAGATTACTAGATTGAACAAAAGCATTTAAGCGTGATATAGATCGAGCATTATCTTAATTGGTAATGCTTTTTTTATGCCCTATTGAAAGGATCAATTAGCCTTACATCTCAAAACAAATATCTTTGCAAGCTGTTTCCGAAAGGTAAATCAAAGTTATGCGAAAAGAGAAAATTGGTGTTTTGTTGATCAATCTAGGCACACCGGATAGTCCTTCCACAAAAGATGTAAGAAAATACCTTCGTCAATTCTTAATGGATGGCAGGGTGATTGACATACCGGCCTTTCCGAGGTATTTGCTGGTCAACGGGATAATTGCTCCGTTTAGGGCACCGAAATCGGCCAAGGAGTACGCGAAACTTTGGGTAGAACGTGGAAGTCCGTTAAAGTTCTATGGCTTCGATGTATGTGATGCACTTCAAAAATCACTTGGCGAAGATTACAAAGTTGTTTTAGGCATGCGCTATCAGAATCCAAGTATTGAATCTGCGCTGAACGAGCTTAGGAATGCCAACGTTTCTCGCATGATCGTTATTTCTCTTTTTCCTCAATACGCATCAGCGTCTACGGGTTCGGCTGTTCAAGAAGTGAATGACGTAGTCAACAAATGGCAAATTGTACCTTCGATCAATTATATCAATCAGTTTATGGACCATCCCAAATTCATTGAAGCTTTTGCAGCGAATGGATTGAAGTTAATGGCAAAAACGGACTATGACCATGTGGTTTTCAGCTACCATGGTTTACCAGAGCGCCATATCAAGAAAGGATCAGTAGGAAACCAATGTCAATTGGGGGCATGCTGCAATCACTTTCATGAGAAAAACAGGTATTGTTATCGCGCTCAATGTTTTTATACCTCAAGATTATTGGCCGAAAAACTAGGTTTGTCAGAAGATCAGTATACGGTTTCTTTCCAATCTAGATTGGGCAAAGACCCTTGGGTACAGCCATACACGGATGAAATTTTGGCCGAACTTCCGAAACAAGGAAAGAAAAAAGTATTGGCCTACTCCCCCGCTTTTGTTGCAGACTGTTTGGAAACTACTGTTGAGGTTGGTGGACAGTTCAAAGAAGAATTTGAAGAAGCGGGTGGAGAAGTTTGGGACTTGGTGCCAAGCCTAAACGATTCTGAAATCTGGATTGAATGCCTTAAAGATTTGGTTGAGAATGGCTAATTGTCTGCGCTAATTTGCTCAATTCGTAAGAGACGGCCATTCCCAGATCCGTTTGCACAGTCCGCAAACAGATCTAAAATTTCTCCCTTGATAAAAACGCTTGTTCCATCCACTCTAAAATTGAGTGGCAAAAACTGTGGCACCAAATAATTTCCGGCATCAGGCTGAAAAATGTATTCACAATCTAAACCCAGGCCTGCACCTTCGGTAATCACTCCTCTTAGTTCTACAATTGAGATTTCATCATTGGAACAAGCAAGGATTGCCATGACGGTGAGTCCTAGCATAAAAAACAACCTTATTTTACCTGCTAGCTTTGCCATTGGCTTGATTTAAACCTGAATGGGAGCAAGAATCTCCGATAGTTTTTCGATGGTGTAATCTATCTCTTCCATAGTCGTAAATCTACCGAATGAAAAGCGAATTCCTTGGCGAGCGGGGTCAGCTTTGATCCCGGTTAGCACGTGTGAGCCCGTGTTTGCACCGCTGGAGCAAGCACTTCCGCCAGAGGCGGAAATGCCATTAATATCCATATTGAAGAGCAGCATATCGTTATCTTCATGTGCAGGGAAACTAGCATTCAAAACCGTGTAAAGGGAATGCCCTTCGCGAATATCACCATTGAATTCAATTCCTGGTACAGAAGCTCTTAACTTCTCGATCATGCTGGATTTTAAACCTTGGATGTGTTTGGTATGTTCGTCCATTTCGCTGTAAGCGATTTCCAAAGCTTTAGCCAAACCAATAATCCCATACACGTTTTCAGTACCTCCACGGTGGTTTCTTTCTTGGCCGCCTCCTTCAATGAATCGACCTATTTTTTTGCTCTTGCACACCCTCAAAAAGCCAATGCCTTTTGGCCCATGAAATTTATGCCCAGCACCAACTATAAAATGACAAGCGAGTTGCTTTAAGTCGTGCTTAAAATGACCCATGGTTTGAACTGTGTCAGAGTGAAACACGGCATCGTACTCCTGGCAGATCAAGCCAATCCTCTCGATATCATTCAATGTGCCAATTTCATTATTGGCATGCATCAGCGACACCATCGATCTGGAATTTGACTTCAACAGTGCATCCAGATGGTCATAATCTAAATGGCCTTGATGGTCAACATCTACATAGCTGACCTTAATTTTGCCACTTGCTCCCAACTTTTGAGCGGTTTCGAGCACCGCTTTGTGCTCAATTTTAGAGGTGATTATGTGCCTTAGATCATAAGCCTCAACACTGCAAGTAATCGCAGTATTATCAGCTTCTGTGCCACCAGAGGTAAAGAAAATTTCAGAAGGAACGGTATTCAATAATTCAGCAACGGTTTTTCTCGCCTTTTCCACCTTGGTCCTAACCTCACGGCCATGGGCATGGGTTGAAGATGGGTTTCCGAACATCTCCAACATCATCGGCTTCATCGTTTCAAAAACGGCCGGGTCGAGTGGAGTAGTTGCTGCATTATCAAGGTATACCTTCTTCATTTTTCTAGAGTTTTGAAGAAACAATTTCTTTTATGTCTGAGATGATTTTATTCGCCAGATGGTCTGCTGTGGCATGAGAATCAGACTCAGAATAAATTCTAATAATAGGTTCGGTATTTGATTTTCGAAGATGCACCCATTCCGAACCAAATTCTATTTTTACACCGTCAATTGTATTGATGGGCTGCTTTGCATATTTCTTCTGAATGCCCAACAGCACTTTGTCCACATCAATTTCAGGAGAAAGATCAATTTTATTTTTTGAGATATGATAATTCGGGTAGCTCGCTCTTAACTGCGACATCTTCTTTTTAGATTTGGCCAAATGTGTTAAGAACAGTGCAATACCGACCAGGGCATCGCGACCATAATGAAGTTCTGGATAAATAATACCGCCATTACCTTCACCGCCAATCACCGCATTAGTTTCTTTCATTTTGGTGACTACGTTCACTTCACCAACTGCAGCAGCCTCGTATTTACCTCCTCTTTTCTCAGTTACGTCTCTTAGTGCGCGTGTTGAAGAAAGATTCGAAACCGTATTGCCTTTAACTTGAGACAATACATAATCTGCCACAGCAACAAGTGTATACTCCTCTCCAAAGCAATCTCCATTTTCCGAAATGAGTGCTAAGCGATCAACATCTGGGTCAACTACAATGCCCACGTCATGAAGCCCTTTTTCCATAATGCCACAAATCTGGCCCAAGTGCTCTGGAAGTGGCTCTGGATTGTGCGGAAAGTGGCCATTAGGTTCGCAATAAAGTTCTTCAACTTTGGCTACTCCCAAGGCTTTCAACAATGGTGGGAGAGAAATTCCTCCTGTTGAGTTCACACAATCAATCACCACTTTGAATTTTGCAGCTTTAATCGCGTCAGCATCCACCAAAGGCAGTTTCAAAATGGCTTCAATGTGTTTTTGAATATATGAATCGTCTTTTTTGTACGAACCGAGTGATTTTACTGGGGCGAAATCATAGGCGTCCTTTTTAGCAATTTCCAAAACGGCCAACCCATCTGCTCCACTAATAAATTCCCCTTTAGCGTTCAAAAGCTTTAAAGCGTTCCACTGTATTGGATTATGACTTGCCGTTAGGATAATTCCACCGCAAGCATTTTCGGCAGGAACAGCCATTTCGACTGTAGGGGTAGTGGAAAGACCTAAGTCGATCACATGAATGCCTAAACCCTGAAGTGTAGATGAAACCAATGTCGAAATCATTTCGCCAGAAGGTCTGGCATCTCGACCAATAATGATAGTATTGCCTTTCGAGTTTTGCTTGGCCCATGTTCCAAAAGCCGCAGCAAACTTAACAACATCAATTGGAGTAAGTGCTTCGTCCACCTTACCCCCTATTGTTCCTCTTATACCTGAAATTGACTTTATTAACGTCACGTAGTTCTGTGTTAGTTACAAGTGCAAATCTAGCAAAAACCAAAGACCAGTGTCAGATTTATACGACTTTTGAAAGGAAGAAAACTCATTTGAATTTAGCCATGACCTTGTCTACTTCGTTATCTGGATTCCCGCAAGATTCTCCGGCTTTCATGTCTTTGCCACAATAGCCACAACGAACACCTTCTTTGTTGAGAAAGGGGCTTTGCGATGCGCAGGTGCCTTTGAATTCGCCATTTTTGAGCAGAATAAGTCGCACCGACATGAATACGAAAAATATACCTACAAGCCCTAGAGTCAATAAGAAAGTGGTCATAGTCGACTAATTTTTTTGCAAATTTAAGATAGTTGTCGGTAGAACGCTACCTTTGAATAGTAAGTTTCTTAAAAAGCCTTTATCTGAATGATTCAGCCAACAAAAGACCTCAAAAGAAAGGAAAAACTCGCGGCATTCGACAGGCTGCTTACCATCATGGACGAATTGAGGCTCAATTGCCCATGGGACAAAAAGCAGACCCTCGAAAGCATTCGTCATTTGACCATCGAAGAGACTTATGAACTTTCGGAAGCCATTCTAGAAAACAACCTCGAAGACATCAAAAAAGAAATCGGTGACTTAATGCTCCATTTGGTTTTCTATTCCAAAATCGCAGACGAGCAAGGTGCCTTCGATATTGGTGATGCGCTCAATGCCATTAGCGAAAAACTTATTCACCGCCATCCCCATATTTATAGTGATGTTGAAGCCGCTGATGAGGAAGCTGTTAAATCCAATTGGGAAAAAATAAAGCTCAAAGAAAAGGGGAATACCTCCGTACTGGGTGGTGTGCCCAAAGGATTGCCGGCCATGGTCAAAGCCATTAGAATCCAAGACAAGGCACGTGGAGTTGGTTTTGATTGGGAAAAGAAAGAGCAGGTTTGGGAAAAAGTGGAAGAGGAAATGCAAGAATTCAAAAATGAATTCAATATTGAAGATGCGAGCGAAATAGACAAAGAAAAGGCCCTAGGAGAATTTGGTGACCTTTTGTTCTCGTTAATCAATTACTCCCGCTTTATTGACATTGATCCAGAAGAAGCCCTTGAGCGCACAAATCTCAAATTCATAAAACGTTTTCAATATTTGGAATCCGAAGCTAAAAAGGACGGAAGAAATATAGCTGACATGAATCTTTCAGAAATGGATAAATACTGGGAAAGAGCAAAAAAACTTTAGACATTTAATGCTCGCCAACTATGAAACCAAATAAATTCCTTACTACTTTTTTAATCTGGAGGATTCGGCACGTCAGCACGCGAAACTTCCTGATTGTGATCAGCGGAGTGGTGGGCCTAATTGGTGGAATCGCAGCAGTAACCCTTAAAAGTACGGTTCATTATATTCAGTATTTGCTTCGCAATTTCAGGTCAGATTTTTCTGACTATTTATACCTTATCTACCCAGCCATCGGTATCCTCATTACCGCCCTAGTGGCCGACAGGATTCTTAAAGAAAAATTGGGGCATGGAATCACCAATATTCTTTACGCGATATCGAAAAAATCGAGTATTCTGGGCCGAACTAAGATGTACAGCAGGATGATTACCTCTGCCATTACCGTGGGGTTTGGTGGCTCAGTAGGTTTGGAAGCTCCAATCGTGGTTACTGGCTCAGCGATTGGTTCAAATATCGGAAGATGGATGCATCTGAGCTATCGGCAAAGAACTTTAATGATAGGTTGCGGAGCGGCAGCGGCTATTTCAGGCATATTTAATTCGCCTGTGGCAGGTGTCATTTTTAGTATCGAGGTAATCCTGACGGATGTAACCGTTGCGGCCTTCATTCCGCTGCTCATTGCCTCGGTAATTGGGGCTTTGGTGTCAATGCTTACCTTAGGTTCAGATGTACTTTTCTCCTTTAACCTTCAAGATCCTTTTGAGGCCTCAGATTTTCCTTTCTACTTATTGCTAGGTGCATTTTGTGGTCTGGCCTCAGTATATTTTACACGTGTAACCTTATACACCGAAGCTTTGGCCATGAAAGTCAAAAGCAAGACTTGGCGTGCCCTGCTAGGCGGTCTGGGCTTGGGAGTAATTATTTTTATTTTTCATCCTATTTATGGCGAAGGCTACGATTCCATTACCACAATCCTAAATGGAAACCCAGAACAACTTTTGGAAGATAGCTTCCTGTTGAAAGATCTAGACAGCACGCTTTATCTCATTCTTTTTGCATTAGGAGTACTCCTCATAAAACCTGTGGCCACAGGATTAACAATTGGTGCCGGGGGCAATGGAGGGATTTTCGCGCCCTCGCTATTTATCGGTGCCATCACGGGTTACATCTATTCCCAAAGTGTAAATACTTTAGGATTCGGCAAAGAGCTTTCCATCAGCAATTTCACACTTGTGGGAATGTGCGGAGTAATGAGTGGTGTAATGCATGCCCCCCTCACTGCGATATTCCTTATTGCGGAGATTACCAGTGGATATACCTTATTCTTACCCTTAATGCTAGTGTCGGCTGTAGCCCTAAGTACTTCTCGTTACTTTGAGCAATACTCGTTCTACACGGGTAAACTCATCAAAGCAGGCGACCTGATTCAGCATGACAAAGATCGACAGGTGCTTAGTTTGATCAAAATCGAAAAACTCATTGAAACCGACCTTCTTACCATTGAGCCAGATAAGAAGCTGGAAGATCTGGTGGCCTTAGTTCGTATGTCTAAAAGAAATATATTTCCCGTTGTAAATACCGAAAATGAACTCCAAGGGATCATCACATTAGACGATATCCGCGATATCATGTTCGATCCTAATTCCCAAAAAAGTGTAATTGTGGAAACACTGATGCACAAACCTCCGGCCACAGTTTCTCCAGAAGATGGAATGGCAGAAGTTATGAATAAATTTGAAAGAACTGGCGCTTGGAACCTTCCCGTAATTTCGGAACAAGGCTATTTGGGAATCGTTTCCAAATCGAGAATATTCAATGCCTATCGCACCAAACTAAAGCGACAAAATAAAGAGTAACAAGTGTTTAGCTCAAAGACTGAAATTAGTACTTCAATCGTCAATCTAATGGCTGAAAAACCACCTCAGGTTTGCTCAACAATAATTTTTTAAAAACTTATCAACAAAAGCAGAAATATATTTTTTTATTTCAACCATCTGATTTTAAGGCTATTAAGTTTATTCTCAATAATATTGTGGATAACTTCTTCATTTTGTGGAAAAATAGATTTGACTTTATGCAATCTTCTTTTTGTCTAAAAAATGACAAACTAACTACTCAAAATAAGCGGCCATTTGCTGCATAAAAAGGCCAAATTCATTTCTCTGAAATTGCATTTTCGTCAGCCATAATTGACTCTTGCTAAAATTTAAAGAAATGCACTTGAAAGGCAGCCAATGTTAAGCCAGTATTACGGCCATATGAGCGGTTTAGGCATTTGTAAATCAAAGCCAAAAATTCGCCTTTGATCACGATTGCTGCAAAATTGACAAACTTAGAATATTTATATTTTTAAAATGCACTCAAAAAATCAGAAATCGAGTCATGTCGGATACAGAGCGTATTCTTGAACTAGCATAAAGACTATCGTATTTAGCTTGAAATTAAGATCAGAATAACGAACTTCCCCTTTCTACCAATTCCTTCTAGTTATGAAAATTTTGAAATCTCTTATCCTTCTTCAGGCCCTATACATATTCCTAATGCCTAAAGTTGAAGGTTTAAAAGTGGGTGATATCGCACCAAATTTCAGTCTAAAGAATGTTGATGGAAAAATGGTTTCACTGGAAACAGGGAGTAATATCAAAGGTTATATTGTCGTCTTCACCTCTAATTCTTGTCCCTATTCTATTTTGTATGAGGACAGATTAATTGCGCTAAACACCAAGTATGAGAGCCAGGGCTATCCATTAATTGCCATTCAATCCAATAACCCAACTACCACTTCTGGAGACTCCTTTGAGGAAATGAAGGAAAGAGCAACTCAAAAAGGCTTCAATTTTCCGTATTTGATGGATGCTGATGGTCAAGCTACCGTGAAGGCTTTTGGAGCAACTAATACACCTCAAGTGTATATTCTAAATAAAGAAGATGCGCGCTTTAAAGTAGCCTATATTGGAGCAATCGATAATAACAGCCGTAATCCGTTGGATGCTACGAAAAGGTATGTAGAAAATGCTTTGGATCAGCTGTTGGCGGGTCTTCCAGTCGAAACGCCAAATACAAAAGCGATCGGCTGTGTAATTAAGCACTAAACCAAGGTAGAAAAGCTACTTCTTACCTTGATTGACAAGCATCATCTCAAGAATGTCGTCTAGGTATTCTCTAGTATTGGAGAGTCTCGGCACTTTGTTTTGCCCACCAAGTTTGCCTCTCTTCTTCATCCATTCGTAGAAAGTACCCATTGGCGCTTTATTGATAATGGGAGATTGAAGTGCCATATCTTTGTATCGTTTGGCATCGTAGTCAGAATTAATTCTTCTAAGGGTCTCATCTAGAATGCGAGCGAAATCATCTATGTTGTCTGGCTCCTTTTCAAATTCTACCACCCATTCATGGCTGGCCCTTTCATTATGACTGAAGTATTTTGGGGCAGCTGTAAAATTATTGATCAACGCGCCTGTTCGTTCAGCGGCCTCAGCAATGGCCCTTTCAGCGTTTTCAACCACCACTTCTTCTCCGAAAGCATTAATGAAGTGTTTTGTTCTTCCTGAAATTTTAATTCTGAACGGATCTACAGAAGTAAACTGAACGGTATCGCCAATTTTATAGCGCCACAAACCAGCGTTGGTCGATATCAACAATGCATAATTGCCACCTTCTACCACTTCGGCTAAACCCAGTACTTTAGGCGATTCAGAATGAATTTCGTGGAACGGGATAAACTCATAAAAAATACCGTAATCCAACATTAGCAACATATCATCACGGTTTGGGTCGTCTTGGATCCCAAAAAATCCTTCGGAGGCATTATAGGTTTCCATATACTGCATCTTATCTGAAGGAATCATTTTCTTGAAAATATTGCGATAAGGGCCAAAGGCCACTGCGCCATGAAAAAAGACTTCCAGATTTGGCCAAACGTCAAGGATATTATCTGTCTTTTTTAGCTCCATAATTTTCTGGAGCAGAATAATTGTCCAAGTGGGTACGCCCGATATACTGGTCACGTTTTCTTCCATGGTGGCCTTTGCCATCATATCAATTTTTGATTCCCACTCGTCCATCAGCGCTATTTCCAAGGCTGGCGTACGCACAAACTTTGTCCAATAAGGCAGGTTAGACATGATGACCGCAGAAACATCACCGTAAAATGACTCGCGGTTAGCATCAAACTGATTCAATTGCTGGCTGCCACCAATGGTAAGGCCTTTGCCATCAAACATCATCGTTTCTTGATGATTGTTGCAATACAAAGACAGCATGTCCTTTCCACCCTTGAAATGGCATTCCTCAAGGGCCTCAAAAGAAACTGGGATGAATTTACTTCTGGCATTGGTGGTTCCTGAAGATTTGGCGAACCATTTGACGTCCGATGGCCAAAGCAGATTTTGCTCCCCCATCATATTCCGTTCTATGTACGGGTTGATGTCTTCATAAGAAAAGACGGGGATAATCCTCTTAAATTGCTCTTGATTATTAAGCTCACTAAAGGCGTAATTTTTGCCAAATTCCGTATTCTTGGCCGAGGTGACCAAGCGTTTGAATAGCTCATCCTGCACTTCCAAAGGGTATTTCATAAAGAGGTCGATCTGATGCATCCTCTTTTTCATCACCCAAGTCAATATGGAATTCAGTATGGCCAATTATACTTTGCGTTTGAGCTCAAAATTCCTTCCCAAATATACTTTTCTTACCTGTTCATCGGCTGCCAATTCTTCGGCCGTACCGGCTTTCAGAAGTTTTCCTTCAAACATAAGATAAGCCCTGTCGGTAATGGAAAGTGTTTCATTAACATTATGATCGGTGATCAAAATACCAATATTTTTCTTTTTAAGTTTGAAAACAATGGTTTGAATTTCTTCTACCGCAATGGGGTCAACCCCTGCAAAAGGCTCATCCAATAATACGAATTTTGGATCTACTGAAAGTGCCCTGGCAATTTCTGTTCGCCTTCTTTCTCCACCAGAAAGTACTTGACCTTTGTTCTTTCTTACATGCGTAAGGCTGAACTCTTCTAGCAGCGATTCCATTTTTTCTTTTTGCTCCTTGCGAGGCAAATCGGTCATTTCGAGAACGGCCATGATGTTTTCCTCAACGGTAAGTTTTCTGAAAACGCTTGGTTCTTGCGCCAAATACCCGATACCAAGTTGTGCTCTTTTGTACATTGGCAAAGGCGTAATGTTTTCCTCTTCCAAATAAATGTTGCCTTCATTAGGTTTTATTAAGCCTACAATCATGTAAAAGCTTGTGGTTTTTCCAGCCCCATTAGGGCCGAGCAAACCAACGATTTCACCCTGTTCAACATGCAGTGAAACATCGTTGACCACTTTTCTTTTTTTATAAATCTTTATGAGATTATCGGCTCTTAACTTCGTCATGGATTGGCAAAAATATAATAATCATTCAAACTTAATATCCTTGATGAAGAGTTGTAGACTTCGGTGTCCTCTAAAGTCGTTTTCTTCAATGGTATAAGCCATGTGAAATTTCATGCCAGAACTGATCAAATCGGCATAATCTCCTAAACCAAAGCCAATCGCATCGAACGCAGTATCTGTTCCTTCTTGTTTGACAATGAACTTAAGATGTTGCCCTTTCAATACTTTCACGTTTTCGGCATGAACATTTTCTGAAACAAACAAGGGCTGCATATTTTGTGGCCCAAAAGGCCCCATTTGCTTGATTGTATTGAAGAATTTAAAGTCTATATCGTCCAAGAAAATTATGGTATCGACATTAATCGCAGGAATGAGCTGATCCTCAGTGATCTGCCTAGCAACTACCTCTTCGAACTTAATTTTGAAAGCTTCTACATTGCTGAGGTCCATGGTAATCCCTGCGGCATACATGTGCCCGCCATATTGCTCCAGTAAATCTGCACATTCTGAAATGGCATTGTAAATATCAAAACCGAGTACAGAACGCGCAGAGCCTGTCGCTTTGTTGTTCGATTCTGTAAGAATAACAGTCGGGCGGTAATACTTCTCAACGCAGCGCGAAGCAACAATACCAATCACTCCCTTATGCCAATCTTCCTTATAAAGTACAGTCGATTTCGCGTTGACCATTTCTGTATCTGACTCGATCATCATCAAAGCCTCTTCTGTTATTGAACTGTCGAAATCCTTTCTGGCATCATTCTGATCATTGATTGCCTTGGCCATATTGGTGGCCTCCTCTACGGTTTTTGCCAAAAGTAAATTGACAGAAGCCCCTGCATGGTCCATTCTGCCCGCTGCGTTGATCCTTGGCCCAATTCCAAAAACGATAGTAGTAACCGTCAAGTCGTTTTTGTTCTTATAAAGTTCAATCAGCGCTTTTAATCCAGGCCTTGGATCTTGATTTAACTTTTTGAGGCCGTAGTAAGTAAGTACCCGATTCTCGCCAGTGATTGGAACGATGTCTGAGGCAATACTTACCGCCAAAAGATCTAAATATTGAAAGAGTTCTTCTTGTGCTAAATCACTTCTTTGGCAAAAGGCTTGAAGCAGCTTAAAGCCCACTCCACAGCCTGAAAGTTCTTTGTACGGGTATTCGCAATCCATGCGCTTAGGATCGAGCACCGCATAAGCTGGAGGTAGTTCTTCACCGGGCGTGTGGTGATCGCAAATGATTACGTCAATACTTGCAGCAGCTGCATCTTTAACTCTATCGCAAGCCTTAATACCACAGTCTAGGGTAACAATAAGGCTAAAGCCGTTGTCTATCGCATATTGAATTCCAGCTTTGGAAACACCATAACCTTCGCTGTAGCGATCGGGGATATAGAATTCTAGGTTAGAGAATCTTTGGGAAAGGAAGCCATAGAAGGTGGCTACAGCGGTTGTGCCGTCTACATCATAATCTCCATAAACGAGAATATTTTCTTGGGTTTCCAGGGCTCGAGCTAATCGATCAACAGCCTTACCCATATCCTTCATCAAAAAAGGATCATGAAGTTGATCCATTTGAGGCCTAAAATAGGCTTTGGCCTCTTCGTAATCCTTGATTCCTTTTTTAGCAAACAAAAACGCAAGGTTTTCGCTAATGCCCAAGTCTTGCTGAAGTGATTCAACAAGGTCGGGATTTGCCAGTTCACCAAATAGCCATCTTTTTTGCATGTATAAAAATAAGAATATTTTACTTTGAAATTCAGGTATAAAAAAAGCAGTGCCTTCTTTCAAAAACACTGCTAAAATATTTTAATTAAAAAGGACTAGTCGTTCGCCTTTGCGTTTGGCAGAACATCTTTGAGTGGCACCCTTACGCCATCTCTGTAAGGCACAATCCAAGCATCTTCCACACCCATTTCTCTTAAATAGCGCTTCAAGATGTTCGCATCTTCGTAGTTACGGAAGTTGCCAATAATGTATTTTCTTAAGTCGTCCGTTTTTTCTTCGGCAAAATCCTCTGAGGTATCAGCATACTTTTTCAAATCCACTTTTCTGAAAGCGCCTACTTGTACTTTGAACACAACGCCAATACCAAAATCTTCGCCATTGATCAAATCTGGGTTGTAGGCAGGACGATTTGCGAGTTGGGCTTTTAAATTCTCAGTTTCCTTTTGAGCTGCCTGATAAGCCGCTTGCATTCTCGTAGCTTGCTTTTGAAGGTCTATGATTTGATTATCCTTTTCAGAAACTTGCTTCTCCAAAGTTTCTATATCACCAACTGCGGCAGCATTTGAGGCCTTTAGCTTTAAATGCTCCTCTGATAATACTTTGAAGTCTTCAGGACTCATGGACTTTTTCTTTTTCTTCCATTCCTTCATTTCAATTTTGAAGGCTTTTTTCTCGGCTTTGGTCATTTCTTGACCTATTGCAGCTGTCGCAATAAAAATACCCAAGGCAATGGTAAAAAGTACTTTAGAAGTTTTCATCTTATATCGATTTGATTGAGTTTAAACTCATTTAATCACAAATTATAACTTTAATGTCAGCTTTTCAAACTTCCGATCATATCTTCTGGCTTCACCCACTCATCAAATTCATTTGGAGTTAAGTAGCCAAGGTTAACTGCCTCCTCTTTCAAGGTTGTTCCATTCTCATGTGCTGTTTTGGCAATTTTAGCCGCCTTTTCGTAGCCAATTTTTGTATTCAGCGCTGTGACGAGCATCAGCGAATTGTTCAAATGCTGTTTGATGCTTTTATAATCTGGCTCTATGCCAATGGCGCAGTTATCATTAAAAGACACACAAGCATCACCAATCAAACGTGCAGACTGCAATAAATTATAGGCCATTACGGGTTTAAAAACATTCAATTCATAATGCCCCTGCGCACCACCAAAGGTAACGGTAACATCATTGCCTATGACCTGAGCGCAAACCATCGTCATTGCCTCGCATTGCGTAGGGTTAACTTTGCCTGGCATAATCGATGACCCTGGCTCGTTAGAAGGAATGATAATTTCTCCAATACCAGATCTTGGCCCAGAGGCAAGCATTCTAATATCGTTCGCGATTTTATTCAAAGAGACCGCCATTTGCTTTAGTGCCCCATGCGTTTCTACAAAAGCATCGTGGGCGGCTAAAGCCTCAAATTTATTTTCTGCTGTAATAAATGGGTGACCAGTAAATTCAGCAATTTTTTCGGCAACCAATTCTGAATAGCCTGCTGGAGTATTGATACCAGTACCCACAGCCGTTCCACCAAGTGCTAGTTCGGAAAGGTGTTCTAAAGTATTTTTTATAGCCTTCAATCCATGGTTAAGTTGTGAAACATACCCAGAAAACTCTTGGCCTAAGGTCAATGGTGTCGCATCCATTAAATGGGTCCTGCCAATTTTCACCACATTCATAAACTCCTTAGACTTGGCTTGAAGCGTATCTCTCAACAGCTCCACTCCCGGAATTGTGTTTTCAACTATCAATTTATAAGCAGCAATGTGCATGCCTGTAGGGTAAGTATCATTAGAAGATTGTGATTTATTCACATCGTCATTGGGGTGTACTTCTGTTTTGCCTTCGCCCAATTTATGGCCTGAATTTACATGCGCCCTATTAGCGATCACCTCATTCACATTCATATTTGACTGTGTGCCAGAACCAGTTTGCCAGATCACAAGTGGGAATTGATCATCTAGTTTACCTTCTAAAATCTCATCACAGACTTTCGAGATCATGTCGCGCTTTTCTACTGAAAGCACTCCCAACTGATGATTGGTATGGGCAGCGGCCTTTTTCAAATAAGCGAAGCCATGAACAACTTCTAAAGGCATGCTTGCTTCCGGGCCAATTTTAAAATTGTTTCTAGAGCGTTCGGTTTGAGCTCCCCAATATTTATCTGCGGGAACTTGTACTTCCCCCATCGTATCTTTTTCGATTCTGTATTCCATAGGATGAAATTTGTGCTGGCCAAAATTAGTCAATGAAGAAGGAGTAAGAAAGCATTTCGAAAGCGGAATTCACCGATTTTAAAATAAAGCTAAAAAGCCTTGACGAATAGTTCGTTCGTTTACCGATGTTGGCCGTGCGTTTACCGATTTGCGCCAACAGCAAAGCGACCAATGCACGTACATTTGAATGTATTTAAAGCCCAAAGGTCAAAAACGAGGCAATAAAAGAAACGACAAACTCAAACAACAACACAACAAGCAGGCAGTGAAAGCTGCCTGCCACTAAAACAACGAAAACTATGTCACAGTCAGTTAACAAAAGGTACATTATCGGAGCGATCTTCCTTGTAATAGGTTCGCTTTGGACACTCGACAATCTTGATATTCTGAGTTTCAGAATTCCTTGGTACTTCCGTCAGTGGTATTCCATCATGATCCTTATCGGTTTATTGGTAGCCACCGTCCGCGAAAAAGTCGGATTTGGACTTACACTTATGGCCATAGGTACGGCCTTCTTACTCAGAGATGTCTATTACCTAGATTTCAGGGATATTTTTGACTTCTGGCCAGTTGTGTTCATCATTATCGGTGTCTCGTTGATCTTCCGAAGAAATAAAGAACACAGTGGGGTAAACGAAAAAAAAAATACTGACTCAGAATTAGATATGGTAGACGAAATTGCCCTTTTCGGAGGTGCAGAAAGAGTAGTTACCTCAAAGCAGTTTAAAGGCGGAAAGTTGACCTCTATTTTCGGAGGCACCGACTTAAACCTGATTAACGCAGAGCTTGCCAGCGGCACGAATGTTTTGGATGTATTCGTTTTGTTCGGTGGAACTGACATTAGAGTTCCTTCCGATATGAATGTCAAGGTAAAAGTAACTGCCATTTTCGGAGGATTTTCAGATGAACGTAAAATCCTTGCGGAAAACGAAGCCAACAATGGAAAAGAATTGATCATCAAAGGATTAGTGCTTTTCGGAGGCGGTGAAGTAAAATAATAATTGGTTAAAATGAAATGGGTATTGCGACTGGTCATTGCAATACCCATCAATTTTTTCTCGCTACTATTTCATAATTTAGGGTTCACATCAATTCAATGAACCACCCTTTTCTCAAAAACAAAGGCTTAATTTTTTACTCGGCAGCATGGTTATTTGTAGCCATACTCTTCGGCTTGGGACTTCATTATTTCTATGATGCCCCTACCAAAGAAGCGCTGATTGATAGCTTCATCTTTAACGGCATTTTCTATGGACTCGGTTTGGCTTATTGGTTTGTGGTTCGTTATAACTCATTCGATTCTTCTCAAATTCTCAATCTTTTTGTCAGCCATTTGGCTGCTGCAGCCCTCTCGGTAACAGTAGGCGTTTTTCTCACCATTACCATCATTAAAAGTTTACTGCCGCAGGATGAAGTTTCTCTGGCCCTACTCAATATTTCAATGGCCTGGCGGGCAGCGCTTGGTTTGCTCTATTATGCTGTGATCATTCTGGTGTATCACCTTATCAAATACTATGACGATTTAAGGGAAAGAAGCCAACAACAAACCCAACTAGAATCCATGCTGAAGGAGTCGGAATTGGAAATGTTGAAATCACAGATCAATCCCCATTTTATCTTTAATAGCTTAAATTCAATTGCTTCGTTGACCATTACTGCCCCAAGCCAAGCCAGAGAAATGGTGGTCAAACTATCAGATTTTTTACGCTATTCTCTTGGCAAGGAAAACAAACAATTGAATAGTCTGGAAGAAGAACTGGCCAACCTTCTACTCTATTTAGAAATTGAAAAAGTACGCTTTGGCGATCGTCTAAAAGTGGAAACTGAAATTACCGAAGCCGCAAAACACTTAGACCTTCCCAACCTTATCCTTCAACCTTTGATCGAAAACGCAATCAAGCATGGTATTTATGAAAGCTTGGGCGATGTCACTATCCGTTTAAAAGCATCAGAAGAAAATGGCGTTCTGCGCGTGTTTATGACCAATGAATTCGATCCTGAAGCAATAAGCAAAAAAGGAAAAGGTATAGGACTTAAAAACGTGCGAGAACGATTGAGGGTGATTTATGGGGTGCCAAAATTGGTTTTCACCGAAACGAATGATAATTTATTCACTGTCCGATTGGACATTCCACAATTAACCGAGAAATGATCAAAGCACTTATAGTTGATGACGAAAAATTAGCCCGAGATATTATCAAGGCCTATTTGAAAAACTTTGCTCAAATCGAAGTGGTTGCAGAATGCGCTGATGGTTTTGAAGGTTTAAAATCTATTCAAGAGCATAAGCCAGATTTACTCTTTTTGGACATTCAAATGCCAAAAATTACGGGTTTCGAATTGCTCGAACTCATTGAAAATCCTCCTGTGGTTATTTTCAGCACTGCCTTCGATCAATATGCCATTAAAGCTTTCGAACTCAACGCTACCGACTATTTACTAAAGCCTTATGCCGAAGAGCGATTCAAAGGAGCAGTTCAAAAGGCGGTTAACAAAATTGAAAGCCATGTACCCGCCCAAGCCGAAATTGAAAAGCTTACCGAAAAACGCGAGGAGTTGGCCGAAGGTATCGACCGAATGGTGGTAAAAACAGGCAATAAAATCCACATTCTTGGTTTAGATCAAATCACCCATTTCGAAGCGCAAGATGATTATGTAGCTATTCATTCTACCCAAGGAAAATTTTTGAAGCTATTGCGCATGAAGCATTTAGAGGACAATCTTCCTCAAACTGAATTTATCCGCATTCATCGTTCTCATATCGTGTCTATCAAGCATATTGAAAAGCTCGAACTTTACGAAAAAGACAATTACTTACTTAGCCTTAAAAATGGAGTTCAACTGCCTGTAAGCCGCAATGGGCATGCTAAACTGAAAGAGGTTTTGAAGTATTAGTCGGGAGTCGGGAGTCGGGAGTCGGGAGTCGGGAGTCGTTTAATAATTTTTTTAAGGAGAAAAGGTTCTACTAATTCGAACAAGAATTAATGTTTATTGAGAATAATTTAAACAGTCTCGAACCGTACATCAATCAACGAGAGCTTAGAGCTGAGTTTTTGAAACTTTGGGTCGAAAATCAAAAGAAGTGAAATCTCGTTATATTTGACACCATGAAAATCGAGCAAAAACAGCTAGACGAAATTATACAACTCTGTGCTTCAAATAGGGTAAGATCACTTTCTGCTTTTGGTTCGGTAACTAGAGAAGATTTCAATGATCAATCAGACATCGATTTATTGGTTGATTTTGAAGAAGAAGATCCTTACAAGTACACAGACCTCTACTTTAACCTAAAAATGAAACTTGAGAAGTTGTTAAAAAGAAAGGTTGATTTAATTGAGGAGAGAGGCATAAAAAATCGCCTATTCAGAAGCCAATTAGAAAAGTCGAAAGTTCAAATTTATGGATTATAGAATTCAGACATGGCTGCTAAATATCGAACAGGCCATCAATTAAATCTTTGAATTTCTACCCGACCGCATGGACTTCTTTGCTTATAAAAAAGACCTCAAAACAAAGAAAGCCATTGAGCGCAACCTAGAAATCATTGGCGAAGCGGTGAAAAGAATTCTTGACATAGATGAGCACTTCCCAATTGAAAATGCACGACAAATAGTCAACACTAGGAATAGAATTATCCATGATTATGACAACATCTCGGATGAAGTAATCTGGACAATCGTCACTCGGGAGCTACCTAAACTCAAAAAGGAAGTTGATCATCTATTGAAGTAGCTAAAAAAGCGTTTTTCTCAAACCCCAATCCTACTTCTTCAATTTCCCTTTAAGGTCGTTCAGTTTTAATAAAGCTTCTACTGGTGAAATGGTATTGATATCTAGGTTTTCCAAAATTTCTTTGATTTCCAGGAATGTAGGATCAGCTTCGAAAAGGTTGAGTTGAAAGTTGTTTTTCGGAATGTCTTTGATTTTCTGATTCGTGTTATTTCGGATTTTATCCTTTTCTAAATGGCGCATAATTTCAGCTGCCCTGATTACCACAGGGTTGGGCATGCCCGCCATTTGTGCCACATGAATTCCGAAGCTGTGTTCGCTGCCACCCTCCTTAAGCTTACGCATAAAAATCACCTTGTTGCCCACTTCCTTTACCGACACATTGAAGTTTTTAATGGCAGGAAAATCTTCTTGCAATTGGTTCAACTCATGATAATGGGTAGCAAAAAGCGTTTTGGGCTTAAATTTTTCGTGGTTGTGCAAGTACTCCACAATGGACCATGCGATCGAAATACCATCGTAAGTGCTGGTACCGCGACCAATTTCGTCCATCAATACCAAGCTGCGATTGCTCAGGTTATTCAGAATACTGGCCGTTTCTGTCATCTCTACCATAAAAGTGGACTCTCCTTTTGACAGGTTATCACTGGCGCCTACTCTGGTAAATACCTTGTCAGTAATTCCTAAAATCGCGGATTTGGCGGGCACATAGCAGCCCATCTGAGCCATCAGCACTATCAACGCGGTTTGACGCAAAAGCGCGGATTTACCCGCCATGTTCGGTCCAGTAATGATCAGAATTTGATGCGTGTGATCATCTAAATAAACATCATTCGGTACGTAGCTTTCGCCCACAGCCAATTGCTTTTCAATGACTGGGTGTCGGCCCTCTTGAATATCGATGATCATTTTATCGTTGATCTGCGGTCGGCAATAATGATTGACCTCTGCCACGGTTGCGAAAGAAATCAAGCAATCGAGCATGCCGATGATTTTCGCGTTTTGCTGTACTTGAGCAGTGTAGTCAGATGCAAAGGCCACTAAATCATTGAAGATTTGAAGTTCAATAGCTCCAATTTTATCCTCCGCTGTAAGGATTTTGTCCTCGTACGTTTTTAATTCTTCGGTAATATATCGTTCGGCATTCACCAAGGTCTGCTTTCTGATCCATTCTTCTGGCACCTTATCCTTATGCGAGTTAGTGACTTCTAAATAATAGCCAAAAACCTTATTATAAGCGATTTTCAAAGAACTAATCCCCGTTTTCTGGGTTTCGCGCTGTTGCAATTGAATCAAATAATCCTTTCCAGAGTAAGCGATTCTCCTCAAATCATCTAGCTCCTCATCAATCCCTTCATTCACCAAATCACCTTTGTGAATCAGCATCGGAGCGTCTTCTTTCAATTGCTCCTTAATACGATTCAAGAGTTGATCGCAAGGGTTAAGCTGATCGGCAAGGGCCTTCAAGGCTTTGTGATTGGCATTGCCGAGATAACCTTGAATGGGCTTTATATTTTCCAACGCCTTGCGCAATTGGTTCATTTCGCGAGGATTGATCCGGCCAACAGCAACTTTTGAAATCAACCTTTCTAAATCGCCAATGGGTTTAAGGTGTTGGCAAATTTCTTCGCGTAGCTCATTATTGTCGGCAAAAGCATCCACAATGGAAAGCCTTTCTTCAATCCTACTTTTCTCTTTAAGCGGAAGCACCATCCAGCGCTTCATCAATCGGCTTCCCATTGGGGTAAAGGTATGGTCGAGAATTTGAATTAGAGGAACGCCACCTTCTTGCTGAGGATAAACCAGCTCCAAATTGCGGATGGTAAACTTATCCAACCAAACGTATTTATCTTCTTCAATTCGACTGATGGCCGCAATATGCTTTACTTCTTTATGCTCAGTTTCTTCTAAATAATGCAGAATAGCACCTGATGCGATAATGCCCAGGTTCAGGTTTTCAATCCCAAAACCTTTTAGATTGGCCGTGTCGAAATGATTGGTTAAACGCTCATATGCATAATCGTAAGCATAGACCCAATCATCCAAATGGTAGGTGTTCAAGGACTCTTTAAAGCGATCGTAAAACACTTCGCGATTCGCTTTGCAGAAAATATATTCAGAAGGGTTAAAACTTTGAACCAGCTTATCGATATATTCTTTCGAACCTTGTGCCGTTAGAAATTCTCCAGTTGAAAGGTCCAAAAAGGAAATTCCAACTTGGTCTCTGTCATAAAAAAGGGAGGCCAAATAATTATTTCTGCGCTTGTCAAGCACATTGTCGTTGAAAGACAGGCCTGGAGTTACTAATTCTGTAACGCCTCGTTTTACAATCCCTTTTACTGATTTAGGATCTTCTAGTTGATCGCAAATTGCGACACGATTGCCCGCCCGCACCAATTTAGGAAGATAATTATCTAATGAATGATGCGGAAAACCTGCCAATTCAATATGGCTTGCTGAGCCGTTAGCTCGTTTGGTAAGCACAATATCCAGCACTTTACTGGCCTTGATGGCATCTTCGCCAAAAGTCTCATAGAAATCGCCCACCCGAAACAGCAACAAAGCCCCAGGATGTTTGGCTTTGATGGCATTGTATTGCTTCATTAATGGAGTTTCACTTCCGTCAGACTTCGATTTGGCCATAAACTAGGGTTGAATTTTTCTACGCCTTCAAAAATAGAAAAATCTTATGCGCTTTCTATTTATCAGCTACAAAACTGCTGTTGGCTTACAGCCTCTCCTCCAAGATTCCTCTTTGATTGATTTCCTGTCATTATGAACAACAATTTCTCGAAGTGGCTGAATACGAGAATTAAGATTTAGAGAAAGGCCTGTGTGAAGGGTTCAAAGTACTTTAAATACGGGGCACGGCATTCGCACTCCATCGAGTAATTAAATTCTAAACCATTATTTATGAAATTTTTAAAATCAATATTCGCCACACTTTTAATTCTTCCGGCACTGCTCTTTACCAGCTGTGCTGATAAGAACAATCCGCCAACAGTACCAACAGTGGTATCAACTGTACCATCGGTAGATGCGGTTGATGTTGCCATAACTACTCCTATTGAATTCAATTTCAGTGAAGAGATGGATGTTAACAGCATTAACGAAACCACGATAACGGTTTTGGAGGGGCCGAACGCCATAACAGGTGCCGTAACTTATGCCAATGGAACGGCAACATTTACTCCTAATGCAGATTTAGCTTATAATAAAACCTTTACCGCTATAGTTTCAATTGATGCCACCAGTACCGAGGGCGTAGCATTAGCAAGTGCTTTTATTCTGACCTTCACCACGAGTATAGAGATAGATAATGCTGCACCAATTATCAATTCTACTGCTCCTTTGAACGATGCACAAGATGTTCCAAGAAACAAAACAGTTTCCATCATTTTCAATGAGGCCATGGATCCTTCAACTGTAAATGCAAATACCTTTATCTTGAAACAGGGTTCTACGGTAATTGTGGGTGAAGTAGCTTATAGTGGAACTACCGCTACTTTTACTTCAAACACTAACCTGGATGCCAACAAAGAATATACTGCAACCATTACTACTGGAGCGAAGGATATTTCAGGAAACGCTTTGGCGAGCAATACAAGTTGGGATTTCACCACAGGTGGTACCGCTGCAATACTGAGTGCCGTTAATCTTCGTAGTGCGAGTAATTATGTGATTCTTGCAAAAACTGCGATCAATAATAGCTCAACATCTGCCATCACGGGTCATTTGGGCTTAAGTCCAGCTGCTACCTCATACATCACAGGTTTAGCTTTGGTTGATTTCACAGGCTATGCTACTTCGGCACAAGTAACTGGAAATGTTTATGCAGCAGATATGGCTGACCCTACTCCTGTTACACTCACAACAGCTGTGAGTGATATGATCACCGCTTATAATGACGCTGCTGGAAGACCTTCTCCAGATTTTCTAGAACTTGGTACAGGCAATATTGGTGGTATGACATTGGAAGCTGGTCTGTACAAATGGACCAATACCGTTACCATTCCCACTGACCTTACTTTAACTGGTGGAGCAAATGACATTTGGATTTTCCAAGTCGCTGGTGACCTTACTCAAAGTGCTGCGGTGAACATTATATTAAATGGTGGAGCTCAGGCCAAGAACATTTACTGGCAAGTCGCTGGTGAAGCCACTTTCGGGACAACTTCACATTTTGAAGGAAATGTACTTTCAATGACTGGCATTACATTCTTAACATCCGCGTCCATGACAGGGCGTGCTTTAGCTCAAACTGCCGTGATTTTAGATGCAAATGCAATCACTAAAGTGCAATAAAACTTAACAATTCATACCATCGAAAAAGGCTGCTCAATTGAATTGAGTGGCCTTTATATTACCGTTCAATTCTGAGACAAGCAATCAAATCAATTTTACTTTAACGAGGGACAAATCCAATATGAATGCCTGCTCTGGAGGGCTCTTGATCGAAATGCATAGCGAATAGCGTTTCACTTCCTTGGGTTTGCTTTTGGACATAAAACTGTAGCATACTTCATGCTTCTCACTAAAGATTTCGTTTTGCGTGTATCCATTTCAATATGAAAAAGAATTTCCCAAAGTGACTAAAGACTGACCTTGGCATTTGGCAAAAAGCCTTGAAACAGGCCTTTAAAGTACCATTTTAGCATGCGGCACGCCATTCGCAAACAAATAGGCAGATAGTTTATTTCTAAACAAAACCAATAATTATGAAAACTTTAAAAGCATTTATCGCGACACTTTTAATTGTTCCAGCACTCATTTTTTCGAGCTGTGACGATGATAACTCATCAGAATTAGACGGCACGGGAACTGCGAGACTTGAAGCCACTGATGCGGCAGTTGATTCAGAAAATATTACTGGTGTTTTTCTTTCAGTAGACGAAGCTCAATTTATAGCCAACGGCCAGGTACAAAATTCCATTACTTTTGACACTCCTGAGGAATTTAACCTTATGGATTTTCAGAACGGTAACACTCACTTTTTAGGCGAAGCTGAATTACAAGCCGGAGCTTATGAAGAAGTTAGATTGATTTTAACTTCAGCAAACCAAGCCTATGTTGAATTTGCAGATCAAACCAAATCACAAATCAATGTACCCAGCGGATCGACTTCTGGTTACAAAATCAAAGGTGATTTCGAAATTCTAGCAGACGGCACCACTGAGCTTGTAGCCGATGTAGATTTAAGAAAAGCCTTGGTAAAAAGAGGCAATGGAGAATTCAATCTTAGACCAACGGCCAGATTGATTGCTAAATCTACAACTGGAAAAATTGAAGGAAATGTGAACGATCAAAGCATGCAAAATGCCGATAAGGTTGTGGTATATGCTTACTTAGAAGGCACATTCAATGAGGCGGAAACAAGCGAACCTGCGGACGGTGAAACCAGATTTGAAAACGCTGTTAACAGTGCAACTGTTGATGCCTTCGGTAACTTTACCTTGGCTTTTATGCCAGAGGGAGATTATGAACTAATTGTTGCCAACTATTCAGAAAATCAAATTGAAAACAGGTTTGACTTTCAAACTGCAACAAGTGTTGATGTCACCGTCAATGGCAGTGTAGTTTCTATCTTCAGTGTAAGTGCAAGAACAACCACCAACTTGTTCATCGGCTTATTTTAAAAATAGCTCAAAGGCTTCCTGAAGATCAGGAAGCCTTTATTTGCTTGGTGCATTAATTTACCCGAAACCGAAATACCCCGTATATTGTAAAAAAGTATAAACCGCTCTTCTATTAAAATGGCTCAACTCAAGCATAATTTGCGACACACCCTAGCCTGGATGGTCAACCTTATTTTGATTGTGCTCACCGTTATAATTTCTGTTGCTGGATATCAGGCCTATTTTAGGCTTGATAATATGGTAAATGAGCTGCAAGAAAATGCAGAACCTAATTATAATTTATTAATCCTGAAGGAGGTGTCATTTTTCGTGAATGAGATGGAACGCGAAGTAGAATCTTACAGGAGCAATCCCAAGCCAGAATTTCTAAGAAGTTTCAATGAAGCTTTAAACGATAGCCAATACTTGCTCGATTCCTTAAAAACCCAGTACAATCGAGCAGATCTCAAGCAAAATTGCGATTCACTGTCTTATTTGATCAAAGAAAGGGCCAAGATTCAAACCAAGCTTTCGGCTTTGAACAACAATCTTTTAGGCAATACGCTTGAAGAACTTACCGCAAGAATTAATGAAATCCCTAAAGTTTTAGCCGCTGCCGACACGATAGATACAGAAGTTAAAAAGCGTGGCTTAATCGGAAGAATTTTTACTAAAAAACCAAAAGAAGACACCGTTCAGGTTCCTTCTCAATCAGAAATATTACAAAATGAAATCATGGCAGAACTGGCTAAGGCCAAAGAAGAAAGTACAGAAAAAGACAACGCATTACAATACCAACTCGCCTATCTGGAAAGGGAGTCAAGGGTTCTTCAAGACCATATCATTGACTTGATCGACAGCATGGAAAGCCATGAATTGGAAGCTGCAAGAACGCATGTTGCCAGCGTTCAGGGACTGGCCAAAGACACCAACCGCGAGGTTGTCATCTTTTCTGTTTTGTCAAGTGTATTGCTTCTAATTACGCTCTTTAGTCAGCTTAACTATGTGGGCAGAAATAGAAAATACCAGGCCGTGCTTCGCGAAGCCAAGAAAAACGCGGAAGATTTAGCCAAAGCCAAAGAAAAATTCCTGGCCAATATGAGCCATGAAATTCGGACACCTATGAACGCCATTTCGGGTTTCACCAACCAGCTTTTGAAAAACACAGAAAATGGGGAACAAAAAGAGCAGCTCCAAATCATAAAAAGTTCTTCGGATCACCTGCTTCATTTGCTCAACGACATCCTCGATTTGTCTAAACTTCAAGCCAGAAAAGTAACGCTAAACAAGCAAAATATCGACCTTCATCAGTTACTGAAAGACTGCACTTCCATCTTTCAAGAAATGGCCAACCAAAAGGGACTGGCACTGAATTTAGAAATGAATGAAGTACCTGAATTTGTGGTGGCTGACGAGCAGCGCATCCGTCAAATTCTACTCAACTTGATTCACAACGCGATAAAATTTACCGACCAAGGGCATATCAAATTGATCGCCTCTTCTACTCGTATGAAGGGAGATGCCGTTCAGCTCAGGCTAGAAGTAAAAGATTCTGGAATCGGGATTGCCAAAGACCAACAAACAAAAATATTCGAAGAGTTTGAGCAGGCCAATACGGGCGATCAAGCGAAAGGAACAGGTCTTGGACTGGCCATTTCAACCATGCTCGTAAAACTGCACAATGGCCAGCTCTCCATTGAAAGCGAGCCGAATAAGGGTACTTCTATGATCGTTAGTCTTCCTGTTTCCATTGGAACAAAAGAAGAAAGCGATGCCCAAAAAGAACCCATGAATTTAGTAAAGCTCACCGCGATATCTATTTTGGTAGCAGACGATGAGCCCTTCAACCTAAAACTTCTCGAAACCATTTTCAAAGGACACAATGTCAACTTGGCCTTGGCCAAAGATGGCAAGGAGGCCATGGAATTCTTGAAAAATAAAGCATTTGATATCGCCATCCTCGATGCAAAAATGCCCGGTTTTTCAGGCCTCGAAATAGTGCAGCGCATCAGGCGAGAAGGCGGGCCAAACAGCGAAATTCCTATGATTGCCTTAACAGCCACCATTTCTGAAACAGAAAGAGCGCAAAGCCTTAAGGCTGGTTTCAATCATATATTGAAAAAGCCGTTTAACGAAGATGATCTCATCAGACTGATAGAAAGAGAAACCAATAGACGTAAAGCCAAGGCCGTAATGAACGTTCACCAATCGGAAAAAGCACCTGTATTTGATTTGACCAGCCTCAGCCAAATGGGCGATCAAGATTTCGTCAATGAAATGATCCGCATTTTCAAATCAAGTTCTGCCCGGAGCATAGAAAACTGCAAAAAGGCAGTGAAGCTCAAAATCAGGGATGGCATTAGCAACGAGGCGCATAAAATGTTGCCCCCTGCCAGGCACTTGAGTGCCAATGAATTGGTTAGGGCATTGGAGGCCTTGCAACGCAATGCCTTTAAAGAAAGCTTTGATGAATTGACTGCACGAATTACAGAAATAGAAATCTTATATACGGGAATTAAAGAAGCACTGAGCCCTAAATAATGCTCAATTGCTTCCCTTGTTTAGCCGCCTTTTTATCCTTGGCAGTACCAATCGCAATGCCCAAAATAAGCCCTAAAACAATTCCTATTGGACTAATTAAGTTGAAAAGACTTTCAAAACCATAGAGCGTTCCAGCAATAAAGCCCAGCGGAATACCAACGAACATTGTTCCATTGAACAGCCATTTTGTACGATAGTATAGCCGAGTAGTAAGCCCAAATTCCTTTCTCAGTACATCGGAAACATCCGTTTTCAAAGCCGTAAGTTGCCTAACATAGATAAGGTCTGTGGAAAGGACTACATCGAGTCGTTTCAAGGCTTCTGAAAATTTGGCCTTTGGGATGTGTTTTGACTCCATCGTTTCGAACAAACTGATCAATTGATCCAACACCTTAAAGCAATGAAGGTTCTTCTCCTCTTCAGAGGCCACACGTAATTTCTCTAGAATGGGCGAATAGTTTGGCATGGGATGGTTTTAGCAGATAATAATAAAGAATAAAACGATGCCTTCTGCCTTAAGTTGACCTCAATTTCTTAAAAAAAATCAGCCTCCTTGAAATTATTTCTGCCGCATCATGGTTTCATTGAAGCTCCGTTCTTGGGGCAAGTCATTCAGAAAAATCTCAAAAATTATGTCAGAATATAAACTGTTTAGTGAATTCAAATTGGGTGATATCACCCTCAAAAACAGAGTTGTTATGGCGCCCATGACCCGTTCAAGGGCGGTAGAAAAAAACACCGCTAATGCATTAATCGCAGAATACTATGAACAGCGTTCAGAAGCTGGATTGATCATTACAGAAGGTACTTCACCATCGCCAAATGGCTTAGGTTACCCTCGCATTCCAGGATTGTTCAATCAGCAACAAGTGGATGGATGGAGATTAGTTACAGAAAAAGTGCACGAAGCTGGCTCTAAGATCTTCGTTCAGTTGATGCACACTGGTGCGGTGGGTAATGTCGAAAACTTGCCTGAGGGTGCCAAAGTACTTTCTCCAAGTGGGTTGCTTGTCAGTGGTCAAATGTATGTGGATGGAAAAGGTATGCAAGACCATACTGTTCCTTCGGCCATGACGACAACAGAAGTGAAATCTACCATTCAGGAATATATTAATGCAGCCAAACTGGCGATCGAAGCTGGTTTCGATGGCGTGGAAATCCATGGCGCCAACGGCTACTTAGTAGAACAATTTATCAATCCAAAAGCCAATCAGCGCACCGATGAATATGGTGGATCAATAGAAAACAGAAGCCGCTTTGCGATTGAAATTGCACAAGGCATGGCAGATGCCATTGGAAAAGGCAAAGTGGGTATCCGACTTTCGCCATTTGGGGTTTTCAACGACATGGGTGAATTTGAAGGGATTGATGAGCAATTCAAATACATTGCTGAAGCGATGAATAAGATTGGTATTGCCTACATTCATATAGTAGACCATTCGCATATGGGTGCTCCAGAAGTGCCTCAAAGGGTGAAAGATATTATTCGCAATAATTTTAAGGGAGCTTACATTTTAAGTGGTGGCTACAACAAAGAAAGGGCCGAAAATGACTTGCAGGCCAATAAAGGAGAGCTAGTTGCTTTTGGAGTTCCATTTATTGCTAACCCTGATTTGGTGACTAGAATGAAAAAAGACATCGCTTTGGCGAACCCAGATCAAAATACATTTTATACCCCGGGGGTTCAAGGCTATACCGATTATCCAAAGGCTGATTAAAAGTACTAAATCGTATTTACCAAGAGGAAAGCACATTCATGCTTTCCTCTTTTTTTCCTCCTAAATACCAGAAAAGAGCTCAAAGCTTTCCAAATAATTCGGGATCATCACATTTGGCCAATGAAGTTCTTCTTTCAGTTTTTCCGATAAATGCGTAGCGCTGGCCAATTCACCATGTACAACAAAGGCCATCTTTGGGGCTTCAATTTGGCTTGCCCAGTGCATCAATTCTTGCCTATCTGCATGGGCAGAAAGACCGTGAATACTTTCAATCTTACATAATACAGGAATTTCTTCACCATAAATGCGAGAAGTGGCATCTCCATCCTGAATTTTCCTACCACGAGTTCCTTCGGCCTGATAACCCGCAAAAAGGAGTGTATCGTTTTTTCTAGGCAGGCGATTGTACAAATGATGAAGTATTCGCCCTCCGGTACACATTCCACTTGCAGAAATAATGACTGCGTTTTTCTGAATGTTATTAATGCTAATGGACGACTCTTGTGACCTGTAGTATCTGAAATGCGGATAATCGAAAATAGAGTCTTCAGCTTCTCTGCCAATACCTAATTTATGATCGTTGGGGTGAGCCTTGAATAAATTCGTAGTGCTGATCGCCATTGGGCTATCAATATAGATTTCGCAGGCAGGAATCATTTTTTTCTCCAAGAGTTGGAAAAAGTAATAGAGCAATAACTGCGTTCTTCCAACCGCAAAAGCAGGAATAAGCAGGCATCCGCCATTATTAAAAGTATCCTTAACAATCGTGGCAAGCTGGCCCTCAACATCACTGGCTAAATTATCTCGGTCACCATAAGTTGATTCGATAAAGAGCACATCGGCTTGATCAATCGGACTGGGATCTTGGTGAACCGGTTGATTGTAACGACCTAAATCTCCAGAAAAAACAACTTTCTTTTGCTGGGTATCGCCTTGAATACTAAATGAAACAATTGAAGAGCCTAAAATGTGACCAGCATCGAAAAAGGTCGCTTTAACATTTTCAAAAATGTCAATCAACTCCAGATAAGGTACGGCAATTAACATCCCCAAGGCCTTTTCTGCATCAACAAGATCAAAAAGTGGAAGAGGTGGGCTGTGTTTCGAATAACCTTTTTTGTCAATGTAATCGGCTTCTTCTTCTTGGAGTTTTGCAGCATCTTTCAACATGATTTCCAAGAGAGCAGCCGTTGCCTCAGTACAATAAATTGGCCCAGCAAAGCCATCCTTGACAATCCTAGGCAAATAGCCAGAATGATCAATATGGGCATGGGTTAAAACTATAGCATCAATCGTGGTGGCGTCAATCGGAAATTCAGCCCAGTTCCTAAGTCTCAGCTCCTTCAATCCTTGAAAAAGGCCGCAATCCACCAATAATTTTTTGTAGCCTATCTCTAGCAAGTATTTAGAACCTGTTACGGATTTGGCCCCACCTAAAAACTTCACTCTGACATCCATAGTATTGTATTTACACAAATGAAGTTGAAGCTATTCGGCTATAAAAATGGTGACCAAAATCATAAAAGGGGATAAATCAGGTTGAACTGCAAAAAAAATCCCATCAGTTTTTCACCTGACGGGATATTTCTAAATGTTTTAAAAGGCGATTAAACCTTCATGGTAAACCACTTGGCAATGATTTTCCAATTCACTTTAACGCCATACATCAAAATACCGATTCTATAAATTCTGCCTGCTAACCAAATCGTACCAACAAAACCAACCACCAATAAAATCATGGATAGTGCAAGTTGCCAATCAGGAACTCCGAACGGAATTCTTGCCATCATAATGATGGGCGAGGTAAATGGAATCATAGAAAGCGTAACCGCCAAGCCTCCATTTGGATCTTCCAACACAAAAAACATGGACATGATCGCGGCCAGAATTGGCAATACAATCGGCAACATAAATTGCTGTGCATCTTGAATGCTATCTACTGCCGAACCTACTGCTGCATAAAGGGCTCCGTAAAGGAAGTACGCTCCTAAGAAGAAGAACAAGAAAGAGAACAAAATTTTACCCACCGGGATGGTAGCGATCAATTCTTGAATCTTCATGGCCATTTCTTGGCCTTGTGTTAGGTCTGCTGATTGGCCTTGAGCCATGGCGTCCATGACTTCTTGGCTACCCCCGCCTAGCAAGGACACGCCCACCGTTGACAAGCCGCCAATCAATACAATCCAAATCAAAAGTTGTGTAAAACCAACCGCACCTACGCCAAGTACCTTTCCCATCATCAGTTGAAATGGACGAACTGATGAAACAATTACTTCTACAATTCTGCTGGTCTTTTCATCCAAGACAGATTGCATGATTTGGCTACCGTAAACGAAAATGAAAATGTAGATCAAAAAGCCTGTACCATAACCAATGGCATAGCTTAAACCGGCATTACTTTTAGATTCTTCCCCCTCATCGGTAAGGTTAAAGGATTCCAAACTCACCCTAGCGTCAAGCGATTTTAAGACTTCTTGGTCTAAGCCAGATTTTTGAAGTTTTACATCCTCCAGTTTTGTACTGATTGTTTTTTCAAAATCCTGTAATACCCTGAAACTCGGATTGGTCTTTGAATAAAAGGCAAAGCCATCATAGCTTGTTTTGGCCTTATCCTCTAAATCGACTGGGGGAATAAAAATCAAACCGAAGGCTTCCTTTTCTGCCATTGCCGCTTTTCCGTCTTCTAGCGAACCAGTCATATATTCGAAAGCATAGCCAGACTCGTTAAAAGTATCGGTAAAATATCCACTTTGGTCCAGTACTATTATATCGTCCTGGTTAGATTTTTTATCCCTTGTGCCGAAGTAAACGATTACGAAAATAATTGAAGGAAGAATGAGCGGAGTCAAAAGAGTGGCTAGTAAAAACGACTTCTTTTTAACTCTTGTCATGTATTCTCTTTTGAGTACTAAGAAAATTTGGTTCATGATTTTTTCCCTCCTTCCACTATTGAAATAAATATGTCATTAATCGAAGGTATCAACTCTATAAAAGAATGTACCTCCGTTTTGTTAATCAGTTCTCTGAGCAAATCATTAGGATTAAGCCCCGCCTTTGCCTGAATAGTCGCTTCAAACATGTCGTCTTCAATGTTCTTGGTTTCCAATAATTGAAAATCGCCACTCAGTTCAGAGATTTTGCCTTTGTATTGAACATTGTACTTGTCGGATCGGTAAGAATCCTTGATCTCCTTTTTAGTGCCATCAAGAATTTTTTGAGACTTATTGATCATGGCAATGTTTTCGCAGAGCTGCTCAACCGACTCCATTCTATGGGTTGAAAAGATTACGGTTGCTCCCTTTTCACGCAATTCAAGAATTTCGTCCTTGATCAAATTGGCATTGACGGGGTCGAAACCCGAGAAAGGTTCATCGAGAATTAAAAGCTTTGGTTCGTGAAGCACAGTGGCTATGAACTGGATCTTCTGCGCCATACCTTTTGAAAGGTCTTCCACCTTTTTACCAGCCCACTCAGTCAGCTCCAATTTTTCCAACCATTTTTTGATACGAATGCGGGCTTCTCCACTCGAAAGGCCTTTGAGCTGCGCCAAATACATGAGCTGCTCCCCGACTTTCATCTTTTTGTAAAGACCACGCTCTTCGGGCAAATAACCAATAATTTTAACATGGCTAGGATTGAGCTTTTCTCCATTGATCAAAACATTGCCTTCATCAGACATGATGATTTGATTAATGATTCTGATCAGGGTGGTTTTTCCAGCTCCGTTGGGGCCAAGCAAACCGAAAATGGATTGCTTCGGAATCGATATGCTCACGTCATTCAAGGCCCTGTGCTGGGCGTAGCTCTTGGAAACGTGATGGGCTTCTAGAATATTCAAGATGGTTTAGTTTTGGTTCAAATTAATTTAAAAAGGCAACAAAACCTTTAAAGCAATCTAAGATTAAAATTGACAGCTTGAATATAATGAACTTTCTGCTAAACGGATTTTAGATGGGCTTTACGGAAATAAGAATACTGTGAATTAATTGCGGCTGAACACTACGCTGCCCATGGCCAAGTCGATATTGAAGGTCAAAAGGTTCGTAGCCTCGGGCTGGTATGCACCATTGACGTACACATTGTCCCTGATTTTAACGAAGTCAGCTGGCATTTTGAGCTTTCGATAAGAGGTGTTTTTGATACGAATCATCATTGGGGTGGCTTCCTCTTGCATATTAATAGTAAGATTCCCAGCGCCTACTCTCACCCAAATCTCACTTGGAATTTCGGAGATTTCTTCAAAATTCATGGTCAGCGTGCCAAAGCCTACTTCGGCTACCACCACCTTGGCCCTCGCCATGTTCAGTCGATCAATTTCAACATCTCCGAGGTCCACATTCACCAAAAAAGTATCCATTTCAACCCTATTTCCCATATTGGAATGGTAACCCACTTTGACATGCGCATTTCCAGAGGTGATTTTTAACTTTTCAACTGCTATGTCCGATAAGTCCACATAAGCCTTTCCTACTCCATAATTCAAGTCGAGATCGTAGGGTTTGAAGTCTGTAAAATAAATGCTCCAGTAATTGCTCTCATCGGTGGATTTCTTCGCAAAGATTTTCGTCATTTTACTGGTAAATCCTTCCTTACCGCTATCGTTCAAGTTCAACCAAGTATGTAGCACATCGCCATCCTTCTGTTGCCCAAACTCTGGGGTAACATAATCTTGTTCGCTAGAGCCCATAATATTGATGGGATTATCCCCATGGCGCGTGCGGATTTCGCAAGTGCCTGAGCTGGCTTTTAAAAAGAAATGAATTTTTTCGCAAGAAACATCGTCTTGCACCTCGAAATGCGTTTTTGATTGTGCCCACAATCCAACTCCTGCAACCCCAAAACTTACGATTGCCAGTATCAATACTCTAAACATGAACTTCCATACGAATTGAGTAAGACAGATGTTTCAAAATATGTTGGTGCATAGGGATTTAACCAATTTTAAGATCATCCGAAACCTCGAATCTAGCAAAATTATTAAGAAGTGGCCATTCTTATCTCGAATGAAATTATCTTCGCGCCATGGCTAAGTTCAGAGGAAAACATAAGGTAATTGAAAAAGTACGCATCGAGGGGATAGCAGCAGAGGGAAAATGCATCGCTAGAATTGACGATCAGGTACTTTTTATTGAGGGAGTTGCCCCTGGTGACTTAGTGGATGTAATGGTGACCCGAAAGAAACCCAACTACATGGAAGGCAGGCCAATGACCTTTCATGAATATTCAAAAGACAGGATTGAGCCTTTTTGTGAGCATTTCGGTACCTGTGGAGGCTGCAAATGGCAGCACATTCCTTATGAACTTCAGCTTAAATACAAACACCAGCAGGTCATTGACAGCTTGCAACGCATCGCTAAGGTAGAATTGCCCGAAATCAAACCTATTTTAGCCTCTGCCTCGACTCAATATTACCGAAATAAACTAGAGTACACTTTCTCCAATTGGAAATGGTTTACCAAAGCCGAAGTAGATTCTGGTGAGGAACTTGACAGAAGAGGCCTTGGATTTCATATCCCTGGCAGGTTCGATAAAATTTTAGATGTCGAAAACTGCTATCACCAGCCTGAACCCTCTAACACAATCCGATTAGCTGTTAGAAAATACTGCTTAGAAAATGACTTGACTTTCTATGATTTGGTAAAGCGCACAGGCATTATGCGGAATTTGATCATCCGTAATTCTGTACTTGATCAGTGGATGGTGATCCTTCAAGTGGCTTCGGAAGACGAGAAATTGTTCGGATTGCTGGAACACCTCAAAGTCAACTTTCCGCAAATCACTTCATTACAATATGTGGTGAATGATAAAATCAACGAGACTTTCAATGAGTTGGAAGTGAAACTCTATTCGGGCGAAGCCTTTATTATGGAAGAAATGGAGGGGATTAAGTTCAAAGTAGGGCCAAAATCATTCTACCAAACCAATGCGCCTCAAGCTTACGAACTTTACAAAATTGCTCGCGATTTTGCAGGACTTACTGGCAAAGAAGTGGTCTATGATCTTTATACTGGAACGGGTACCATCGCCAATTTTATAGCCAAAAATGCCAAAGAAGTGGTTGGTTTAGAATATGTTGAAGATGCGATTGAAGATGCCAAGGTGAATTCTGAAATTAATGGAATTACCAATACCAGCTTCTATGCTGGTGACATGAAAGATCTTTTGAACGATGAGTTCATGAGTCAACATGCCAAGCCAGACGTAATCATTACCGATCCGCCCAGAGCTGGAATGCATGAGTCCGTGGTGAAAATGCTGTTGAAAATTGAGGCTGAAAAAATTGTTTATGTAAGCTGCAATCCTGCCACACAAGCAAGAGACTTGGCTTGGTTAGACGAGAAATATCGGGTAGAACGGGTGCAGCCAGTAGATATGTTTCCACAAACCCATCATGTTGAAAATGTTGTCTTATTGGTCAAAAAATAAGATTATTAGATAAATTGACATTCGGATGAACTGGCAAAGCGCCTAATCAGTTAAACCCTTGAACAAAAATAAATTCTATGAATCAGCTTACTTTTAGAAACGGAGATCAATTAGATGCAATCGGTTTGGGCACATGGAAATCTGCCCCAGGCGAAGTATATAAAGCAGTTCGAGAAGCCATCAAAGTAGGTTATAGACATATTGATTGCGCTTGGATTTACCAAAACGAAACTGAAATAGGCAAAGCTTTTCAGGATGCTTTTACTGATGGCGATGTAACCCGCGAAGAGTTGTTTGTTACTTCAAAACTTTGGAATTCTTTTCATGCGCCAGCAGATGTAGAGCCTGCTTTAAAGCAATCACTCAAAGCCCTTCAGCTTGATTACTTAGATCTTTATTTGATTCACTGGCCTATAGCACACAAAAAGGATGTTGTTTCTCCAACCGATGCAGATGGTTTTCTTCCGCTCGAAAAAATGCCGATTGCCGATACTTGGGCAGCCATGGAAGCTTGTGTAGCCAAAGGTTTAGTCAAACACATTGGCGTTTCTAATTTCAATATCCCTAAAATCAAAAAATTGATGACTACCGCGCGGATTATTCCTGAAATGAATCAGGTAGAATCGCATCCACTTTTGGCACAAAATGATTTATTGGCCTTCTGCAACGAAAACAAAATTCTTTATACCGCTTACTCTCCGCTAGGTTCTAGAGACAGGGCCGAAGGAATGAAAGGGCATGACGAGCCTGATATGTTTGAGAATGCGGTGATCAAAGCTATAGCAGAAAAGCATGCAGTACATCCCGCTCAAATTCTTATCAAATGGGCCGAAGGCAGAGGCACTGCGGTAATCCCTAAATCGGTAAACCCAGAAAGGCTTAAGAAAAACTTAGCTTCGGCTAATATAGAATTGAGTGCTGATGAAATGACTCAAATCAACGGCTTAGATAAAGGCTACCGTTTCCTTAATGGTAAATTCTGGGAAAGAGAAGGTGGCTTTTATACTGCCGAAGCACTTTGGAATGAATAGCCTTGCATTAGTTATTGTTAGCCTATTTTATTTATAAATTCATAAAAGAAAACCAGCTCTCCAGATGGGTCAGGAAAGCTGGTTTTCCTGTTCTATTTTCTTCCCCTACTTTATCGCAGTGCAACAGCTGCTCAAAATAGGTACTCGCCAAAGGCAAGCACCAGTTGCCGCAGTGGACAAGTGAGCACTAGGGGGAACACCAACAAAGGCGTAATGTCAACCTTTGTCTATATAGAGATATTCAAACTCTCTTTTGAAGCACGGGCACTCGGTTTCAAAAATGCCTTTTTCGAAAGCTTCCTTGTGTACCTCGGGAAGCTTCTTGTATCTTTTCTTCCTTTTCCTTTCAACACGGTTCAAAGACATAAAGTCATAAGATCCACTTAACGTCATTATTACCTCAATTTTATCACAATTACCAACAAGTCCGATGGCTGTGGGGTCTAATCCAACAAATCTAAATAATACTTTATCCTGTGAAGTAGCAATGTTTATTTCGAAAAACCCATCCATATCTGTCCTTCCAACTTTAACCGTGTCATTAACTATAATGGACACTCCTGGCACAGGTTCCAAATCATCAGAAATCACCCGTCCTTTTAGAGTTTTATTCTGAGAATAAAGACTACTCGCAGAACCTATAAGTACAATTAAGAAAAGTATTGACTTTTTCATTTTTCACTCCAGTTGGTGTTCTTCACCAACTGGCTGCTGATCATCGAATATAAAAAGCTTATTTCAATAATTCTTGGTTTTCTAATGCCGGGCATGTACTTCACAAAATAGGTACTCGCCAAAGGTGAGCACCAGTTACCGCAGTGGGGAAGTGAGCGCCAAGGGGGTTTTATTTGCAATTTAACGGATTATTTATTGTCTTAAAACACAAAAAAAGCCCCGACAAATCGGGGCTTTTAATAATCAAAAATCTATTAGTCTTAAACTATATTTTCTTGACGTTCACAGCATTAACACCTTTACGGCCTTCTGCTTTCTCGAATTGAACCTTATCGTCTTTGTCTATAGAATCAATAGTTCCAGAAACGTGAACGAAGATTTCTTCTTTTGATGCGTCATCAACAATAAAGCCGAAGCCTTTGTCATTGTTGAAAAACTTTACGGTACCTGTATTCATTGTAATTTGTAATAAGTAATTAAAAATTTTATTTGTAACATGGCAAATGTAGGTATTAGTTATGAAATCCAAACAACAAGCAAATAAAAAACTGTTCATTGTGCGTCACGCTAAATCGAGCTGGGACCATCCGCATCTATCTGATTTTGAGCGACCTTTGAATAATCGAGGCAGCATGGATGCCCCCGAAATGGGAGATAGACTCGTCACTTTGGGCCTCAAACCCGACCTGATCATTTCGTCTCCAGCGAACCGTGCAATTACCACTGCTAGAGAAATTTCAATCAAGTTAGGCATTGAGCCAACCGACATCCGACAAAATGCAGATCTTTATCATGCACATGCTTCTACCATGAGGCGTATCATAAGCCAAACCCGAGATGAGCATAATATCATCATGCTTTTTGGCCATAATCCGGGCTTGACTTATCTGATTGAAGACCTCTGCGATTTTGATTTAGACAACCTACCTACCTGCGGGGTTTGCGGAATTGAATTCGAAGTGGAAAGCTGGGCAGAAGTATTGCACAAAGATGGAATGAAGTTCTTCTATGATTTTCCAAAATCGAAGGCATGACGCAGAAATCGACTTTAAATAACGTGAAGAAAACACCCCTATAATCCCCTCAAGGGGATATTATTACTGCGAAAGAAAATTCCCACAGCGCAAAATGAATTCTTATGCAGCCTTAAGTCTTAATCTCTTATGAATTCCTCCCTTGAGGGAGGTTAGGAGCGTGCTTAATGATAATTGATTCCTTATCTCGAACTCAACTTAAATATGGAAAGACCCCTCCAAAAGTTGATGATCAAGTTGCATCAGGAGTTAATACATCCAGATAAACAACGAATAAAAACTTTTGGAGGGTTTTGGCAATGAAAAAGTGCCCCTATGATTCCATTTGGCTTGTTCTATCTAATAGGTCTCAGCTTATTAAAGAATGGCCTGAAGCAATTGAATGTACAATTCAATGCCTTCTTTGATCTCGTATGTATATACAAACTCATCTGCGGTATGCGATCTGGCAGAATCTCCAATTCCCAATTTCAAAGATGGATAGGGCATTAAGGCTTGATCTGACATTGTAGGCGAGCCATACGTTTTTCTACCTAAAGCGATTCCTGCTTTTACTATGGGATGATCCATTGGAATTGAAGAGGGATTCAGCCTTGTTGATCTTGCCTGAACATCAGACTTTGCATTGGCTTTAATAATTTCAAGAATCTCTAAGTTCGAATAGGCATCAGTACTGCGCACATCTACAACGAAATGGCATTCATCTGGTACCACATTGTGCTGGCTTCCAGCATTCACCATGGTCACAGACATTTTTACTTCGCCTAAACTGTACGACACTTTTGGAAATTTGAAACTGCGGAACCACTCCATATCTTTCATGGCTTTATAAATGGCATTTTCGCCCTCGTTTCTTGCCGCATGCCCCGAAATACCTTTCGCAACACAGTCCAATACCATCAAACCTTTTTCGGCCACAGCCAAATGCATTAAAGTGGGCTCGCCTACAATCGCAAAGTCGATTTCACCTAAATCAGAAAGTATGCTTTCGACCCCTCCTTTTCCAGAGATTTCTTCTTCGGCAGAAGCTGCTAAAATCAAATTGTATTTTAAATCTTGTCGATCATTGAAATGAAGAAAGGCAGCGATCAAACCCACCAAACTTGCGCCAGCGTCATTACTTCCGAGTCCAAATAATTGATCCCCTTCTTCGTCTGCGCTGAAAGGATTTCGGGTATAACCAGCATTGGGTTTTACCGTATCGTGATGCGAGTTGAGAAGTAGGGTAGGTTTTTCATTGTCGAAATGAGCATTCCTTACCCAAACATTATTCCCCTTTCTGAAGGTTAAGATTCCCCTGTTTTCGAAAAATGATTGGATTAAATCGGCCGTTCGATCTTCTTCCTTACTGAGAGAAGGAGTAGTAATCAATTGCTTAAGCAAGTCTATGGCCGTTTGGTAGAGCTCCATTTTATTTAATCAGGGTACCAGAATTTCCTTGTGCTAGCGCTTCCAATTCATCGAAAGAGCCAATGAGCACCTTCTTCACTCCATGACCCAAAGCCATAGTCGCACAGTCAATTTTAGGAATCATGCCTTCGCTAATTGTGCCATCATTTTTAAGTCCTTCCACTTGCGAAGTCAGTATTTCAGGAATGACGGTTTTCTTTTCAAAATCAGAAAGTACACCAGGCTGCTCAAAACAGTAAATCAAATTGACTTCATATTGCTTGGCCAAAACCGAAGCCAAAGTAGCGGCAATGGTATCGGCATTTGTGTTGAGCATATTTCCTTTTTGATCATGGGTAAGCGGAGCCATTACTGGCAAAAGCCCCATTTCGATCAGCTGAATCAAAGTTTCACCATTCACTTTTTCCAATTCAATGTCGCCTACAAAACCAAAATCGATGGTTTTCACGGGGCGTTTATTGGCAGGAATGATATTCGCATCAGCCCCTGTCAAGCCAATGGCGTTAATACTTTGCGCTTGAAGCTTACTCACGATGCGTTTGCTTACCAAACCGCCATACACCATAGTAACAATATCAATAGTTTGCTGATCAGTAATTCTTCGGCCATCCACCATTTGAGGTTCAATGCCCAATTTTTTGCCAAAATCAGAGGCAATTTTACCTCCACCGTGCACGAGTACTTTCAATCCTTCAACTTTCGAAAAAGCAACTAAAAAAGCATCCAACGACTTTTCATCATCGATTACTTTTCCTCCAATTTTCACTACAGTCAGCTTTTCCATGATGCAATTATTACTGATTAAGAAGGCTATGGATCACGGCCTGTGCCGAATAAACTCGGTTTTCGGCTTGTTCTAAATGAATGGCATTTGGCCCATCCAAAATTTCGTCCTTAATGACCAAACCTCTGCGTACGGGAAGGCAGTGCATAATTTTAGCATTGTTCGTCCAGCCAAGTTGCTTTTCCCCAAAGGTCCAACTTTCATCCTTCGACAGAATCTGGCCATATTCTTCGTAAGAAGACCAATTCTTTACATAGACAAAATCAGCTGCTTTCAAGGCTTCTTCTTGGTTATGAATTACCTCCACTCCTGCTGTGAATTCATCAGCCAAATTATAGCCCTTAGGATTGGCAATAGAGAAATCTACATCTGCTACTTTCATCCATTCGGCAAAGGAATTTGGAACCGCCTGAGGTAGCGCTTTGATATGAGGTGCCCACGTCAATACTACTTTTGGTCGTCCTGTGCCTTTCCATTGTTCTTGAATGGTTACCAGATCCGCTAGACTTTGCAAAGGATGCCTAGTCCCACTTTCTAAACTTAGGATTGGAATGCCTGCATACTTAATGAAAGCGTTCATCAGTTTCTCGGAGTAATCGTCCTCGCGCGACTTTAACTCAGGAAACGTTCTAACGCCCATTACGTCAAAATATCGCCCCATTACTCCTGCTGCTTCTTTGATGTGCTCAGCCTTATCGCCATTCATAACTGCGCCATCTTCGAACTCCAAAGCCCAACCATCTTTTCCGATATCGAGCACGATGGCTTCAGCACCAAGGTTTCTTGCCGCAATTTGTGAACTCAGCCTTGTCCTTAAACTTGGGTTCAAAAAAATCAACCCTACTTTCTTACCAGAAGCCAATTCAGGTTGAAATGGATTTTGTTTGAAAGACAAGACCTTGGCCACCAGTTGGCCTAAATCATCAACATCATGTACGGAAGTAAACTTTTGCATGGCATTCAATATTGAGTCGGTAGTTCAACTCATTTTTTCAGTTCTATTTTAAGGGCTTCTAAAAATTGGTCTAACTCCTCCTGAGTAATGTTCAAAGGCGGAAGCAATCGAATTGTGTTCTTATTTGAGGCTGAACCAGTAAAAATACCGTGGTTAAAAATTAGCGCTTTTCTAAGGGCTGCAACATCAAAACCAAACTCAGCTCCAATCATTAAGCCCTTACCGCGCACCTCTTTTACTTCAGGAATGGACTTCAATTCTTCTTCTAAATAAGCGCCTAATTTAGCTGCATTCGCCATAAGTTGCTCCTCTTTCAACACCTCTAGCACTGCCAATGAAGCAGCACAAGCCAAATGATTTCCACCAAATGTTGTTCCCAGCATTCCATGCCAAGGCTCGATAGAAGGCGCGATTAAAACACAGCCGACAGGAAAGCCATTTCCCATTCCTTTGGCCATTGTAATCACATCGGGACGAATTACTGAATGCTGATGAGCGAAGAATTTTCCGGTACGGCCTGCACCAGACTGCACTTCGTCCAAAATAAAAACCGCTTCATATTGCTTACACAACTCTTGAGCCTTCACCAAAAAAGAGCTCTCTGGTATATAAAGACCCGCAACGCCTTGAATTCCTTCTACAATAAAACCTGCAACATCATCATCAAAGGCATTTTCCAAAGCCTTTAAATCATTCATGGGTACGAAAACGATATCGTGACCATCGTTGAATGGTGCAATAATTTTTGGATTATGAGTGGCAGCAACCGCCCCTGAAGTTCGACCGTGAAAGGCTCCTTCAACTGCAATTATTTTTCTTCGGCCAGTCTGGAACGAAGCGAGTTTAAGCGCGTTTTCATTGGCTTCGGCACCACTACTACACATAAAAAATTGGTAGTCGTAGTAACCCGACATTTGGCCCATTTTATCTGCTAGCTGAGTCTGCAATGAATTCTGCACTGCATTGGAATAAAAGCCAATCTTCGACAATTGATCTGTTAATCTTTTTACATAGTGCGGGTGGGTATGTCCGATTGAAATCACCGCATGACCACCGTAGAGGTCTAAATATTCTTTTCCTTCTTTGTCCCAAAGTTTGGCGCCAAGGGCCTTTACAGGCTCTATTGGATAAAGTGGATATACATCAAATAATTTCATAATGCGCAGTTAAAAAGCCGAAGCCTTTAGGTTCAATCCCAATTTTTCATCCAAGCCAAACATGAGATTCATGTTTTGAACAGCCTGTCCGCTTGCCCCTTTCAAAAGGTTATCTATAATGGACGTGACCACTAGGTAACTCCCATGCTTTTCTAAATGGATGACGCACTTATTCGTGTTTACCACTTGCTTAACATCGATCGGAGCATCGCTAACCCAAGTGAAGGGATGGCCTTCGTAATATTCTCTGTAGACATTAATCGCTTCCTCCAAAGGCCATTCGCAATGCTGATAAGCAGTAATTAAAATACCACGAGTGAAATTTCCTCGGTACGGAACAAAGTTGATCGGTTTATCAAACCAAGGTTGTAATTGCTGAAGACTTTTTCCAACCTCATCCATATGTTGATGGGTGAAAACTTTGTAGCTCGAAATATTACTGTCTCTCCAACTGAAATGAGTACTTGCCGATGGCTGAACTCCCGCTCCTGTTGAACCAGTGATTCCCGATAAATGGATTTCGCGAAGCATCCCATTATACGCCAATGGTAATAATGCCAATTGAATAGCGGTAGCAAAACAACCAGGATTGGCCACAAATCTCGATTTTGAAATTGCTGCTTTATTCAATTCTGGAAGGCCGTAAACAGCTTGATCGCCCAATCGAAAATCCTGACTTAAGTCGATAATTTTGATCGTATCTGGTAATGCATTCTCATTTAAGAATGAAGCGGAAGCCCCATGACCAATGCACAAAAAGAGCAGGTCAATGTCTAAATTCATTTCATCCGAAAACTTCAGCTCGGTTTCACCAATTAAATCAGTATGTACCGAAGTTACTGGTAAGTCTACCTGACTTCGGCTATGTACAAAAACTACTTCCGCTTGCGGATGATGAATTAAAATTCTAAGCAGCTCGCCCCCTGTGTAGCCAGCCCCACCAATGATCCCTACTCTAATCATTGTCTTGATTCACTTGATGATAGATGGCATTCTGATTTCCGAAAATCTTAGCGAAGCCTTTTACATCATCCCCTGTCCAGCCTTTGTTCATTTCGCCATAGTGTCCAAACTTGGCAGACATCAAATCATGATCTGATTCAATGCCAATCAGCTGATAGCGATAAGGCATCAGTTTGAAGAAAACTTTGCCCGTAACAAACTTTTGGCTGCTGCTGAGCATGGCTTCTAAATCGCGCATCACTGGATCCATAAATTGGCCTTCGTGCAACCAATTGCCATAGAAAGAGGACACTTGATCTTTCCAATAGATTTGCCACTTGGTGAGCACGTGCTTTTCTATGGCCTGATGCCCTTTGATAGTAAGAATGGCCGCAGAAGCCTCGAAACCAACGCGTCCTTTGATGCCAATAATGGTGTCACCCACATGGATATCTCTTCCGATTCCGAAAGGCGCTGCAATTTTTTCTAAGGCTTGAATGGCCTGATAAGAAAATTCATAAACTGTTCCGTTGATAGACTTCAATTCGCCCTTTTCAAAACCTAATGCTAAGTCTTCTTCTTGCGTTTTGGTAACTTGGGTTGGCCAAGCTGTTTCTGGTAAATATCCTTTAGAAGTAAGCGTTTCTTTGCCACCTACTGAAGTGCCCCAAAGTCCTTTATTGATAGAATAAGCCGATTTAGAGAAGTCCATATCGACCCCTTTCGAGGTTAGGTATTCAATTTCTTGCTCGCGCGAAAGTCTCAAATCCCTAATTGGTGTGATGATTTGAGCCTCAGGAAGGTAAGTTTGGAAGATCATATCAAACCGAACTTGGTCATTGCCAGCTCCTGTGCTACCATGAGCAATATAATCGGCATCCAAAGTTTTGGCGTATTTGGCAATCGCCATGGCTTGGCTCACCCTTTCGGCACTCACGGAAAGCGGATAAGTACTGTTTTTCAGGATGTTTCCAAAAATCAAATACTTGATTACACTACTGTAATAATTCGAAGTTTCCTCAATCGTTTTATGACTAGCAACACCCAAATAGTAGGCACGCTTCTCAACTGCGACTAATTCTTCCTCAGAAAAACCACCAGTATTTACCAGTACCGAGTGTACTTCGAGCCCTTTTTCTTCAGTTAAATATTTTACACAGTAAGAGGTGTCTAAACCACCACTATAGGCTAAAACAACTTTCTTCTTATTTGTCATCGCTATTTTTCTTTTTGTTCTCTGGCTTTAACAGAATGCTTTTTTTGAATTTTACCCAGCGCTGAAAAAGGTTGAAGTCCTTATCCAATTCTCTTTCCACCCAAACCGTGCGTTTTGGTTTTACGTTTTGCTCCCAGGCTGGATTGTATAGCATGGCTGTGCAGATGCAGTTTTGTCGATTCTTGGCCGTCAAAATATCAAAATTCACACAGCTCTGGCAGCCTTTCCAAAAGTCTTCGTCTTGGGTGAGCTCTGAATAAATAACAGGCTTGTAGCCCAATTCAGAATTGATTTTCATTACGGCTGCTCCTGTGGTAAGCCCAAAGATTTTCGCTTCGGGATATCGCTTTCTCGATAAATTAAAGATTGCGCCTTTGATTTTCTTCGAAAGCCCTTGCCCTCTGAACTTTTGACTCACGATCAAGCCAGAATTGGCTACGAATTTCTCGTGGCTCCAAACTTCGATGTAACAAAAGCCCGCCCATTCACCTTTATCGGTGATGGCTACAACGGCCTTTCCTTCTCTCATCTTTAGCGATACATATTCGGGGGTGCGCCTGGCAATCCCAGTGCCTCTGATTTTGGCCGAGTTGGCGATTTCTTCAATAATTTCATCGGTGTAGCGGATATCTTCCTCTGTAGCTACTCTCACTATGAATTTTGTGGCTTCCATTCTTTTAGTTCAACTGGCCAATAAAGAAACATACTTGACGATTCAATACGACCGATCTACGATTATATAATTATTAATTGAAAGAAAATTTGTGGACTAGAACCTCGCGTAGAGGTCCATTAAAAATATAGGCGACTACCGCCTAAAAAACCTAGGTGCATATACAGCTATCCTCGACTCAAGGTTCGCTTGAATTGATAACTGCAAATTTGATATAGAAAAGTTCTTCACCATTATAAAAGGAAGAACAAAGGAAGTAAAAAGATCAAACTTATGAACCCTGTTGCTTTATTTTTTTGAATAATTCGATTGCATTTGTGGCTTTGAGCAAAAAAAAGCCCCGACTCATTAGAATCGGGGCTGCAAGTAAAGAGTTAGGTCATCCGTCTTGTTAAGTAGCCGCTCATTCGGATGAAAATTTACGGTTACTGTCATTAATTTCCGTTCCAAATCTAATGACCAGTTCCACATAAAAAAACTATTTTAGCTAAATCTTAAAAATTAAGCTGTGATCCGAAAAATAGCACAGGTCCTTTTTACTTCATGGGCGGCCTTTTGGTTTGTGGCAATTATGATTGCGTTTTCACCTTTCACGGTAATTCCCAGATTAATCAGCCCAAAGCTCATGAAGTTCAGTTACTTCTTTGCTCGAGTTTGGGTTTTCATGTGGTCGTATATCTCCTTCATTCGATTTAAAACGCATGGTCGAAATCTCATTCAAAAAGGGCAACCCTATATTTTCACCATCAGTCATACTTCATTTTTGGATGCCCCTGCTATACCCATGGCAAGTCCAGTACCCTTAAAAGGTTTAGGAAAGAAGGAATTGGCCAAAATTCCAATCTTCGGATTTGTAGCGAGCACCTTTGCGGTTTGGGTAGACCGAAGTAGTGAAGAAAGCCGTAAAAAAAGCGTTGAAAAATTAGTGGCCAACCTGAAAAACGGGGTTTCCATTATGGTGGCGCCAGAAGGAACCCGAAACGATTCAGCAGATCCGTTACTCCCCTTTTTCAACGGACCTTTTAGATTGGCCATTGAAACTGGCATGCCCATTATGCCATTGATTATTTATAACGCTAAAAGACTGATGCCGAAAGGGCAATTAGGATTGAAGCCCGGAACAATCTATAATTATTTTCTACCCGCCATTCCTACTGAAAATTTAACCATGGATGACCTTCCTGCTTTGAAGGAACAAGTTTATGAAAAAATGAAATTGAAAATCATGCAGCTTGATCAACAGAATAAGCATTAATTTGGCATCCATTTTGGAATAGCCTGTATTCAACCAAACATTTAAGCTTATGAAAACTTTTTTACACACTCTTATGGCGCTTATGGTGCTCACTATCATAGGCTGCGCAACTGGACAAAACGCATTAGACAAAGGCAATTATGAAACTGCCTTAGACCGCGCCATCAATCGGCTTCAGTCCAATCCAGATAATAAAAAATCTCAGGAAGTGCTCAAAGAAGGTTACCGCTTGGCGGCCAACTATCATATGGATTACATCCGCACCTTGCGTGTAAACAATGATCCAAATAAATGGGAAGCCACTTATTATCAGTACAGACAATTGAATAGCTATTACTCACAAATTCAGCGTTGCCCTGCTTGTTTGAATTTGGTGAGACCTACTTCTTACATCACTGAAGAACAAGAAGCTGGTCAAAAAGCGGCCGAATATCAACTCAGCTTAGGAAATGAAGCCTTGTCTACCAATACCATTGAAGGTGGTAGAAGGGCGTTTAGGCATTTCCATTTGGCTTTGAATTTCGATCGCAACTTGGTGAACATTGATAGTTTGTTGACCGATGCACGCAACATGGGCACGATCAAAGTGCTGGTAGAGAGGATTCCAATTCATTCCAGAAGTCTTGAATTAACGAATGAGTATTTTGAAAATCGAATTTTGGAATATTTGGATGGTTTTAGCCAAGGCAGATTTGTTCAGTTTTTCACTCGTGATGAAGCAGAACAAATTGATCTTCAGCCTGACCAAATTATATCTATGGTTTTCGATGACTTCGTTTTAGGTCAAACTACTATTGAATCGAAAACCAAGATTGTAAGCCGAGACAGCGTTGTTGTGGGCCAGTTCAAAGACAAAGAGGGCGTTAGCCATAATGTTTACAATACTGTTAAAGCCGAATTGACCGTGAACCGTAAAACTTTATCTTCCCAGGGCGTGATGAATTTCGAGATTCGCGATGCTTACACTGGCAGGATTTTGACCAACAGAAAGTTACCAAGCCAAGATGTTTGGCTACATGAATGGGCTTCTTTTAATGGTGATGAACGGGCATTGAACAAAGATGAAATTGCCATGAGCAAAGGGAGAGAATTACCTCCTCCACCTCCACAAACTTTGTTCATCGGCTTTGTAGACCGCATTTACGATCAAATTATTGGAAATATCCGCGATTATTATAGGAACTCGGATTTATAAAAATTGGCCTTGGCTTTCAAGTCAGGGCCTTTTTGTTTTAATCCAAAAATGTGGGGAATTGCTTAACTTTAAATTATGATTACCCTTGAACAAGAGAATATAATTAAAAGAACCCTCGACAAACTCAGTCCAAAAATGGTTGGAGTCTTTGGTTCATATGCTCGAAATGAACAGACGGTAGACAGTGATCTTGACTTACTTGTGGATTTCGATGAGCAAATTAATTTACTCGACATTGTTGGTATAGAACAAGAACTAACAGAAATTCTTGGAATCAAGGTTGATCTGGTCAGTTATAGGTCGATGAGTGTGCATCTAAAACCCTTTATGGAAAAAGACCTTATTAGAATTATCTAGTTATGAAAAACCAAATAGTGTATCTCAAGCATATTGAAGAGTGCATTACAAAAATTATTAGATATACTTCTGAACTGACCCAAAATGAGTTTCTAGAAAATAGTTTGATTCAAGATGCAGTAATTAGAAACTTTGAAATCATCGGGGAGGCCACAAAAAAGCTCAATAGTGCGTTCAGATCAAAATATCCTAAAGTAGAATGGAAGAAAATTGCTGGAATGCGCGACAAACTTATTCATGACTACATTGGAGTAGACTTGGGGGCCTTATGGGCGGTAGTCGAACAAATTATTCCAGATTTGAACGAGCAAATCAAAAGGATTATAAGAATAGAAGAAAACGAAAATGAATGATAAAGCATCAGAACCACAACCAAACAACCCCCTGCACGGCATCAAATTGGCCGATATTGTGGAGTTTCTCGTGAAAAAATATGGTTGGGAAGAATTGGGGTCAAGAATTAATATCCGTTGTTTTACCACAGACCCTTCAGTAAAATCAAGCCTTACTTTTCTGCGCAAAACCCCTTGGGCAAGAGAAAAAGTCGAGCAACTGTATTTAAGAACTAAAAAGTAGGGTTTAAAGAATCCCCTTTAAATAAAAAACCAAATACCTCGCAGTACCTGGTTTTTTATTGCTCCAAAACTAGACCTATAATTTCTAGTTATTCGTCATGGCATGAAGCAAATCATGTCTTGTAATAATGTGTACTTCGTTGGCTTTATCGCGAATCATTACTGCTGGATTGTCTTTGGTAATTACTGATGAAAGCACATCAAGCGTATTGTCGGGCGACACAAACTGAAAAGGCTTATCCATGATCTCGGAGACTGCCCTTTCTCTTACTGCTCCGTCATCAATCATATGGGCCAGTAATTTTGAATCTACCAAGCTACCCACAAACTCGTTATTGTGCGTCACAGGCAATTGCGAAATCCCTTTTGCAGTCATTAATTTAATAGCTTCACTTACGGTTGAATTTTGATCAATTGTAGTCAGTTTACCATTTCCATTATTTTTGAAAATATCAGCAGCAGTTTCGAAGGCCCTGTGCTCTACGAATCCACGGGCTCTCATCCATTCATCGTTGTATACCTTGCCCAAATATCTTGTACCATGGTCAGGTAGAATAATCACCATCACATCGTCTTCTTTCATGTTTTCTTTGGCCCATTCCAGCGCACCAGCCACTGCTGATCCGCAAGACCAACCACAAAATAACCCTTCTTCCCTAGAAAGTCTGCGGGTCATGATGGCGCCATCTTTATCGGTTACTTTTACAAAGTGATCGATCATGTCGAAGTTCACATTCTTAGGTAGAATGTCTTCACCGATTCCTTCAGTGAGGTAAGGGTAGATCTCCTTTTCATCGAAAATTCCAGTCTCCTTGTACTTTTTGAAAACTGAACCATAGGTGTCAATTCCTACCGAAACAACCTTTGGATTTTGTTCTTTTAGGTATTTAGCCGTTCCACACATCGAACCTCCAGTGCCAACTCCAGCTGCATAGTGTGTGATCTTACCTTCAGTATCTCTCCAAATTTCTGGGCCAGTAGTTTCGTAATGAGCCGCAGTATTCGACATATTATCATATTGATTCGGATAATAAGAATTAGGAATATCTGCATTCAATTTCTTAGCCACAGAATAGTAAGAGCGAGGATCGTCTGGCGATACGTTGGTTGGACAAACAATTACTTCGGCACCAACGGCACGTAAAATGTCCATCTTTTCTTGAGATTGCTTATCGGCCAAAGTAAAAATGCATTTGTAACCCTTGGCAATAGCGGCAAGCGCCAAACCCATTCCAGTATTACCAGAGGTTCCTTCGATAATTGTTCCTCCTGGCTTAATTAAGCCCGCCTTTTCAGCATCTTCGATCATCTTCACTGCCATTCTATCTTTCATAGAATTGCCTGGGTTAAAATATTCCACTTTGGCCAAAATAGTGCCTGGAATGCCCTTGGTTACAGAATTTAACTTTACTAAGGGCGTGTTGCCTATGGTTTCAATGATCGAATTGTAGTACTTCATTTTTTAAAAAGTTTAGGCAAAATTAATACTTCTATTTAGCAATACCGCAATCGATTGTTAATGCTTTATTAAACTTGTTGGTGATCGGACCATTTGGTTGGAACAACCTCGGTCATTGAGTCCAGAGGGCAGGGATTCTTCCCTACCTAGGTTGAACAGGAATTGTAGAACAGTAGGCTTTCCATATCTTTGGATTCACATTTTCGATTTGCCATGTCTGAAGGTCAGCCCAACTCAAAAAAGCCATCTAAAAAACATAAACCCCCTGGGCTCAAAATCCTTCATGAGGATCGGGATATTATTGTGGTGGACAAATCTGAAGGCCTTTTGACGATAAGCAACGATAAAATCAAAGACAAAACCGCCCATTATTTTCTCAATAATTATGTGCAAAAAGGAAATCCAAAATCCCGCGAGCGCATTTTCATTGTCCATAGGCTGGATAGAGATACTTCAGGCGTTTTGGTTTTCGCAAGAAACGAGAATGCAAAGGCCTATTTGCAAGAAGAATGGGGGCAATTTAAGAAGAAGTACTATGCCGTAGTGCTTGGGAAACCACCAGAAACCGAAGGTGAAATCACTTCCTACTTGATGGAAAATGCTATGCACAGGATGTACTCCGTCCAAGACCCAAATAAGGGAAAGTTTGCCAAAACAGGTTACAAAGTACTTAAGACCACTGGTCGGTTCAGTTTATTGGAAATTGAATTGTTTACTGGTCGGAAAAACCAAATCCGTGTCCATATGGCCGATATTGGCTGCCCAATTGTAGGCGACAAAATGTATGGCAAAGACCCAAAAGCCAAAGGGCGTTTAGCGCTTCATGCCGCCACCTTGACGATTCTTCACCCCTATTCTAAAAAGGAAATGACTTTTGAAACGGGTTTCCCTAACGCATTCAAAACACTGGTAGATTTTTAGACAATCGTCTTGATCTCTTTAAATACGCTGGCTAAATAACTGAAAATCAGCAAAGCAGCTGCAATTACTTTCCTGTCGCAGGTTCTCCGAACCTGTGACCATTTATTAAATAGGGACTCCGTCCCAATTAAACCAATTCAATGTTTACCAAACCCACTTCTCCAGCATATGCTCCTGCGCTTGAATAAACATAGTCTTCAGGACTAAAACATATACCCGCTCGCACTGGATTCATGTGGATATAATTGAGTCGTTCTTCAAACATGTTATTTCTATCTAGCGGAATAGGATGGTTTTCATGTCTCCAAATCTTCATGTGAGTGTTGGAACTACTCATTTCTCCCTGGCTTTCAACAATCCAAAGCAGCCAATTCTTTCTACTTTCATGCTGATCTTGCTTCAAGGTCTCATAAATTACTTTGGCAGAATACCTCTTGAAATCTCTTATTACCGATGAGAGATTCTCGTTATTTCGAGTCCGAACGATCAAGTGAATGTGATTTGACATGATTACATAAGCATGCACTATCAATCCTTTATTCTTGATACAAAAATTAAGGTTTTCAATAAGAATATCTCTGTAGCGCTGTCGATTGAAAATGTCAATCCACTCTACGGATGTCATGGTAACGAAGTGTGGAATATCATTTTCAGAAAACCTGTAGGCGGTGCTCATTATTGAATATATCAACAAAGATTTTAAAACGTAATAGCTAAGCGGACAGAGTCCTTGAGATCATAGCAAGTCACAGGTTCGGAGAACCTGCGACAGTTGCCAAGTTCAGGGTAACTGCTTCACAATATTAATACTGGTTGTCTAGCGCAAATATCGGTTTGCGGTTCATCCATTTACCGCGAGTAAAATCTGGAATTTGTACAGGTTCACTGCCTTGGGCAATGGACTGTTCCGAAAGGCAAGTAATGGCCATCATCGTAGCGCCATCATACACATCAATTGGCATTGGTGTTTCTCTTTTAAGCGCTTCAACAAAAGCGTGTAAAACAAAAAAGTCCATACCACCATGACCAGCACCAGAAGCATCATTGCCGTATTTCACCCAAAGCGGATGATCGTATTGCTTCATATGTTCGGCATCGTTTTGCCAAGTATGTGGCTTGCTTTCACCTTCAATATAAAGAGAATCATTTATGTCCATCCAAAGCCCTTTAGTACCTTGAAATCTAAAACCTAAGGAGTACGGTCTTGGTAAATTCGTATCGTGGTTAAGGGTGATGGTTTCTCCATTCACGGTTTTGATTAGGGTGGTTACCACATCGCCAAGTTTAAAATCAACTTTAGCATTTGGATGGTTTGGCCCTCCTTTTGGGTGATTTACCACATACTCATGCAAGCCCCTAGATTTGGAAGACATCGAAGTAAGGTACACCAAACGGTTACCTCTGTTGATGTCCGTAGCCGTCATTACTGGCCCTAGTCCATGAGTAGGATAAAGCTCAGCATTGCGATGCACCGAATGGTTCGTCCTCCATTTGGATTCGCTGTAGCCCTTCTCACCAAACTCAACCCCATCGCCATATGCGGAAAGACCGTCATTTAGTTTTACAGCCCTAAGGTCATGTTGATAACCACCTTCTAAATGCACCATTTCCCCGAACATTCCTTTTCTGACAATATTCAAAACGGCCATCACATCTCTGCGGTAACACACATTCTCCATAAACATAAAAGGAACGCCTGTTCTTTCTTGGGCATCTACCAAATCCCAACACTCCTGAATATCGGTAGCTCCAGAAACTTCCATGGCCACTGCCTTGCCAGCTTCCATGGCCGCAACTCCCATTGGAGTATGCCATAACCATGGCGTGGCAATGTACACAGCGTCCACATCTTCGCGGTTCAATAGTTCTTTGAAGGCATAGTCACCATCGGAATACAGCGCAGGCTTCTTTTGACCTGCTTTAGTTACCATCGCTTCGGCCTTGGCCAAAACAGCCTTATCTATATCGCACAATGCGGTTACTTGAATGTCAGATCTATTTAAAGCTACAGAAAGCTGGCTACGGCCTCTTTCTCCAGTACCAATAAAGGCCAATCGAATGGTAGTTTTCTTCTCTGAAGAGAAAAGCATGGCAGGCGATAAAAATGGTAAAGCAGCGCCAAAAGTGGCTGTATTCTTAATGAAGCTTCTTCGCGAATTGTATATGGTCATGTCGGTTTGATTTGTTGCGCATGAAGTTAAAAATTTTTCTTGATCGGCAAGAATTGCTAAGATTTTCATTCCCAAACAGTTGCCTTTCTTGCCATGTTAAGTTTACATTAATAATGGTCTTAAAGCTTGTTTCAGTTAATATTTTACTAACTTAAATCAAACGTTCTACTCATTACTTACCGATCTGATATGGCTAAAGCTAAAGTGCTAAGTGACAAGAAAATTTTCGTGCTAGACACCTCTGTGATACTTTTTGAGCACATCTCCATCATGAATTTCGAAGAGCATGATATTGGAATCCCAATCACCGTTTTAGAGGAATTAGACACTTTCAAAAAAGGGAATGATACCAAGAATTTTGAAGCGCGTGAGTTCACTCGCCTCATTGATAAATTAGCCCAAGACCGATCGCTGCAAGACTGGATTCCTTTGAACGGAAAAACCCGAGGAAGCTTTAAGGTGGTAATGGAATCGGGCACTGCCAAAGGCGAAATAGATGCCAACGAGATTTTTGGTGAAGTCAAAAACGATCACCGCATTTTGAATGCTGCCTTGCGCATGCGCGATGAAAATCCGGGAAGAAGTGTGATTCTCGTGAGCAAAGACATTAATCTTCGATTGAAGGCCAAATCCGTAGGCCTGGCAGCTGAAGATTACGAAACTGGCAAAATCAAAAATGTGCAGTCCCTCAGAAAGGGAATGATCGAAATTGAAAAGGTAGATACCGAATTGATCAATCATCTTTACGAAGATGGCACGATTAGCCCTAAAGAGGTTTTAAAGAGGAAAAAGGCGAACCCAAACCAATATTTCATTTTAAAAAGTGAAAAAAATTCGGTCTTGGCTTATTACAACTCGGTTGAAGATGCAATTGAAAAAGTAGACAAACGCCCTGTTTCTGGTATCAAACCACGGAATGCCGAACAAACCTTCGCGATTCACGCCATCATGAATCCTGAAGTAAAGTTGGTGACTATCCAAGGCGTGGCGGGCACAGGAAAGACACTATTGACTTTGGCAGGTGCATTGGAGCAACGCAGAGAATTCAAGCAAATCTACTTGGCGCGCCCAATTGTTCCTTTGAGCAATAAGGACATTGGCTACTTACCGGGAGATATCAAATCAAAATTGAACCCTTATATGGAGCCACTTTGGGACAACCTAAAGTTTATCCAAAACCAATACAACGAAGCTGACAAGGAGTTTAAGGCCATAACCGAGATGGTGAACAAAGAAAAGCTGATGATTACGCCTTTGGCTTATATCCGTGGTAGAAGCTTATCGAACATCTTCTTTATTGTGGATGAAGCCCAAAACCTAACGCCCCACGAAATCAAAACGATCATTACGAGGGCTGGAGAAAACACCAAAATCGTATTCACTGGTGATATCTATCAGATTGATACACCCTACCTCGATTCGCAATCGAATGGACTTTCTTACTTGATTGATCGCGTAAAAGATCATCCATTGTACGCGCATATTACCCTAGAAAAAGGGGAGAGATCTGAGTTGGCCAATTTGGCGAATGAGATGTTGTAGTCTTTAATATTAATGATATGGCTTGATACGTGGGAATCTATTGAGGCTGCTCCAATAGATGAGTGGAGGAAGCCAGAGTTTGGTCATGATGTTTTGATTAAATACTGTCCATTAGCTGAATTAATTAAAAATTTAGACCCAAAATCCACTAAGAAATCTCATTTTCTCCAGAGAAAAATTTATCCAGACGGATTCAGCAAAGAGAAAATTAATCGAATCCTAAAGTTTATAGAGAATGATACACCATTATTACCACCACGAATAACACTTGATGGAAAGCTAGTAAAAATTGAAGATGGAAATCATCGAATGCACTGTGCCTCTTACTACGATGTGGCTTACATTCCCATTATAGTATCAACAGATGAGTATATAAAAAACCCTCATCCATTTATTATTAGAGCTTTTTTAGAAAATTGTAACTTTTAAGTTACCTTTGCGCGTTATGAAGATTAGAGAAGTAATAGCCTACAAGCATTATTTTGAAGATTTCTTGAAAGACCAACCCATCAAGGTTCAAAACAAGATTTTCAAAATAATTGAAGCTATTGAGACTCTAGAAAGAATTCCAAGTCAATACCTCAAGCATCTTGAAAACACAGATGGCCTTTATGAAGCAAGGATTAAGCTTGCCTCTAACATATGGAGGGTGTTTTGCTTTTTTGACAAGGGGAAATTGGTGATACTATTAAATGGTTTTCAAAAGAAAACTCAGAAAACACCTAAGAACGAAATTGACAAAGCTTTGCGACTGAAAGCAGACTATTACTTAGACAGAGATAAAAATGGAAACTAAATCATGGAAAACCATAAAGGATGAAGTTTATGGCCAAAAGGGAACGGTAAGAAGAGATGAATTAGAACGTGATTTTGAAGGATTTAAAATTGGTCTTTTATTACGAAAAGCTCGCGAAGACAAGCATTTGACTCAAGAGCAATTAGGGGATATCATCGATAAAAAGAGGACCTATATTTCCCGGGTTGAAAATGACGGAAGCAATCTCACTCTTAAAACTCTCTACGAAATTGTAGAAAAAGGCTTAGGTGGAAAAGTAAAGATCAGTATTGAGCTTTGAATGAGGCCTAATTCGTAAGTATTTTTCATAAAACACCCGAGTTAATAAGCATTTTTCATCCTTTCCCAACCAACCTCACCACAAACCTACTTCCCACCTCGCTTGGCAAAAAGCTTAATTCTCCTCCATGGAGTTTTATAATTTGGTTAGAAAGGCTTAAGCCAATGCCATTGCCCAATTTCTTGGTAGTGAAGAAAGGAATAAAAATTTGATCTTGAATTTCCGGAGGAATGCCAGGGCCGTTATCGCTAATTTCAATGATGGTGGAAGTACCGTTCTGTATTAAGCTAAGCGCTACCTTTCCATTAAGCTGGCCGGCCAAAGCTTCTTTGGCATTTTTTAAAAGGTTGATCAATACCTGACTGATTAACTTTGGATCGACCTGAACTTCTAATTCATCTTGATACGCAGCATTAAAAACTAGACTGATATTCTCTTTCTTAAAGTCAGAATCGAGCAAGAGTTTTACTTCCTCTACTAATTGACTCAGCTTAACGTTTTCTAAATTCAACTCTGGAATTTTAGTGTAATCGCGGTAAGCATTTACAAAGCTGAGCAAGCCCTTGCCTCGATTTTCAATGGCTGAAATACTTCGGTGAATATCACTTACATCTTCATTTGACAATTGAGCAGCAGATTTGGCTTTTCCTTCTTCTGTAACTAAATGGCCTATGGCCGTGGTCAGAGAAAGTACAGGCGTCATACTGTTCATAATTTCATGCGTAAGCACCCTGATCAATTTTTGCCAAGCATCAATCTCATTGGCTTGCAGTTCCTGACGGATATCTTGTAAGGCGATTAGCGTATAATCAACACCTGAGAGTTTAAACTTCTTAGCTACCAACGCAAGGCTAAAAACTTCTCCGTCAATTTCAGTTTTCTGAAGCCTTTTTTCACCTGATTTCATTGATATGAAAGCGGTATATAATTCAGGATAGGTATTGGCAACGGCATCAATGGAATAGAGCAATGGCTTCTTTAATAGCCTTTGAGCCGCCTTATTCATCAGGTCCACCTTGCCATTGGCTTTGAAGCTAATTAAAGAGACTTCAACATGCTCGTTCACTTGCTTGAGGTACTGGTAGTATTCTTCCTTTTCGATGTTCAGCTTCTTAAAAGCGTCAATCATTTGATTAAAAGTATTGCTGATTTCGGTAAAGGCCTTCCCCTTATATTCTGAATCGAAGCTCTTGGTATAATCTCGATCTGTAAAGGATTGAAAAAATCGGTTGAGCTCTCGGGTCGAATTCTCAACGTAATAAATGAGCGCCATCAACTGGCCTGCCGAGAGCAATGAAAATACGATGGGAGTCATTAAAAACTTGGTTTCGTAAAGCGACCAAAATAGTCCTATCAAGCTCAGGCCAATGCCCAAAACTCGAATTACCATTTGAAAACGAAAGGTTTTAAAGACCATACTTTTCGAGTTTGCGGTAAAGGGTGGTACGGCCAATTCCGAGTTCCTTGGCTACATGACTCATATTTCCATGGCAACGTTCGATTACTTCCTTAATGGTTCGTTTTTCAATGGCCTCTAAATTGGTAGTTTCTTCTTTTGGAACCAGTCGACCTGAAGTTTTCAGCAAGAGATCATCCCCTGAAATCTGGGCATTTGATGCCATAATCACTGCTCTTTCGATGGTATGCTCCAATTCTCGAACATTGCCTGGCCAGCGGTATTCTTTCAATTTCTTTATTGCTTCAGGGCTGAAAGAAAGTCTTTCCTTTCCATATTTTTGTGCATTGATTTTCAAAAAATGTTGAGCCAAAAGCATCAGATCGTTCCCTCTATCCCGTAAAGGAGGCAATGTGATTTCGATGGTATTGAGTCTGTAAAGTAAATCTTCCCTGAATTGGCCTTCTGCAATCATATTTTCTAGAGGCATATTAGTCGCTGAAAGAACCCGAACATCTACTGCCCTTTCTTTATTTTCACCTAAGCGAATTACGTTTTTCTTCTGTAAAACGCTGAGCAGTTTAGACTGCATCGCCATAGAGAGATTGCCTATTTCGTCTAGAAAAATAGTACCATGATGCGCAGATTCGAATCTGCCTATTCTATCTTCTTTGGCATCGGTAAAGGCTCCTTTTTTATGACCGAACAATTCTGACTCGAAGAGATTTTCGGACAATGACCCCATATCTACGTTCACGAATGCATTTGTACTTCGATTGGATTGTTCGTGCAATGCTTGAGCTACCAATTCCTTCCCTGTACCATTTTCACCCAATATTAAAACGTTGGCATCTGTAGCAGCCACTTTGCGGATCATTTCAAAAACCCGCTTCATCTTTTCAGATTCACCAATAATCTCTGTCTTACTAGATTCTTGACTGGGTAGTGTAAAACGTTTGTGATCAGCCTGCTGGCGGTTTTTCGACAAGCGCCAAGCCGCGGCAACAGTCTCTTGTATTTTGGCATATTCCCAAGGCTTCATCACAAAATCGACAGCCCCCAATTTCATGGCCTCCACCGCCAAATTAACTTCACCATAAGCCGTAATCATGATCACTTGAATTTCTGGATAGTGATTATAAATCCAAGAAAGCCATTTGAGTCCTTCCTTGCCAGAGGAGCCGCCAGTGGCATAATTCATGTCGAGCAAAGCGATTTGATATTCCATAGCCTTCAGGGCCATCGGAATCTCAGCCGGGTTGCTAAGCGTGTTGACGACTTTGAATTTTTGCTTCAATACAACTTCTGCCGTGATGAGAACATCCTCATCATCGTCTACCACTAAAATATTGACTGGCTCTTTCAAAATAGAAACGGAGATTTTATGTGTGTACGAAGTATGAACAGGTCAGTGTTTCACATCGAAACACTTTCAATATATCTAAAATCAAACGAAATTGTTCCATTGCTGTATTTCAGGGGATTATTGTGAATGGTATCTAGTTTGAACAAGGAAATGAAAATTTAAAAGAAGCCATCATGTTTAAAGTCCTCCTCAAAACTTCTGTTCGTAATATTCTTAGGAATGGCGCCAACTCTTCAATCAATCTACTGACCCTTACCATTGGGATAACCGTGAGTATCGTAGTGTTTACGGTAATTAAATACCAGTATACCTTCGATCATTTTCACACCAATGCTGATAGAGTTTATCGCGTTAATTTTCTCCAACAAAATGATTGGGGAACCAACTACTCAAGCCAAACACCCGAGCCTCTTCATAAAGTGCTCCGCAACGACTATCCGCAAATAGAAGCCGTTTCTAGAACCATTGGGCCGATGGAGGTAAGGCTTTTTGTCGATGATGAAAAATTTGATCAGCAGATGATCCTTTTTGTGGACAAACATTTTTTTAAGATGTTCGATCAAGATTGGGTGCGCGGTGACAAGGCTAATGTTTTCGAGGACCCAAAAGCGGTGATCCTTACTGAAAGTACTGCTAAAAAGCTATTTGGAGATGAGGATCCAATGGGTAAAACAATAGACTTTACGAGAAGAGAGTTGGGGGTAGTTCGGGGAATTGTAAAGGATCCGAGGTTAAATACCAATTTGCCTTATACCATGATTGCCAATGTGGCCATGATGAAGCAGGTACAAGAATTTTATGTACGTGAAGAATGGGATGTTACAAGCATTGGCACTACCTGGGTATTATTGCCAGAAAATGTCAGTGTTGAATCTCTTCAATCTCAAATGCAGGACATTATAGTTCAGAATTTTGGGGAGGAAGCTGCTCAGTTTATATCATTCAATTTGGGCGCACTAAAGACACTGCATACCGATGATAAATTTGAGGGCGTGAATTACACCATTCCCAAAGAAACTGTTTATGGACTCGTCATTGTAGCCCTCTTCGTACTCCTGACTTGTTCCATCAACTTTATCAATCTTTCAACAGCTTATGCATTAAAACGTAGTCAGGAAATCGGTATCAAGAAAATTTTAGGCAGTAGCAAAGGTCATCTTGCCGCTCAGTTCTTTCTTGAACTTTCATTATTGACACTTGTGGCCGGTTTTCTTTCACTTTGGTTTGCTGAAATTTTGTTGAACCAGATCAACTATGCTTTGTCATTGGTTTCAATGGATCTTTTTCTTGAATGGCAATCGGTGATTTTTGCCCTATTTCTAGTGTTGGGAATTACTTTTTTCGCGGGCTTATATCCAGCCATATTGCTTGTCAACTTTAAACCCTTAGAGGTGATGCGCAGCAAGTTTACTCAATTGAGAGGCAACAAAGCTTTCATAAGAAACACCCTTTTGACTGTTCAGTTTGTGTTTGCACAGGTTTTGGTAATTGTATTACTCATTTTCAATGCACAATTTTCTTACATCAAAAATAAAGACTTGGGCTACGAAACTGATAATATCGTGATGTTCCGGGATTTTATGAAGTCCGGCTATATGGTTGACCAAACCCAGTTGAATGCTGCCAAAGCCCAATTGCTGGCCAGTCCTTATATTGAAAAAGTATCCTATGGAACGGGTGGCCCGAATGCCAATTTTGCATGGAGTACCTCTTGCTATTTGCCTTCACAGGGAGAAAGGAGCGAAATTCAAGTAGACTATAAGCATGTTGATATCGACTACCTAGATATGTTCAAGCTAGAAATGATCGCTGGAAATTGGTTTACCAGTACGAGTTATGTTGATCCAATTCAGAACGTAATTGTGACTAAACTTCTCACTGAGAAACTAGGCTGGGCAAATCCCGCAGACGCTATCGGTGAGCGGTTGATCATGAATGGCGCAGAAGGAAAGATCGTTGGCGTTTTGGCCGATTTCCATAGTGAAAACCTCAAAAACACAATTAGACCTTCTGTTTTTGAAAGTGATTATGAGGGTTATAATCAAGGATTTATGAAGGTTAAAGAAGGTCATTATGCTGAAGCCATGGCCTTTTTTGAACAAGTATCTACCAAAGACAATCAAGACTACATTCCTGGCTATGAAACTTTCAGCAGTGAACTTGAACGCGATTACCTATTGGACAAAATCATATTCCAATTTATCAATTTTGTGGCCTTTTTGGCCTTGGCAATCGGAAGTCTTGGGCTTTACAGTTTGATTTCGTTTGTGGCTCAACAAAAGACTAAAGAAATAGGCATAAGAAAAGTAGTGGGTGCCAACGTTCAAAGCCTGATGCTTCTACTCTCCTCAAAGTATGTTTGGTTAATCCTTTTGTCTACTGTTTTGGCCTCACCATTGGCCTACTATGGAGCAGAAGAGTGGCTAAATGGTTTTGCTTACAGAATTGATATTTCTCCTTTAATATTCTTAATAGCTTTTATGCTTACCTCGGCTATCGCCATTCTATCGGTTGGTTATCGCGCTTACAAGGCGGCAATGCTCAATCCAGTAAAATCATTGAGATACGATTAAGGTAATCAAGTAAATATCTACTTCCCATTCTTAGGTTGTAGATCTTCAGTCGTTACTTCACCTTAATTTTTGAAGCTACTTCTCTTGCTGTTTTTCTGATTTCGTCAATATCTGCGTCTAAAGAACCATAGGCCAAAGCAACGCCCATTCTGCGGTATGGCCTGGTGATGGGCTTTCCGAAAATCCTAAAGTCTGAATTCTGGACTTTGGCAGCTTCTTCCAGTCCTGAATACTTCGGGGTTGTGCCGATTGATTCTGTAAGAATTACCGCGCTTGCACCACTTTTTTGAAAATCGATTTGAGGAATGTCAAGGCCTAAAACAGCCCGAGCATGCAACTCAAACTGATTAAAATTTTGGGTATTGGCCAAGGTTACCATTCCTGTATCATGCGGCCTTGGGGATAATTCCGAAAAATAAACTTCATTCTTGGTCAAGAAGAATTCCACCCCCCAAATGCCTTCTCCGCCTAATGCAGCGGTTACCTTTTTGGCAATGGATTGGGCTTCTTCCAGTTGCGCTTGGCTCACTAATGCGGGTTGCCAGCTCTCCATATAGTCCCCTCTTTCTTGGCGATGGCCAATGGGCTGGCAGAAAAGGGTTTCTCCATTCATTTGGGTCACGGTGAGCAGGGTAATTTCTGATTCGAAGGCTACAAATTCTTCAACGATTACCTTACCCGAGTCTCCTCGTCCTTTTCCGGCCGCTTTCCATGCCGTTTCAATATCCGTTTTGGTTTTAATAACGGATTGTCCTTTTCCAGATGACGACATCAATGGTTTGATGACACAAGGCACCCCAATTTTATTGACAGAAATAATCAATTCATCCAAACTTGAGGCATAGAGGTATTTTGGGGTTTTTACTTTAAGTTCTTTGGCTGCCAAATCCCTGATGGATTTTCTGTTCATGGTAAAATTGGCTGCTTTTGCACTCGGCACTACCTGAATACCGCTGGCTTCGTAATCATAGAGCCTCTCTGTTCGGATGGCCTCAATCTCTGGGACAATGATATCAGGTCGATGTTTTGCGATTAATTTGTCGAGTTCCTGACCATCGAGCATATTAATTACCTCAAATTCGTCAGCCACCTGCATTGCCGGGGCATTAATATAGCTATCCACTGCAATTACATGCTGGCCCAATCGCTGACACGAAATCGTGAATTCTTTGCCCAGCTCGCCTGAACCAAGCAAAAGTATTTTTTTAAGCATCATTTAAGGTTGACTTTGACCCAAAGATAGAAGATAATAAAGAAAATTATTGTATTTCATTATGGATCGATCAGTGATTTTGAGCCATTTTGAAGATGGAGTGATGTGGATTCGCTAAATTCTTTACTAAGGAATCACTACATACAACAAAAAGGCATAAACACTCACGGCAATACCAATCCACTGACTCACCGTTTTAACTTTTTGAGGTACTCCCATTTTTCTGACAATACTCACGTTCATTGCAATTGATACGAGCACCAATGCCAAGGAAATACCAAGCATAAGAGGTTCATCATCAAATTGTATTTTGTTTGATCTCATACCTACTTCCAAAAGTACGGAAGCCGCGAATAAAACTAAGGAGGCGCGTTGCAAGCGTTGATATTTCATGGAAGCCAAAAGTCAAAGATGATTCCGTTCATACAATTGAAGTGCCCTTTGGGGCATTTATCAAAGCCAATTTTAGAACATGGCCTACAATCGATTTTTTTATTTTCCAAAATGGTGAATTTGGTTTGATAAGGATACATACCAAATTCTGGAATGGTATTGCCCCAAATGGAAAAGATGTTCTTTTTGAATGCGGCTGCTATATGCATTAAGCCTGTATCGTGAGAAAAAACATGAGAGGCTCCTTTTAAAATCGAAGCGGATTGATTGAGATTGAACTTGCCGCAAGCATTGTAAATGATGGCTTTCTTCCCCAATTCCTCCAATGGTTTTTTCATGTCCTCAAGATCATGTTTTCGGTTAAAAAAATCTTCAAGACGCTCGCCAACCGCTGCATCTTCTTTTCCGCCCAAAACTATAATGGGCTTATTGATTTTATCGCAAAGTTCGATAATTCTATCTACTGGAAGTTTTTTGGTATTTAACTGCCCGCCAATGGCGAAAGCCACGTAGCCATTTCTATGTGTTTCAGGCAACCAGTCCTTCTCAACCTCGTCTTTTTCAGGAATAAAATAGTCGAGCCCCAAGTTGTCTTTTTTAATACCCAAAGGAATGGCTGTATCATAGTAGCGATCTACAATATGAACATTAGGAAGCTTGTTGATTTTGAAATTCACAATCAGCCATTTCTCCCAATTCAGCTTGTCGAAAGATTGGCTCGGTTTGCTCAGGCGCAGCTTGATGATTCTTGTCCGCAGGTTATTGTGCAAGTCTATGATATGATCAAATTTTTCAGCTTTGAGCTGCTGAATCAGCTCACCTAAATCATCCTCAAGCAAATGAATCTTATCAATGTATGGGTTGGCTTCCAAAATTGGAGCGAATTGATTTTTGGTACAGAAATGAACCTCGGCATCTTCCAACTGGGTTTTTAAGGCGCGAACGATGGGTGTTGTGAGCACAATATCACCAATGGAAGAAAAGCGAAGAATCAGTATTTTCTGTTTAGGCATGAGGGCTTATTTTGGATTTTCTTTCTTCAAAATACTTCCCAATCTCTTCGGCACTGAGCGCATTGAAAGTCATATCAGCTGTTAGCCCTCCCTTTCTGCCTGCCAACAAACCGTAATACATATCATCATAGCCTTCCATCTCGTGGGCATCGGGATTGAGGGAAAGCTTCACCCCTTGTTCAAGGGCATAATGCACCCATCGCCAGTCCAAATCCAAACGCCAAGGATTTGCATTGATCTCGATCACCACATTATGCTTGGCACAATGATCAATTACTGCTTTATGGTCTATCGGGTAGCCTTCTCGTCTTAGCAAAAGTCGTCCTGTTGGGTGGCCTAAAATGGTGGTATAGGGATTTTCAATCGCAGTGAGCAGTCGTTGAGTTGCCTTTTCTAACTTCATGTTCAAAATAGAATGTACAGAAGCTACAATAAAGTCGAAACTAGCGAGTACTTGGTTGTCGTAATCAAGATTTCCATCATAGAGAATATCAGACTCAATGCCCTTGAAAATTTTGAAGGGCGACAGTTTCTTGTTGAGTGCATCAATTTCGGCATGTTGCTGAAGTAGTCGATCTTCATTCAATCCATTCGCGTAGAAGGCTGACTTGCTATGATCGCAAATTCCTAAATATTCATAGCCAAGGTTTTTGCAATGCACCGCCATTTGTTCGAGCGAATGTTTACCATCACTGTAAGTGGAATGATTATGCAAAATACCCTTCAAGTCTTTCATTTCGACCAAATTTGGAAGTGTTCCGTTTTTGGCTGCCTCAATTTCGAAAGTACCTTCTCGCATTTCGGGAGCTATAAAAGCAAAATTAGCGGCTTTATAAATCTCGGCTTCACTCGAGAAATTACCCTGTTTAGCAATGTCTTTTAAGCTCAACTTATCCTTGACGATTTCATTGATGTGGTTGGCATTTCCTGTTCTCAGAAATTGCTCGGTAACAAATGCCCTTTTATCGCAATAGGAAAGCTGAACAGGAATGCGGAGTTCTTTAAAGTGGCCTCTCCATGTAATTGGCCCTGATAATTCCAGTATTTGCTCAAAATCTTCTGATTCGTCTAAAGCTTCTTCCAAAGCATCAATATCATTGAGCCCAACCAAAATATCTATGAGCTCAATTACTTCCATTTTCCTTCGGATTTCACCGGTAGCTTCGCAAATGATCTCGGGTTGAATGGATTTCAGCCGCTCAATGATTTCCGAAACAAGTTGTTCTGCATCGGCATAATGCAATTTGTTGGCATTGGCCTCTTTAAATTCCAAGGCGTTAATAATGGTCTGCTGGGTTTTATCGCCAAAGCCTTTCAGTTTAGCTACAAGCCCTGCATTTGCAGCTTCTTTCAATTCATGACCACTTTCTATCCCCAATTCCTTCCAAAGCACCTTGATTTTCTTTGGGCCAATCCCTTTAATGTCGAGCAATTCTACGATTCCTTGAGGAGTAGTATTGAGGTATTCTTGCAGTGAAACAGAAACTCCATTGGTATTGATCTCGCTAATCGTTTTTGCGATGCTCTTACCTATGCCGTCAATTTTTTCCAAAGCTTCTAAAGAAAGTTCACCAAGTTCGATGTCCGTTTTATCGAGGTTGAAAATTGCATTTTGGTACCCCCTGATTTTGAAGCTGTTTTCATCGTGCAGTTCCATAAGGGCTGCCAGAAGTTTGAGTTGTTTAAGAATGGTATTATTGTCCAAAGCAGCAGTGGTTAATCATTAAATGGATTGAAATTGAGCGTTCCTTTTTATATCATAGAACATTTCATAAATTCAATCGAAAGCTAAATTAAAAATAAGTCTTTATGAATTATTGGTTGATCAAATCAGAACCTAACACTTACTCTTGGGACGATCTTGTAGCAAAAGGCCCCGATCTTTGGGATGGTGTTAGGAACTACACTGCCAGAAACAACCTGAAAGCAATGAAAGTTGGCGACTTGGCCCTTTTTTATCATAGCGTAAATGAAAAAGCAATTGTGGGCATTGCCGAGTGCGTAAAAGAACATTACCCCGACCCCACCATAGACGATGACCGTTGGGTAGTGGTGGATTTTGTTGCAAAAGAAAAACTCAAGAAGCCCGTCACGTTAGAAGAGGTTAAGGCAGATGAAAGATTGGGCCAAATGGATTTGCTTAGATTATCGAGGCTGTCTGTTCAGTCCGTGACCAAAGATGCCTTCGACATCATCATTTCTAAATCTCAAGAGCAGTGAAAAAAAAGCTTTTTCTTTTCTTATGCTTATTCACCCAAAGTTTGGTGGCACAAATCGAGCATAACGGCCGTTTCGAAATGGATTTTGATTGGCGCAATGATGCGCCTTTTGCTATTTCCACGGAAGAACAAGGCTTTTTATTGGTGCAATCACTTTTGGCCTCTCAAGGAAAAGAATACCCCTTGGTAATTTCTCAAATGGATACTGACCTGAAGCTTGTTTGGGAAGACAGCATCAAAGTACAGCGAGAATTTAGATTACTTGGCTACCACTACACCAATAACAAAACCTATTTATTGCTCCAAAACTCACCTGCTCAAACTAAAGTAAAGGTGCTAGTGATTGACAACCAAAGTCGGCAAATCATTTCTCATGAAGCTAAAGATTTGCTCGAAATTGAAATAGAAGAGTTTGAAGTCGTACAAAACTCTGCGGTAATTGGTGGCTATCATGACGGAAGGCCGGTGGTCATGGCTTATGACTTAGAAAACGACAAAATAAGGACGCTGCCCAACGTTTTTAAAAACGATTCAAAGTTGATTGAAGTCAAAGTGAATAAGGATGGACTCACTTTCAACGTTCTGGTAAGTCAATTTAACTTGGCCCGAGACAAAACAATCATCGTCAATACCTATGACTATCTGGGCAATCCTGTGAGAGACTACGAACTGCTGACCAAGCCCGAATATAGCCTGATCAATGGAATCTCCTCTTCCATAAACGACATTAGCCAGGTGGTTACTGGGCTTTATGGCTTCAAGTCAGACAGCAACCCAGCAGGAATTTACATCAACCACGTGGATAGAGTGGGCGAGCAATCAATGCAATACTTAAGTTTTGGCGAGCTGAATCATTTTTTCTCTTATCTGGGTGAAAAGAAAGCGGAGAAATACAGGAAGAAGGCCCTCAATGCCAAAAAAGCGGGCAAGGAAGTACGTTACAGGGTCCATCCCCTGCTATCGGAATTAATGGAAGACGATGACCACTATGTGTTTTTCGGGGAATTCATCAAAGGCTTCACCCATATAGACGATATCAATAGTCGCTATGGAGGGTATGATGGGGTAGGTAGGAATTATAATTACAGAGGAATCAACAATTACAACGATCCCTTAAGCAACAACAGCTTGGGCAATATGGGCACCTTTGACTTTGAATTCTCGCATGCCTATACTTTGGTGATGGACAAACAAGGTCAAATACTATGGGATGATTGGGCAGAAATAGATAAAGAAATGAATGGAATGCCCGTGAACATGGGTGAGCTGCAATGGCTCGATAACCGAGCCGTGTACTTATACTATTCTAAAGAAGAGCTGCGTGGCAAATTGATGGACAGCACGAGTACTCAAGAACCGCTCGTGAGCGAAATCGCTTTAAGAACCGAAAACGATGTATTACGCTATGAAAATGAAAATAGCCTACGCACTATAAAGTGGTACGACAACCATTTTCTCGTTTCAGGAGTCCAAAACATTAGAACTAAAGGAGAATCTGCAGACCAGAAAAAGGTATTTTTTATCAACAAAGTCACGATCAGCGTGGCCGAAAAAGCAAAAGGCCTCGATTAATTGCAATGAACTGTTCCACTAGACAATCCTTTTAGTATCTTTGACACTTGAAATGCAACGCAGACTCCTTCTAGGACATCCTCAACTGGCCATCACAATCGGCCGACTCTGTCAGGAACTGATAGAAAACCACCAGAATTTTGAAAATACCGTATTTCTTGGTCTTCAGCCAAGGGGCATCTATTTTGCCGAACGGATCAAAGCCAGATTGTTAGAATTTACCAAAGCTGAAATTGAGTTGGGTTATCTGGATTCTACATTCTATCGTGACGACTTCAGGCGAAGAGAATCTCCAAAAAGAGCCAATGAAACCAAAATCGATTTCTTGATCGAAGGCAAAAAGGTGATACTAATTGATGATGTATTCTATACAGGAAGGTCCATTAGAGCAGCAATGGATGCCATGATTGCCTATGGCAGACCTGCCAAAGTAGAACTTATGGTTTTGGTCGAAAGAAAATACTCAAGGCATGTGCCCGTAAAGCCAGACTACTTTGGCAGTCAAGTCAATACGCTTGATTCTCAAAAGGTATTGGTAGAGTGGGTGGAACAAGGCGTTGCCGATGATAATGTATGGCTAATTACTAACGAAGAACAATAATGCAGGAGCAACTAAGTGTCAAACATCTTTTAGGAATTAAGGATTTAACTCCTGAAGATATTGAGCTTATTTTTCAAACTGCCGATGAATTCAAGGACGTTATTAATAGGCCAATCAAAAAAGTACCTTCACTAAGAGACATTACCATAGCCAATGTTTTCTTTGAAAATTCGACACGAACAAAACTCTCGTTCGAACTGGCAGAGAAGAGGCTTTCGGCAGATATTCTCAATTTTTCTTCAAGCAATAGCTCCGTAAAAAAGGGAGAAACCCTGCTCGACACGGTCAACAATATCTTATCGATGAAGGTAGATATGATCGTGATGCGACATTCTAGCCCAGGTGCGCCTCACTTTCTATCCAAACACATCAAAGCCAACATTGTCAACGCAGGCGATGGAACGCACGAACATCCTACTCAAGCTTTGTTGGATACCTTTTCGATCAGAGAAAAATTGGGAGGAGTTGCAGGAAAGAAAGTAGCAATCATTGGAGATATCCTGCACTCTCGCGTAGCACTTTCAAACATCTTCGCACTCAAAAAATTAGGTGCAGAGGTCATGGTTTGTGGGCCAATTACTTTGCTGCCAAAACACATTACCTCTTTAGGAGTAAAAGTTGAGTTGAATGTTAGGAAAGCATTAGAATGGTGCGATGTCGCCAATGTACTTCGCATTCAACTTGAGCGCCAGCAGATCAAATACTTTCCTTCTCTAAGAGAGTACTCTTTGTACTATGGGGTAAATAAAAAGTTGCTCGACTCGCTCAATAAAGAAATTGTAATCATGCACCCAGGCCCCATTAACCGAGGCGTAGAATTGAATTCAGATGTCGCTGATTCTGACCACGCCATCATCCTTGATCAGGTTGAAAATGGGGTTGCTATTCGAATGGCAGTATTATATTTACTCGCTTCACTCTCTAAAAATTAAGCTATGAAGAAGTTTTTCAAAATCATGATCATTGGCTTGTTGCTGGTGATCGCGGCATTCTATTTTTTGGTTTTGCCATACACGGTCAGCATGATTACCGATTACGATCGCTACACTTTTGAATCTGTTCTTGATAATCCAGAAATGGTGGCAAAATTCGAGATTGGAGACAATAGAGATCCTGCTGACTACGGTTTTTCGAATTATGCTGAATTAGACTATGAAACGCTTTTCGATGGAATCAAATTGAATGGCTGGTATATTCCAGCTTCAAAAGATAGCATCACCAGGACTTTAATGATCAATCACGGTCGCACTTCAAACCGATTGAAAACCATGAAGTATTTGGCTTTGATCAAAGAAACAGGTTTAGACTCACTTTACAATATTTTCATTCCTGATTTAAGAAACTCAGGAAAGTCTGAAGATGCCAAAACCGCCTTAGGTTATGAATTTGCCGAAGACATTGTAGGTTCAATGGCCATGCTTAAAAAGAATTTTAACCAAACGCACTTTGTGCTTTGGGGTTTTTCGATGGGCGCAATGGCCAGTGCCACTGCCGTGAATAGACCCGACTTAATCGATTATTGTAAAAATGAAGGGCTTGTAGTAGATAAACTTATTTTAGCCAGCCCGCTCAGCAATATTTACGAAACCTCGAAAGTGGCCAGCGATGAAATGGGCATTCCTGAATTTATCTTCAATATGTCGTTCAATAAATTTGATCATGTGATCGATGATTGGGGGCAAAACATGAAGTTGTCCTACTTACTCACAGCGCATCCGCTACCCACTTTAGTATTGTACGGCAATGGCGATAAAACCACTCCAGCCGCTATTTTGGAAGCCGAAATAAAGGGCTTAGGCAACGTGCAAGCTGAGTTATTTGAAGGAGCTGATCATGTACAGATATATACACTTCCTCAATACAGAGCACGATATACAGATGCCGTAAATACCTTTTTGAGAAAATAATCGCCCATCAAAAAACTTTAAAATCCTTCAACAGCTTAATCTATCTGTTGAAGGATTTTGCTTTTTAAAAGGTCAACTTCTTCCAGGTCTTCATCAGTAGAAGTACGCCTATTAGTGTAATTCCTGAAAGAATTAGCGCAGTCGTAATGTTGCCATAGATAAACATTCCAGTCGCAAACAGGGCTGCATAAACAATCACAATTCCCAAAAACATGGCCAAAAGGTCGATGCTGAAACTGCCAATTTTGGATTCGAGGGCAATTCCTTCTGTCTTGGCAATTTTCTTAAAGCCATTCCATCCCATACCATAAGGTCGCACGGAGTTAAAGAAAGTTGCCAATTTCTTGTAGTCAGTAGGTCTGGTAGTTAAGGTCACCAAGAGCCATGTTACGGTGGTAATGCCCACGCTTAATAGTAATTTGTAATCATCTGGAATAGATGAGAAAATCTCTGGGCCAATATCTTTGTTAAAAAGCAATGCCAATATAAATGACATCGTCATCCCTGCGATTTCAGAATAGGCATTGATCCTCCACCAAAACCATCTCAGAATAAAAATTGAGCCCGTTCCTGCGCCAATCGATAGTAAAATCTGAAAGGCATTATAAGCGCTGGTCAGCACCAAAGCAAAAAGTCCTGCAAAAACCATGAGCAGCACCGTAGAAATCCTTCCTACATTTACCAATTCCTTTTCGCTCGCTTCTGGCTTCACAAATCGCTGGTAGAAATCATAAGCAATATAAGACGAACCCCAGTTCAAATGAGTAGAAATGGTAGACATGAAAGCGGCAATCAGAGAAGCGATTACTACGCCCAATAAGCCAGCAGGCAACGAAAGCAACATGGCAGAATAGCCGAGATCATTCCCTATTTTGCCTTCAGAAATATTTGGGAAGGCCGTTCTAATCGCATCTAAATCTGGAAAAACCACCAAGGAAGCCAAAGCAATTAAAATCCATGGCCAAGGGCGCAATGCATAATGAGTAATGTTGAAAAGCAATGTGGCTGAAACTGCGTTCTTCTCGTCTTTGGCAGAAAGCATTCGCTGTGCGATATAGCCTCCCCCACCTGGTTCTGCTCCTGGATACCAAACGCTCCACCATTGCACCGCAATTGGAATCACCAACAGCGTGATGAACAATTCTCTATTATTAAAATCAGGAATAAGATCGAGCTTATCTTTAACATTTTCGTGCGCCAATAATTCCGTTAAACCGCCTACTTCTGGCAAATTGACAATGTAAATAGCCGCTGCTATAGAACCCACCATGGCCACTAAAAACTGGAGGAAGTCGGTTAAAATTACGCCTCTAAGTCCGCCCATAGAACTATAAGCCACAGTAATTACTGAGGCATATACAATGGTTTTCCATGGCTCAAGCCCAAACATGACCTCGCCAATCTTAATGGCAGCCAAAGACACCGAGGCCATGATCATCACATTGAAGAATACACCAAGGTAGATGGCCCTAAAGCCTCTTAAAAAAGCAGCTTCCTTTCCGCTGTATCGGGTTTCATAAAATTCAAGGTCGGTAAGTACACCGGATTTGCGCCAGAGTTTGGCGTAAACAAAAACTGTAAGCATTCCCGTAATCAAGAAAGCCCACCAAACCCAGTTACCAGCTACTCCATTTTGCCTGACAATATCAGTGACCAAGTTGGGTGTATCAGCCGAAAATGTGGTGGCAACCATGGAAATTCCCAAAAGCCACCATGGCATATTCCTTCCTGATAAAAAAAATTCTTTCGAGCTCGTTCCTGCTTTTTTGGACACCTTGATGCCTATAAGCAAGAAAACAACAAAAAATGAGATGATGATGATCCAATCCAGTGAGGCCAAATGCATAATAATGATTTCTTAAATTGACTTGTCTTGTCTTTTTCGACAACTTCGAACCAACAAGTATAATTAAAATCGAGCAGAAAATGGATTTGACTTTAGTAGTTCTGGCAGCCGGTATGGGTAGCCGATATGGTGGCAATAAACAATTGGATGGAATTGGCCCAAATGGAGAGATTATTATGGATTATTCAATCCATGATGCCATCAATGCTGGCTTCTCTAAAGTGGTGTTTATTATAAGAACGGATTTGAAAGATGCCTTTGACGATCATTATAAAGACAGGTTTCAAGGAAAAATCAAAATGGAATATGCCTTTCAAAATGAATACACCCAACACACTGCTCCTTATGAGGCCAATCGCAAAAAACCATGGGGAACCACACATGCGATTTTAGCCGCAAAACACTTGATCAACGAGCCTTTCGTAGTCATCAATGCCGATGATTATTACGGTCAAGAATCATTTACCGAAGTGGTTGTAGCCATGAAAGCGTTAAAACCTAACGAGCATTTGATCATGGGTTATGGATTAGTGAATACATTATCGGATCATGGCACTGTGAATCGTGGTGTTTGCCAAGTAGACGCCAACATGAACCTTACTGGCATCAAAGAAACCCTTTCTATCAGCAAAGATGGAGATGAGATTTCTTACGAAGAAGATGGTGTTCGTCATACACTCGATCCAAAAACCTATGTATCTATGAACTTCTGGGGCTTCCCAACTTCCGTGCTTGGTGACTTCGAAGAAAAATTCATTGATTTCGTAAAGCAGAATCATGAAAACCCAAAAGCAGAGTGCTTTATCCCTGTTGAAGTAGACAACTTGATGAAAGAAGGCAAGGCCACAGTAAAAGTGGTACCTACTTCAGCTTCTTGGCTTGGCGTTACTTATCAAGAAGATAAACCACACGTGGTAAACGGAATTAACAAAATGATAGCCGATGGTAAATATCCATCAAAAGTAGGTTAATGAAAGTCGTTTCTGAAACGGCTTCACGCTTTCAAATCAAGGATAAAGTGGTCTCCATCACACCTTTTGGTGGAGGCCATATCAACGCTACTTGGAAAGTAACTTGCGAAAAATCGGAATATCTTCTTCAAAAAATCAATCAATCTGTTTTCCCTTTGGTTGAGCATATTGTTGAGAACCGAAAGTTGCTCAATGCCCTGCCCGATACTTCGATATTGGTAGAAGAAGTTTTGACAGAAGAAGGCGGAAGCGCTCTCTTTACCGAAAATGGTGTTTTTAGAATGCAGCGCTTTATTGCAGAAGCCTATGCACCTTCTAGCGTTGAATCAAATAACGAGGCTTTTGAAGCAGCCTATGGTTTTGGAGAGTTTTTGAAGCAAACCAACTCGCTCAATCCTGCTGATTTCAAAGAAGTAATCCCAGGCTTCCATAATCTTGAATTAAGACTCAATCAGTTAGCCGAAGCGAAGGAAAAAGATAAGGCTGCACGATTAAATTCAATAACCAACTTGGTTGAGCAAGTCGAGTCATTCGCTTGGATCAACGAAAAAATGAATTCACTCTGGCTCAATGGATTACCATTGAGAGTGTGTCACAACGACACAAAAATTGACAACATTTTACTGAACAGAACAACCTCATCCTTCCAATATGTAATTGATTTAGATACCGTAGGTGGAGGAAGCATGCTCTATGATTTTGGGGATTTAATGCGTACCTGTATTTCACCCACCAAAGAATCAGAAAGAGATTTGAAGCAAATCGTTTTCAGGGATGAAATCTTTGAAGCACTAACAGAAGGCTTCATGAAATCGGTTGCTTCATTTATTTCACCAATTGAAAAAGAAAATCTCTATTTTGGTGGCATTTATATGACTTATATAATGGCTGTTCGATTTCTTACGGATTACCTCAATGGCGATGTTTATTATAAAATCACCTTTGAGGATGAAAACTTGGTAAGGACCAAAAACCAAATGGCGCTTTTAAATCTATTTGTTCAAAAATTCGGCTTCGGCCCAAAAAATTAAGTCAACACCTTCAAAAGATGTGTTGGTGACGATAAAATCACTAATTTCAATCCAAAGACTTTAAAATTTTTCTCATGAAAAAAATCATCTTACCCCTTCTAATATGTTTCAGCTTGTTTTCTGTAAGCACGGTAAAAGCCCAAAGCTGGAAATTAGACCCTGCCCATTCAAGCATTCTTTTTAATGCCAAACATTCAGGGATTTCTTTCGTCAATGGACGGTTTACTTCATTTGAAGCCACAGTTGAAGGAGGCACAGCAGAAGATTTTAGCAATGCAAAAGTTTCATTCACAGCCCAAGTATCGAGTATTAACACAGGGGTTGAGGGAAGGGACAATCACCTAAAGTCCGCTGATTTTTTTGATATGGAAAACCACCCTACAATTAAATTTGAAAGCACTTCGTTTACCAAATCTGGCGAAAACAAGTACAAAGTGGTGGGCAACCTGACCATGAGAGGAAACACAAAAGAAGTAGTGCTTGAGGCCGAGCATATTGGCACAATCGATACCAGAGACGGTGGTAAAAAAGCGGGTTTCCAGCTTATAGGCACGGTTGATAGAAATGAATTTGGTGTTTCAGGTGCTGGTGGCTCTGTTGCTCCAATGATTGAAATCATCTGTAATGTTGAAATGGCTTCACAAAAGTAAGATTCAAAGATTTTAATTAAGACTGATTGATGACTAAATCTGCTCAATATTGGATAGATAAGCTTGAATTACAGGCACATCCTGAAGGCGGTTATTACAAAGAAACCTATCGCTCGAAAGACCGATTGCATGAGTTCAAACTGCCCGATCGTTATAAGTCTTCTAGGGTATTTGGCACTTCTATTTACTTTTTATTGACCGCTGAAAGCAATTCTAATTTTCATCGGCTCAATTCAGATGAAATTTGGCATTTCCACACAGGTGGCGCTGCTAAAATTCATTTTATTTCTCCACAAGGGGATTTGAGTACTAAAACCATAGGAATTGATTTAGAAGCAGGTGAACAATTCCAAGTGGTCATCCCGAAGCATTATTGGTTTGCTGCCGAGATTATCTCTGGTGATTATATCCTAGTAGGCTGCACGGTTGCCCCAGGTTTTGAGTTTGAGGATTTCCATTTAGCCGATCGCTCCGAGCTCACTTCCGCTTATCCAGATCACAAAACTTTGATCGAAAGGTTTACGCATGTATAGTCGTGCTCTTTTTTGAGCACGGTGTATCATTTAAAACTTAACTCAAAACAACATGATTCTAACAACCACTCCATCTATTGAAGGTCATTCAATTACTAAATACCATGGCGTAATTACAGGAGAGGCCATTATTGGCGCCAACCTCTTCAAAGATATTTTTGCTAGCATCACCGACTTAGTTGGTGGCCGCTCTGGCACTTACGAAAGAGTACTTCGCGAAGCCAAAAATAATGCATTGCAAGAATTAGAATACCCGTTGGGTGAAATAGGTTTTGTATAAAATATAGGCTCAGATATTGGATTAAGATACTGATATTCAGTATCTTA